>NZ_JBSFYW010000010.1:0-183550 GCF_053599975.1 Streptomyces sp. NPDC005141 | reverse complement strand
CCCCACGGTCCGTGAGGACCAGCAGAACACCGAGCGGCAGGCCTCCGACGATCGTGATGTCCGTCGCTTACGTCCGGATCGAGCAGCGGCTCCCTCACGGACCCACGTCCGATCCAGCGGCGACGGACCGGGATGTACCGGCACGGCCCCGACCCACCCACCGGCGGACCCCCACCCGAAACGCCGGCGCGAGCGCACCCGCACCGCCTCAGTCGGTCACATCGATCTCGTACCGGTTCGTCTCGACCCCCGACGCGGTCACCACCTGCACGTCCACCCGCCCGGGTTCCACATCCACCGGCACAGGCACCGTCAGCACCGCGTCCGTGGGATTGCTGAACCCTCCGGACACCGGCACCAACGGCACATGCACATGCACGGGCCCGATCCGCACGACCATCCGCGACAGCCGGTCCGCGCTCTGCGCACCCGGCGGCACGAACCCGGCCCCCCGGATCTCGATGTCGTCCCCGGTGCGAATGGGCGCGTCCAGATCGCCGGCCTCACGGGCACGGACCACGGAGAGGACCACCGGCCGCCCACCCTCGGCGTACTTCCCGGCGAGATAGGTCGCGGCCGACACCAGCACCAGCAGTGCCAGCCCCCACGGAAGGTCCGGCAACTGCGACGGCCGCCGGGCCAGCCGCACCACCGCGAAGACCAGGGCGACCACGCTGATCAACACGTACTGGATGTCGGCGAAGCTCCCCCGCCCGGCGTCGTCGGTCAGCAGGTCGGCCGCGCGCGGCCGGTCCGCGCGCACCTTCTGCAGCCGCTGCCCGAGCACCCGCAGCCCGACCACCCGCCGCACCAGCACAGCCACCCCGCACACCACGGCGACGACGGTCACGACACCGGCGCCCCGGGCGAGTTCGAGCCCGGCGATGAGTTCGTCCCGGCGGCCGTGCGCGGAGGCCCCCGCCAGCTGCCCCACCAGCACGAGCAGCGCGTACACGACGGCCAGCACCCAACCGGCGGCGACCGCGCGGGAGGTGGAGAGACGGTTGTCCTCGCCGATGACCGGCGCGAGGGCCCCGCCCCGCGCCCGGTGCAGCCACGCCGCTCCCGTCAGGAGTCCGGCCAGGACGACCGCGGCGAGCAGCCCGGCCGTCCTCGCCGCCGTCCACCCGGCCCCGATCGCGGTGAGCGCCTGCACGAGGAGCAGGACGACGACAGCACCCCAGACGGTGAACGCGGTGTACCGCCACAGCCGCCCCAGCCAGGCCTCACCCTCGATGCGGCCGCGTTCGGCGACCAGGTCCGCGGACTGGGTGAGTTCGTCGGACACCCACTGCCGGGACGCGGAGGCGGAGTGCGCGACGCCGGCGGGCAGTCCCTGCCCGGATGCCAGCGCGTCGCGTTTGGCGAGGAACGCGGCGACAGCCCGCCGATGCCCCGTACGCGCCCCGTGCGGGCAGTCCCCGCACGTGCAGCCCCCCTCGTGCGCACCCGACCCTCCGCCCAGGCCCCCGCCCAGGCCGCCCGGACCTCCGCCAGACCCGCCTCCCGGACCACCGCTCCGCCCGCCGCCCGGTCCGGTGCCCGACCCGGCACCCGACCCGGCACCGTGCCCCGCACCGTGTCTCGCCTCCTGCACCGCCACGCCAACTGCCGCCTTCCCGCCCCAGAGAACTTCGTACGGCCGAACCGTCCTTACGCCCGACCGTCACACCGTCCGTACGCCCGACCGTCACACCGGCCGGAGCACCCGCCCGCCCCACCCCCCAGGGCGCGAAGCACGTACACCCACCTGACAACTGCCCCGTGGTGACAGCGAATTGTGCCGTACGGAGCGTGGTGCGCATGCGTCAGGTCGGGTCAGCCCGGGTGAAGCGCGGTTACCCCGTGTTGACCCGGCTGCGAGAATTTCTCCATGGCCGAGATCATCCAGCGCGACGGGACCTGGGCCTTCGACGGCAGCACGATCAGGATCACGCCGGGGCTGCACCGCAGCGTGCCGCTGTTCCGGCAGACGTACGGGGAGATCTCCGTTCCCCTGGAGGCGGTGTCGGGCATCGTCTACGCGCCCGAACGCAAGCGTGGCCGCCTGCGCCTGCGGCTGCGCGAGGGCGCCGACCCGCTGCTTCAGGCGACCGGGGGCCGGCTGCCCGACACGGCGGACCCCTACAGGCTGACGGTCGACATCGACCGTTCCGGAGTGGCCGAGTACGTCGCCGAGGAGATCCGCCGCGCGCTGCTCCTGGACCAGATCCCCAAGGAACCGGCGAAGACGTACCTGCTCGCGGGACCGCCCGTCCCGGTCTCCGTCCGTTCCAGCGACGGCACGGTCTCCTTCGACGGGACGCAGGTGCGCATCGACTGGGCGGACACCTCGGACCGGGTCAAGCGGGCGACGGGCCCGCGGATCATCGCCCTGGGTGATCTCGTACAGGTCGAGTGGCTGCCCAACTCCGGTTACGAGGACGGCTTCCTGCGTTTCGTGACGCACGAGGCGGTCTTCTCCAAACTGCCGCCCGAGAAGGACCCGTACGCCCTCGATCTGTGGGGCAGCACCCGCCGCGACCTGCTCACGGCGCTGGTCGCCACCGCGGTCACCGCACGGCTGCCGCATCCCTCCACGCGCACCGTGGAGTACGCGGACGGTCCCCGGCCGGCCCCGGTGGTGCCGCGGCAGTCCGACCATCACGACGTACTGCTGCGCCGTCTGCGGGAGTTGGGAGAGCTGCACCGCGACGGTGTCCTGACGGACGAGGAGTTCACCAGGACGAAGGCGGCCGTCCTGCGGGGCTTCTAGCACCGCGCCAGACACCCTTCACCCAGGCCGGCGAAGCACCGTCCGCACCTCGGCACAACGACACCTCGACACCCCGACGCCCGATCCGAACGGCGGTCCCTAGCTGAGAAGATCGGGTTCGCTGCGGCTGATGTCCTGCCACAGCGGCTGGTAGTTGATCCATGCCACCAGGTCGCCGCCGAGCTGTTCACGGGTGGCGACCGCCTGCTTGTGGTCGATGAGGAAGGGCCGGCCCGCGGCCTTCGCGGTGAGCTGGACCTGGCTCGACCGCTCCATGGACAGGAACCACCAGGCCGCCGCGTCCACCGAGTCCCCGACGGTCAGCAGTCCGTGGTTGCGCAGCACCAGCGCCTTGCGGCTGCCCAGCGCCGACGCGATCCTGCGGCCCTCCTCCGCGTCGACGGCGACCCCGGTATAGGTGTCGTACAGAGCGTGATCCTCGTAGAACGCACAGCTCTCCTGGGTGATCGGGTCGAGCAGATCACCGAGGGCGGCGAGGGCGCGGCCGTGCACGGAGTGGCAGTGGGCGACGGCGACGACGTCGGGGCGGGCGGCGTGGACCCGGGAGTGCACGGTGAAGGCCGCCTGGTTCACGTGGTAGCGGCCCTCGATCACCTGCCCGTCCTGGTTTGCCATGACCAGGTCGCTCACGGTGACGTGCTTGAAGGGCATGCCGAACGGATTGACCCAGAAGCAGTCGCTGTACTCGGGGTCGCGCGCCGTGATGTGCCCGGAGACGCCGTCCTCGAAGCCGAGCCGTCCGAACAGCCGGAGCGCGCCGGCCAGCCGCTCCTTGCGGTGCCGCCGCTCGTCGTCCATCGATTCGTGCATCGGCGGCATGGCGAACCGCAGCTGGTCGGTGGGGCGGGGCAGGGGCGGGTTGGGCCCGTGCATATGTCCTCCAGCACTGGCGTGTTCCGTACGGAGCGGAAGTTACCCGGGGTCAGCCCAGGAGAACAGGGGTGTTCCGTGAGAGAAAAAAGAGGAACAAAGAGGGACACCGCTAAAACCCGACAGGAGATGTCGGGTATCCGCGTCAGACTCGCTGCCATGAACTGGGAAGCTCTCTCCACGGCCGAACCCGACCTCGCCGAGACCGTCGAACAGCGCTTCGGCGCCTTCACCCACCACGTCCTCGCGACCCTCCGCAAGGACGGCTCGCCCCGCACCTCCGGCATCGAGGTGCGCTTCCTGAACGGCGAGCTGTGGCTCGGCATGATGCCGGATTCCCTCAAGGCGCTCGACCTGCGCCGGGACCCGCGCTTCGCGCTCCAGGCGAATCCGGGGGGCGGCACGGACATGGGCGGCGGCGACGTACGGATCAGCGGGCGGGCCGTCGAGGTGGGCGACGACCTCCCCGCGAAGGCGGCGTACGTGAAAGAGGTGGAACCGCCGGAGCCGTTCCACCTCTTCCGCACCGAACTGACGGAGGTCACCCGGACCTACGTCGAGGACGACACCTATCTGGTCGTCCAGGTCTGGAAGCCCGGCGCGCCGGTGCGCACGCTCAGGCGGACCTGAGGGGGAAGGTCACTCCCCCTCGGCGGTCACTCCCACTCGATGGTGCCCGGGGGCTTGCTCGTCACGTCGAGCACGACGCGGTTGACGTCCGCGACCTCGTTCGTGATGCGGGTCGAGATCTTCGCCAGGACGTCGTAGGGCAGCCGCGACCAGTCGGCCGTCATGGCGTCCTCGCTGGACACCGGACGGAGCACGATCGGGTGGCCGTACGTCCGGCCGTCGCCCTGCACGCCCACGCTGCGCACGTCCGCGAGCAGGACCACCGGGCACTGCCAGATGTCCCGGTCGAGACCGGCGGCGGTGAGCTCCTCGCGGGCGATGGCGTCGGCCTCGCGGAGCAGGTCCAGACGCTCCTTGGTGACCTCGCCGACGATCCGGATGCCGAGTCCGGGGCCGGGGAACGGCTGGCGCTGGACGATCTCGTCCGGCAGGCCGAGCTCCTGTCCGACCATCCGGACCTCGTCCTTGAACAGCTGGCGCAGCGGCTCGACGAGCTGGAACTCCAGGTCCTCGGGGAGGCCGCCCACATTGTGGTGGGACTTGATGTTGGCGGTGCCGGTGCCGCCGCCGGACTCGACCACGTCCGGGTAGAGCGTGCCCTGCACGAGGAACGCGACGTCCTCGCCCTCGGCGGCCTCGGCGATGATGTCCGCCTGCGCCTGCTCGAAGACGCGGATGAACTCGCGCCCGATGATCTTCCGCTTCTCCTCGGGGTCCGAGACACCCTTGAGCGCGGTGAGGAAGCGCTCCTCCGCGTCCACGACCTTCAGCTGGACGCCGGTCGCGGCGACGAAGTCCTTCTCGACCTGCTCGGTCTCGCCCTGGCGCATCAGACCGTGGTCCACGTACACACAGGTGAGCTGGGAGCCGATGGCCTTCTGGACGAGGGCCGCGGCGACCGCCGAGTCCACTCCGCCGGACAGACCGCAGATGGCGCGCTTGGTGCCGACCTGCTCGCGGATGAGGGCGACCTGCTCGTCGATGACGTTGCCGGTGGTCCAGGTCGGGGTGATACCCGCGCCGCGGTACAGGAAGTGCTCCAGGACCTGCTGGCCGTGCGTGGAGTGCATGACCTCGGGGTGGTACTGGACGCCGTAGAGCTTCTTCTCGTCGTTCTCGAAGGCGGCGACCGGGACGACGTCCGTGGAGGCCGTGACGGTGAAGCCCTCGGGAGCGGCGGAGCAGGCGTCGCCGTGCGACATCCACACCGGCTGCTCGTCCGGGGTGCCCTCGAAGAGGGTGGAACCGGACTTCGAGACGTGCAGCGGCGTACGGCCGTACTCGCGGGCGCCGGTGTTGTCGACCGTGCCGCCGAGGGTCGTCGCCATCAGCTGGAAGCCGTAGCACATACCGAAGACGGGGACGCCCGCCTCGAAGAGCTCGCGGTCCAGGCGCGGGGCGCCTTCCGCGTAGACCGACGAGGGACCGCCGGAGAGGATGATCGCGGCCGGGTTCTTGGCGAGCATCTCCTGGACCGGCATGGTGCTCGGCACGATCTCGCTGTAGACCCGGGCCTCACGGACACGACGGGCGATGAGCTGGGCGTACTGCGCACCGAAGTCGACGACCAGGACGGTGTCGGGGGCGGCGGGGGACGCTTCTGGCACGGTCTGCCTTCCGGCGGTGAGCAAAAGGGTGTGTACGGCCGATTCTACCGGGGGCCGCGGTGGGGGTGGCGCCGCCGGGGTTTCCGGCCCGGGTCTCACCATCCGAACCTGCTTGGCCCGTGCCCCCGCGGGCGTGCATACTGCCGTCATGCTCACGCACACGACCTTCCTGTTTACCTATGGCAACCGGCCCACCGGCTGCCATGGTCGTGCTGCTTGAGCAACTGACAAGCGACTTCCCAGGCGCCCCGGGCCGACAAGGCCCGGGGCGTCTGTCGTTTCCGGGCCGAGCCGCTCCGGGGCACCCCTTCCACCGAGGAGCCCCAGCATGGCCGACGTACTCGACAAGACCGGCGCCCGCACCGACGAGGCCGCCGACGTGATCACCGGTGCCCGCGAGCGCATCGACGCCCTCGACGACCGGATCATCGGTCTCGTCCAGGAACGGATGGCCGTCTCGGCCGTGATCCAGGAGGCCCGGATCACCTCCGGCGGCCGACGGGTCAACCTGTCCCGCGAGATGGAGATCCTCGGCCACTACCGGGAGGCGCTCGGCAAGCCGGGCACCTCGCTGGCCATGACCCTCCTCGAGCTGTGCCGCGGCCGCGTCTGAGATCCATGGCCCGGGTACGGCGGGAGACCACGGCCTCCGGACGCGCGGCCCGGTACCCGGCGTACGCACGTACGCATTCCCTCTCACCCGTACGGCGCGTGACCGGGGTGCCGCGGACTTCGTTTCTCCTGATGTCCGTGCCAGCCAGGGGCGGGCCCGAAAGAACCACGCGTGGCTCCGCTGGAGCGATGAGACGTACGGATCGTGCCGTGCGTCGTGGGACCTCGCTCCAGGTGGTGTGACCGGACGGCAGGGGACAGCAGCCCGGTCACTCAAGAGAAACGGTCGGCTCCGGGGACGCCCGGGGCCGCCCGGCGGAAGCTGTTCAGCGGTGTCGCGGCGGTCACGGAGGCCGTCGCCCATCCAGCACGATGCGCGAACAGCGCACACCGCACGGTCCACCCTGCGCGGTCCAGCCCTCGGGACAGTCCCAAGTCCCGTGCTGGACAGCCTCGTCGGCAATCCTCGACAACTCGATCCGTGCCGCGGAGCCGCACCCCGCGACACGGCCGCCGAAGGTCGGCACCACGCGCGCGCTCCTCGTGGGCCGCGGCGCACGACCGCGGCCACCCCAGACCAACGGCGCACCCCCGGCGCCGCTTCCAGGCACCGGCGCTGCTCTGACGTCGGTGCTGACG
This sequence comes from Streptomyces sp. NPDC005141, assembly GCF_053599975.1. Lineage (NCBI taxonomy): Bacteria > Bacillati > Actinomycetota > Actinomycetes > Kitasatosporales > Streptomycetaceae > Streptomyces > Streptomyces sp. NPDC005141. The sequence goes on along the minus strand of NZ_JBSFYW010000010.1, from coordinate 176,416 downwards.
AGAGAAGGGCCCCGCGGACATCCGTCCCGTGGGGCCCTTCGTCATGTCGGCGCACGGACACCGGGGTTCATGAAGGCGGGGGTTCATGGGCGCGGGGTTCATGGACGCGGGGTTCATGGACGTCGGCGCACGGACACGGTCAGGTGCGGGACACCGTGCCGCAGGCGGTCGAGGCGGAGGGCTGGATGTCGCGGCTGCGGTCGTACGGGTCGGTGGTCGGGCCCGTCGGCGGCGCGCCGCTGGGGGTGGCGGACGCGAACTGCGGGTGCAGGAAGCCGTCGTAGACGTCGCAGGCGGAGTTGCCGATGTCCTCGGCGTACTGGCCGATCGTCAGTTTGCCCGGCGTGATCCGGAACTTCTCCGGGTCCAGGAACGCGACGTCGAGGACGCGGCGCACGATGGTGCGGGTCACCTCGGCCGACTTCCCGCCGGCCGGGGACACCGGGTAGACGAAGGTGTAGTCGGCGTGGATGGCGACCGACGCGTCCTTGCCCCTCTTGAAGGTCATCCGGCCGCGGGTCTTGACCACGTCCCCGACCAGGCGCGCCTCGTCGGGGTCGAATCGGCTGAAGAGCGTCAGCGGATCGTGCTTCCTGTCCGGCGCGCGCAGCCGGCGGTTCACGTCGTCGATCATCCCGGGCTGCTTGGGGTCGAGAACGGCGATCGCCGCCTTCGGACGTTCGCCGCGTAGGGTCGCCGGGTCGAGGTTCGCCCCGACGAGCAGGTTCTTCGTCTGCCGCAGCGCGGTGGCCACCTGCTCCTCGGTCAGGGCCCCGACCGGAGTGGCCTTCGGGACGACGATGCCGGCCGCGCCGTCGGCCCAGCGCTCGGCGGGCGACCCGGCGAACGGCCTTTTCCGGGTGGGTGATCCGCTGTTACCGCCGGAGGGCGGCGCGGTCGGGGCCGTGGTCTCGGCGAGCAGCGGGGCGGCGTCCCCGGGCGCGCTGGCGGCGGCACCGAAGGGATCGCCGGGCAGCAGGGAGGGTTTCATCGCGACGACCACCACGGCGACGGCGAGCGGGACCCCGATGATCGCCCACAGCCTGCGGCGGCGGGCCGCGCGTCCGTCCATCTCGCGCCACGCGGGGCCCGTTCGCCAGCCCTCGGGCTGGGCGGTCCGCTGTGCCGCGCCCTTCCGGACGCTCCGGCGGGAGGCCCGCTCGGTCTCCTGCGCGTCCCGCTGACGCAGTCGTTCCGTCACCATGCGCGCCCGCGCGGACGGCTCTTTGGGGGCGGAGCTGCGGATGTCGCGTTCGCTGTCGCGCGCGAAGCGATCCCACACGTCGTCAGGGACCGCGGGCCCCCCGGTCTCCTCGGGCTGCTTGTCAGACACGAAGGTCATTTCTAAGCGGTTCGAACGGACGCACACAAGGCGAACCCGGGTGTGACTCAGCCCACATAAGAATTATGTGAGGGGGAGGACAACCATTCCCAGCTTTCGCCGGTCACACCTGCAGAACCAACGGCCACACCCGCGCCCCACACGCGGAGGCCTCACCCATAAAAGCCATATGCGCGCCGCGAGTTCAGGGCGCGCCGGACTTCCGAGGTCTTCATGAAGCTTCGCCGTGCCATGGCCACTGCGGCCGCGACGGCTGTCATAGCCCCGCTCGCGTTGCTGTCGGTCGCGCCGGCCGCGTTCGCGGAGGACAGCCCCACCCCGAGCGCGAGCGTGTCCGAGTCCTCGTCCGAGTCGGCGTCGCCGAGCTCGTCCGAGACCGCCCCCGAGCCGTCCGACTCCGCGTCGGCCTCCGCCTCCGCCACCGCGTCCGCCTCCACCAGCGCGTCCGCCCCGGCGCCGAGCGACTCCGCTTCGGCGTCGGCCCCGGCGCCGAGCTCGTCCGAGCCGGAGGAGTCGGAGTCCCCGGACCCCGGGTCCGGCGAGTGCGAGGACTCCGCGGTCCAGGTGTCCATCAACGGTCTGTCCGGCAAGATCGCGCGGGGCAGCGGCTGGCACAAGTTCTCCCTGAACGTGCTGAACAACTCCGACGCCACCCTGAGCGACGTCGGCTTCTTCGCCGGCGCGTCCTCCGACAAGGCGGGCGAGAACCTCTTCCAGAGCAGGAAGGTCCAGCTCCAGGCGTACAACCCGGTCGAGAAGGCATGGGAGGACGTCGACTCCCAGGGTTACGCGGTCGGCTACGTCGGCTACACCGACGAGCTCAAGCCCGACTACGAGGTCGACATCCCGCTGCGCATCAACGTGAAGTCCAGCGCCCCGGTCGGCGCCGGCTTCTCCCTCGGCGCCAGCATCTACGGCGACGCCGAGGCGGAGTGCACCGGCTTCGGCGAGGTCGCGTACAAGTTCCAGATCGTCGCGGCCGGCACGGACACCGGCGGCACCAAGCCGCAGGAAGGCGGCAAGGTCCCGGTCTCGGACAAGCCCGCCGACAAGAGCAACACGCCGGAGGTCGACGGCAGCCTGGCCGAGACGGGCTCCAGCTCCGCCGTGCCGATGATCGGCCTCGCCGGCGGTATCGCCGTCGTCGCCGGTGCCGGTGCGCTGGTCGTCGTCCGTCGGCGCAAGTCCGGTGCGACCGCGTAACACGGCCGCACGACGCGGGCATCAGCCCCGTACGAAGAGAAGGACCTGCGCTCGGAGGGGGGCGCAGGTCCTTCTTCGCGTCCGGGGCCGGGGCTCGTGAGGGGCCCGGGCTCCGACCGAGGCCCGGGGCCGCCAGGACGCCGGGGCGGCCGGGGGCCGAAGCCCGGGACCCCGAGCCCGGGACCCGAAGCCCAGGAGCCGGGGGCCGAAGCCCGGGACCCCGAGCCCGGGACCCGAAGCCCAGGGGCCGGGGGCCGAAGCCCAGGAGCCGGGGGCCGAAGCCCAGGAGCCGGGGGCCGAAGCCCAGGAGCCGGGGGCCGAAGCCCAGGAGCCGGGGGCCGAAGCCCAGGTGCCCGAAGCCCAGGGGCCGACCGGAACTCCGGGGACACCCGCCCCCGGGTTCCGTGCGGGGCGGGCGGGGCTACGGCTTCGGCGGCACCGTCGGCATGCCCAGGAACGGCAGCCTCAGTGCGCCGAAGGCGTCCGCGGGGACGGCGGGCCGGCTCGGCTCCACCGCCTTGAGACGCTCGTACGCGGCTCCCGGCACCGGACGCGGATCGGCCTCACCCTTGTTGGGCCAGAACGACATGGCCCGCTCGGCCTGCGCGGTGATGGTGAGCGACGGGTTGACGCCCAGGTTCGCCGAGACGGCGGCGCCGTCGACGACGGAGATGCCCGGGTGGCCGTAGAGGCGGTGGTAGGGGTCGATGACGCCCTTGTCCGCCCCGGCACCGATCGGGCAGCCGCCGAGGAAGTGCGCGGTGAGCGGGGTGCCCATCAGCTCGCCGACATTGCTGCCCGCGAAGCCGTTGATCTCCTCGGCGAGGACGGAAGCGGCCTGCGAAGCGGCCTTGATCTGCTTGGGGTTGGGGGCACCGTGCCCCTGACGTGCCGTCAACAGCCCCTTGCCCGCGCCCTTCGGCTTCAGGTAAGTCGTCAGGGAGTTGTCGAGCGACTGCATGACCAGCCCGATGATGGTGCGTTCGGACCAGCGGCGGTTGGAGAGCGAACGGAGCACCAGCAGCGGGTGCCTGGCCGCATTGGCGAGCCACCCGGCCACCCTCGACGAACCCTCGGCGTAGGGGACTTGAAGGATGGACATGCCACCCATCGCGTTGGAGCCCTTGCCGTAGCGGACGGGTTCGATGTGGGTGTTCTCGTCCGGGTGGATCGAGGACGTGATCGCGACGCCCTGGGTGAAGTCGGCCCTGGGCGTCCCGTGCGCCTTCCGGTAGCGCCGGTTGTCGGTCTGCGCACCCACCAGCGCCTCGGAGTTGGTGCGGGTCAGCTCACCCAGCTTCTCCGACAGGTACGGCAGTTGGCCGCCCGCCTTCATCCGGTGCAGCAGCGTCTGGGTGCCGTAGGTGCCGGCCGCGAGCACGACCCGGTGCGCCGTGAAGGTCCGGCCCTTGCCCTTGCGCCGCTCGTCCGTCGGGAGGGTCCCGACGGCGTAGCCGCCCCGCGAGTCGTCGGTGACGGACACGACGGTCGTCATGGGATGGACGACGGCGCCCGCCTTCTCGGCGAGGTAGAGGTAGTTCTCGTTGAGAGTGTTCTTGGCGCCGTGGCGGCAGCCGGTCATGCACTCGCCGCACTCGGTGCAGGCCTTGCGGGCGGGGCCGACCCCGCCGAAGTACGGGTCGGCGATCTCCGCGCCGGGCTCGGCCCTGGCCTCGCCGTCCGCGTCCTGTCCGTCACCGAAGAAGACGCCGACGGGTGCCATGTGGAAGGTGTCGCCGACCCCCATCCGTTCCGCGGCGGCCTTGAGGTGCACGTCCGACGGGGTCATGGTCGGGTTGAGCCGCACGCCCAGCATGCGCCGGGCCTGGTCGTAGTACGGCTTCAACTCCCCTTCCCAGTCGGTGATGTCCTTCCACTGCGGGTCCTCGAAGAACGGCTTCGGCGGCACGTAGAGGGTGTTGGCGTAGTTCAGGGAACCGCCGCCGACGCCCGCTCCCGCGAGCACCATCACATTGCCCAGCAGATGGATGCGCTGAATGCCGTACATGCCGAGCCTCGGGGCCCAGAGGTAGTTCTTGATGTCCCAGGAGTTCTTGGGAAGCGCGTCGCGGGTGAAGCGCCGGCCTGCTTCGAGGACACCCACGCGGTATCCCTTCTCCGTCAGCCGCAGCGCGGTGACGGAGCCGCCGAAACCGGAGCCGATGACGATGACGTCGTAGTCGTACGTTGCCTCGTCCGGCTGTTCCTGGACAGAGCTCTCCTGTGACACGTGCCGCTCTCCTCATTGAGAACCGTTGAGAACCGTGGATCGTTGCTGAGGACCCGCGCGGGGCCCGTGCCTAGCGCAGCCGGAACGCCTTCATGACCTTGAGGCTCCGGCTCATGAACGCCGCGTACTTCTCGTCGTCCATGCCGAGGGACGGCGCCATCGGCAGCAGCCGCTGCTGGGCGACGGTCTGCGCCTCCGTGTACTTGAGGATGCCCTCGGAGCCGTGCCGGCGGCCGAGGCCGGAGTCCTTCATGCCGCCCATGGGCGACTGGACACTTCCGTACGCGGGGGCGTACCCCTCGTTGACGTTCACCGTCCCGGTGCGCAGCCGGGCCGCGACCGCGCGACCGCGCCGCCCGTCCTTCGTCCAGACGGACGAATTGAGGCCGTACGGCGTGGCGTTGGCGAGCTCGACGACCTCGTCCTCGGTCTTGAACCGGTAGAGGGAGACGACAGGCCCGAAGGTCTCCTCGGCGCAGACGGCCATCGGGGCCTCCACTCCGTCGAGGATGGTGGGCTCGTAGAAGAACGGGCCGATGTCGGGCCGGGCGACACCGCCGGCGAGGACCTTGGCTCCCTTGGCGACGGCTTCCTCGACGTGCCGTGCCACCGTCTCCAGCTGCCGTTCCCCGACCAGCGACCCCATGTCGGCCCCGTACGCGAGGGACGTGCCGAGCCGCATGGCCCGGGTCCGGGCCGCGAACCGCTCCGCGAAGGCGTCGGCGATCGACTCGTGGACGTACAACCGCTCGATGGAGATGCAGAGTTGACCGGCGGAGGAGAAGCAGGCGCGGACGGCGCCCGCGGCGGCCTTGTCGATGTCGGCGTCCTCGAGGACCAGCATGGCGTTCTTGCCGCCGAGTTCGAGGGAGACGCCGACGAGACGGGCGGCGGCGCCCTGGGCGACCTCGCGGCCGGTCCGGGTCGACCCGGTGAAGGAGACGTAGTCGGCGTGCTTCACGACCTCGGGTCCGACGACGGGCCCGTCCCCGAGGACGACCTGGAAGACCTCGGCGGGCAGCCCGGCCTCGATGAGCAGGTCACGCGCCCACAGGGCGGTGAGGCAGGTCTCGGTGTCGGGCTTCATGACGACGGCGTTGCCCGCGACGAAGGCCGGCAGCGCGTCGCCCACCGACAGTTCCAGCGGGTAGTTCCAGGGCGCGATCTGCCCGACGACACCGCGCGGGTGGCGCAGCTCGGTGACCTTGGTGAGCGTGGGGACCGCGCCGGTGTGCCGCTTGGGGCGCAGATACGCGGGCGCCTTGCGTCCGTAGTGCCGCGCGGCGACCACGACGGCCTGGACCTCTTCGTGGGCGTGCAGCCGGGCCTTGCCGGTCTCCAGCTGGATGAGGTCCAGCACCTCGGCCTGCCGGGCGAGCACGAGGTCGTGGAAACGGAGCAGGACGGCGGCGCGCCGGCGTACGGGGGTGGCACCCCAGGCGACCTGGGCCGCGCGGGCCCGCTCGAATGCCTTCTCGACGTCCTCCGGGGTGGACTCGGGCAGGTCGGCCAGCTTCCCGCCGGTGAACGGCGTGTGGTTGGCGGTCCGCCCGGACCCGGCCACGCCCTTGGTGAGCTGCGCGACGAGCTCGGGGGTGACGACATCGGCGGCGGTACGGGCGCCGACCGGGGCGGGGGCGAGCGGGTTGGTGCCGATGGCATCGGGCACGCCGGGCGCGTCGATGCCCGCGGTGTCGTCGGCGCTCGCGGTGCCTTCCGGACCGGCGGTGGCATCCGGGCCGGCCGCGTCCGCGTCGGTCACCGCGGCCACGCCGACCGCTGCGTCGGTACCGGCCGCCTCGTCGGCGCCGGTCTTTTCCGTGGCCTGCTGCGCGGCCTGCGAGTCCGTCATGAGCCGCAGAGTATGCCTGCTCGCTCCCTTTGGGTACCCGTCGGTAATAGCCTTTCACGGAGTACTCACACACCGCCAGTGATCACTGGCAGCAAACGCGCTGATCAGGGCGTTGTCGATCCGACGATCACCGGGCGGTCGCTTTCCCGATCACAGTCCGGTCACCGGGGACGAGACCGTGGCCACAACCACCCCGGCCCCGACCGCTCGCGCGGCGCCGCCGCGGTCGGTCACGGCTTGTCGATGTCCAGGTTCGCGATCGCCGTCCTGGCCACCTCATGACCTCGTGCCGTGAAGTCGCCCTTGCGCGGATAGCTGATCGTGAGCTTGTACATGTCGCCCGCCTTCGACTTGTAGTAGAAGAGCCGGAGTTCGCGGGGGCGGGGGTTCTGGCTGTCGGTGGTCGTGTAGCCCACCGTGTTCTCCGCGGCCTGCCCGCCCTGGTACGTGACCCCGGCGTCCGGGGACGTCTTCGAGCCCTCGGGCATGCTCAGGTCGTACGAGCCGGTCGCCTTGAACACACCGTCGTCCGCGTACATCTCGGCCCGCGCCGAGCCCTTGATCTCCTTGTTCGTGTCCTCGGATTTCCTGGCGAGGCTCAGCCCGATCGAGATGCTCCCGCTCTCGTCCGTGTACGTGACCCAGTGCGTCTTGTCCGACGTCCGGTCCGGCTTCGCCTCCTTGTACCCGGCGGGCACCGCCAGCGTCGCGGCGACGTCCGACACGTGCTTCTTCTGCCAGCCGTCCGGCAGCGGACCGGCGAACGGGTCCGCGATCACCAGGTACACCGCCACCGCTGCCGCGACGACCGCCGCTCCGAGGCTGATCAGGGTCTTGCGGCCGACCCGGACACCCCCGCCGCCGGACCCTCCGGGACCGTCCGGGCCCTCGACCCGCACGACCTGTGTCGGCGCCGGGGCCGGAGGCTGTGCGGCCTCCTCCAGCAGACGCCGCACCTCGGCCGCGCCGGGGCGGTGGGACGGCTCCTTGCCGAGCAGCCCGTTGATCACCCCTGCCAGCGGTCCGCCCGCCGAACCGGGCGCGGTCGGCGTGGAGTTGAGGACCGCCTGAAGCGTGGCGGGCGTGTTGCTGCGGCGGAAGGGGGAGACACCTTCGGTCGCGGTGTAGAGCACCACACCGAGCGACCAGAGGTCGGAAGCGGGACCGGGGCGCTGGCCCAGCACTCTTTCCGGGGCGATGTATTCGGGCGAGCCGACGAAACCGCCGGTGTCCGTCAGGCTGGTCTCGCCCTCGATCTGGGCGATTCCGAAGTCGGTGAGCACGACGCGGTCGTGACGGCCGAGGAGCACGTTGTCGGGCTTGACGTCGCGGTGCAGGATGCCCGCCGCGTGCGCGGCCTCCAGGGCGCCGAGGACCTCCAGGCCGACGCGCGCCGCCTCGCGGACGCCGAGCGTGCCCTCCTGGAGGGCGTCGCCGAGCGAGCGGCCCCGCACCAGCTCCATGACGATCCAGGGCTGTCCGTCCACGACCGCGACATCGTGCACGCTCACCACCGCGGGGTGGTCGAGCCGCGCCGCCGCGCGTGCCTCGCGCCGCATCCTCTCGTACGCGTTGGCACGTTCACGCTCGGGAAGATGGTCCGGAACGCGTGGTTCCTTGACGGCGACCTCGCGGTCCACGGTCTCGTCCTTGGCCCGCCACACCGTGCCCATGCCGCCGTGCCCGAGCTTGGAGAGCAGGCGATAGCGCCCGCCGATCAGGCGCCCGGTCCCCGGTTCCGGCGCGGGCTGCGGCGCGGGAGCCTGTGGCTGGTCCGGGACGGTCCGGGCGGGCGTGGCATACGGATTGCCCGGGTACGGGACAGCGGCGGCCGGAGCCCCCGCAGGTACGCCGGGCACCACGGCCCTCGGCGGTTGCAGACCGAAACTCGTCGGCTCGTCGCCCCTGCGAGGGACTCCCCCGTTGTCGCTCATGCGTCCATCTCTATCGCGGCGGGCCCGTCGTCATCCAGTCCCGTCGCCCGCCGGTCACAGACCCGTGACGCGGACCATCCCTTATTTCCCCTTTATGAGGGTACGAAGGTGTCCACCGCGACGTCGAAGTACTCCTTCGCCTCCGTCCCCCGCCCGACCGGCGCCGAGACCCACACGTCGTACATCCGGCCGCCCTGCTCCCAGCACAGGTCGTACGTGTGCCGTGCGCCCTCCGCCTTGGTGAAGCCGTTCCAGGTGAACTCCCAGAGAGCGGCCGGGTGTCCGTCGTGCGTGGTCCGGGCGACCGTGCCGTCGCGGTAACCGGGGTTGCTGGCGGGCCCCTCGGCGTCCGCCCGGCGCATCACGCCGAGCGGCCCGCCGGTCTCGGGGTCGGCCGGCTTGATACCGAGACGGAAGGTCTTCCCCGGTGACATGTAGAAGACCCGCTCGCCCTGCGGATCCCGGGTGAAGCCGTCGGGCACGGCGAGCGAGAATCCGTTCGCGTCCGACGCGATGCGGTATCCCGAGGGCGCCGTGCGGGCCGCCGTGGCGGTCGGCGACTGCCGCCGGGTCACCGTGACGGTGGGCGCGGCGCTCGCGGGCGGGGCCGAGAGCGTGCCGGCCGCCGAGGACGACGTACTCGGTGTCCGTGACGTGCCCTGCGCACTCGACGAGGGTGGTGTGCCGTCCCCGCCGCCGCCGTTCATCAGCAGCATGGCCGCCGACACCCCCGCGCCGGCCATCGCGGCGACCAGCGCGGCGGCGACGAGAAGACTCCGTGTGGACTGCTTGGGCGGGCCGTCCGCCGTGGTGCCGGAAGCGGGCGGCTGCGGCTTGGACCCCGGTCTGTGCAGAGGTACGTCCCGCCGCGTGGGCGTGTACGGGACCGGCAGGCGCGGCGTACGGCCGGTGTCCCGGAAGGCGCGCAGCATCCGCTCCGCCTCCGCCGCGTCGAGCCGCCGCTCCGGATCGCGCTCCAGAAGCCCTCGCACGACGGGAAGAAGCGGTGCGGCCTGGGCCGGCGGACGGATCTCGTCGACGACGACAGCGTGCAGGATGCCGCCCAACGAGTCACGGCGGAAGGGCGACGCGCCGCTCAGCACCGTGCACAGCAGGGCGCCGAGCGACCACAGGTCGGACTCGGGACCGGTCCGCGCCCCGGACATCCGCTCGGGCGCGGTGTACTCGGGCGAGCCGACGAACGCCCCGCTCTCCGTGAGCGTCGTCGCGCCCGCGACCTGGGCGATCCCGAAGTCGGTGAGCACGACACGGTCGGTGCCCGCCTCGACGAGGACGTTGGCGGGCTTGAGGTCGCGGTGCAGGACCCCCGCCTCGTGCGCGCGGCGCAGCGCTCCGAGCAGGTCGATGCCGATGCGGGCGGCCTCGCGCGCGTCGACCGGCCCGTCCGCGGAGATCCGCTCGGCGAGCGAGCCGCCGTCGATCAACTCCATGACGATGTAAGGGCGTTCGTCGTCCACCACGACGTCGTGGACGACGATGATGTGCGGGTGGTGCAGTTGCGCCACGGCCCGGGCCTCACGCAGGGTCCGGTCGCGCTGGAGCCCGGCCTCCTCCGCCGAGAGCGAGTCGTCGAGGGCCAGTTCCTTCACCGCGACCCGGCGGCCGAGCAGTTGGTCGGTGGCACGCCAGACGACGCCCATGCCGCCCCGCCCGATCCTGGCCTCCAGCCGGTAACGGCCCGCGATCACACGGACGTTCTCCCCCTCGGTCCCCATGGGCCCATCATGCCCCAACGGACGGATACCTTCCGGAGCGGTGACGTCGCCGTGGGTGCTATCCGGCCTCGCGCCAGTTGCGCAGGACGGTGCCGAACTGCTGACGCGTGACGATCCAGTCCTCCAAGGGCGAGGACATGTAGATCGCGTACTCGACGCCCTTCCGGGACAGATAGGTCTCCTCGATGGCGCGGCGCGGGCCCGGGAAGTCCCCCTGCGACGGCAGCGCGGTCCAGGTGAAGTCCCACAGGGAGGCGGGGCAGTCCCGGAAGGTGTTCTCCTGGAGTCCCATCCGCTGGTAGTCCTTGAGCTTCTTCACCTGCTCCTCCAGGTCGAGCTGGTGGCGGTGCGGGTCCTCGAAGTCCGGCGAGTCGTCGAGGGCGATGCGGATGAAGTGCTGGCCGCCGTCGGGGGTGTAGTCGATCTGTGAACCATTGACCTCCCGCTTCCAGTCCTTGCCGGGCAGGGCGAGGCTGAAGCCCTCGGGGTCCTTCCGGCGCACCCAGCCTTCGGGAAGGGTGCCGGCCGGTGTCGCCGAGCCGCTGCTCGTGGGGTCTCCGGTCGGCTTGCCGGTGGCGCCGCCCTTGTTGCCGCCGGTCGCGGCGGAGGAGTCGCTGTCCTGCCGCCAGTTGTCCGCGTACCGCATGGCGACGGCACCGCCGCCGCCGACCAGCGCGGCCATGGCCAGGACGAGGGCGATGGTGCGGCCACGCCGTCGCTTCCTGGGCTCGGGGCCGGACAGGGGCTGGTACATGGTCCCGGCGGGGCCGCCGCCGTGGGGCGCGTGCCCCGCGGTGGCGCCGGATCCATGGCGGCGGACGCCCGCCGTCGGTGTGCCGTACGGCTGACCGCCGTGGGCGGTACCTCCATGGGTTCCGCCCCCATGGGTTCCGCCCCCATGGGCAGGTCCGCTTTCCACGCTGGTGTCCACGTGTTGCGTCGATACATACGCCTGCGCCGTCCTCGGCCGGCGGCCCTCCGCGGCATCGGCGAGCATCTCCTCGGCCTCGGCCGGGCCGGGGCGTTCCGCCGGGTCCTTGCGGAGCAGCGCGGCGATGACGGGCTCCAGGGCACCGGCGTGCTGCGGAGGTGTGGGGGCCTCGTCGACCACGGCCTGCATGGTCGACAGCGCCGAGGTCCGCCGGAACGGCGACCGTCCCTCCACCGCCGTGTACAGCGTGGCCCCGAGGGCCCACAGGTCGGAGGCCGGCCCGGGATCGTGGCCGCGCACCCGCTCGGGCGCGAGGTAGTCGACGGAACCGACGATCTCGCCGGTGCGCGTGATGGTCGTGTCACCCTCGACCTGGGCGATCCCGAAGTCGGTGAGCAGCACACGCCGGTCGGGCGACAGCAGGACGTTGCCGGGCTTCACGTCCCGGTGCAGCACTCCGGCCGCGTGTGCGGCGCGCAGCGCGCGCAGTACCCACAGGCCGATCCGTGCCGCCTCCGCCGGTTCGAGGCGCCCCCGGTCCTTGACCTCGTCGGCCAGCGAGTTGCCCTCGACCAGCTCCATCACGATCCACGGCCGGTTGTCGTGCTCCAGCACGTCGTGGATGGTGACGACGGCCGAGTGGTTGATCCGGGCCGCGGCCCGCGCCTCGGCGTGGGTGCGGGCGAGCAGCCGGGCGACGTCGCTCTCGGCGACGTACAGCGCGGCGGTCAGCTCTTTGACCGCGACCGCGCGGTGCAGCACCTCGTCATGGGCGCGCCAAACCCGGCCCATGCCACCGCTGCCGATGGAGTCGACAAGCCGGTAGCGGCCCGCGAGGAGCAGGCCCTGCATCTGATTCACGTTTTCCCCGCAATGGTCTTGACAGGGTCAGACTAAGGAGCGGTCACCCACCAGGGAACAAGCGGGGTCGTACGGAGACCGCACTGTGACGGTTCTCCCTTCCCTGTACGGGAGGGAACCGTTCGATGTTCAGACGTCCTCGCCTGGCGAAACGCGGGGGTCCGGGCGCAGGAGGCTTGCTCAGCCGGTGACTTGGTAGGTCTCGGAGGCCTGCTCGTAGAGCCGGGTCACCTCGTCCCGTTCGGCCTCCGGGCCGCGCAGCTGCACCACGTGGTAGTGCCCGCCGATGAGGATCGCGAGGTTGCGCACATAGAGCGAACGACCTGCCGAGTCCTGCCAGATGAACTGGCCCTCGGCCATCGCCCGGCCTCCCACGTCGATCCGCCGCATCCCGCTGGAGGTGGCCCAGGTCGAGTCCCGGAAGGGCTGCAACTCCTTCTCGTTCTCCCGCTGGTACGTCATCGGGTCGCTGCCGTACGTGCCCGTGCTGTCCCGCCCGGGTACGACGATGAGCTCGAAGTCCCCCTGGGAGTAGACGATCTGACCGCTCCCGTTCTTCGGCGAACGGTCCCAGCCGCTGGCCACGGCGACCCGGAACCCCTCGGGGTCCTTGCGGAGCGTGAAGCCCTGGGCGACATCGGGATCGGTGGTGGTGTGCGAGGAGGTCGAACTCGACTTCCCCGAGGGGCTCTTGTCGGGACCCGGTGAGGTCTGGTCGGGCCGTGGCTCGCTGCTCGACTTCGCGTCGCGGCCGGTGTCGGGGGTGGGCCCGGCCTGTCCGGCGGCGCCGGTCCGCTGCTCACCCGTACCGCTCCGGTCCGACTTGGGCATGAAGACCATGGCGTACGTGACCGCCGCGGCCAGCAGGAGCAGGATCAGCAGGAGCAGATTCCGGCCCAGCCGGCGGGGCCCCGCCGAACTCTCCTTCCTGGCCCGCTTGTGGCGGGCGTGCGGGCTGGTCGCGGGCAGCCCGGCGCGACGCCTGCGGACGAGCTCACCCCGGCGCCGTACGATCGGCAGCCGGCTCGAGTCGGCGGGCGGCACGGGCACGACGTACGCCCCGGCCTCGGGCTCGGGCGCGGACCGCACCAGGGACCGCAGCCAGCCGCGCAGCTCCTCGAAGTCGAGCCGCTCGGTGGGGTCCTGGCGCAGCAGCGACTCGACGACGGGCCGCAGCGGTCCGCACTCCTCGGCGAAAGCGGGCGGCTCCGCGCACACCAGCTGCACCAGCTCGGCGGTGTTCTCCTCCGGATACGGCGCGTGCCCCTGTACGGCGCGGAAGAGCAGCGCGCCCAGGGCCCACAGGTCGGTGGCCGGTCCGATGGGGGCCGCAAGCTGCCAGTTCTCGTGCACCGGCCCGGCCTGTTCCGGCGCCCAGCGCTCGGTCACCGGTCCGACCACGGCCATCCGTGCCTGCCGGGCCCGCTCCGCCGCGAGCGCGGTGGCGGGACCTCGCCGGGGCGCCGCCCCGACGACCAGTTCTCCCCAACCGCCGCTGCGGCCCTCGGGGTTGTGCGGAGCCGGGACGGGGCTCTGCGCGATGCCGGGAACCCGGGTGTGATCGGGGGCCGGGGAGACGCCGGGCCCGCGAGCGTGTCCTGACTCGGTGAAACCGCCCGGCAGTCCGGGTACTTGGGTGTGCCCGGGAGCCTGGAAGCCGCCGGTGAACCTGCCGTTGTCCGGGATCCGGCCGCTGTCGGGAGACCCTCCGGGGGCCGGGACGCCGGAACGACCGCCGTGCCCCGCGACGAAGGGCTGCTGTCCGGGCCCGGACACGGGACGCTCGTACCCGGTGGCCCCCGTGCCCGGCCTGCCGCCCGCTCCCGGGGGAAGGGTGGGGTGCCCTTGGCCGTTGTCCCCGCCGACGGGTCCGGCAGGGCGCGGCTGAGCCCCGTGCCAGGTGGTGCCGACTCCGTACGGGTCGGCTATCTGGCCCGGAGGCGCGGTACGGGGCCGCTGCTGTCCGCCTTGGCCGGGCAGCACCGTCTGCCCGTGGGCCCGGTCCTGCGGGGAGTGCGCGGAGGTGCCGTACGGACTGTCCTGGTCGGCCTGTCCGTTCTGCTCGCCGGGTGCCGCGGGCCGGGGTGCCGGAAGGGCGAGCGGGTCGCCCCGCTGTTCCCCCTGCACGCGGGCCGCGGCGCGTGCTCCCGCGCGGTACGCGGCGATGGCCCCGGCGCGCGCGGCACGGATGTCGCTCTCGGCGCCCTTCGCTCCCCCGCTCGTGTCCGGTCCACCGCCCGGTCCGGCCTGTCCCGCCGAGCCACCCGGACCGGCCGGACCCGCCGCTTCGAGGGCACGCGGGCTCCTGCCCGGCGCAGCCTCCGCCGGCGTTCCCGGAACCGGGGTTCCCTGCTCCGCCCGGGCCTCGATCGCCGCCCGGCGGGCCGCTTCGGCATCGGCGCCGGACGTGGCCGCCACGGCGACGCCGCGCGCGGGACCGCCGCCGAACCCGATGCCGTCGGCGGGACCGCGCCCGCCCGCGCCAACCGGCCCACCGGCGCCCGCGCCCCGAGGAGCGCCCGGCCCGGCCGGACCACCGTTCCCGGTCCGCCCGGAGCCGCCGCCGAAGCCGGGCCGCGCGAGGCCGCCCTCCGGGGCCCCCGGACCCGACCCGGGCTCACTCGTGAGGTCGTCCTCCCGCACCGGCACCGGGTCGTACCCGCACAGCGCCTCCTCGGCGGCACCGGCGGCCAGTCCGGTCAGCAGTACGCGGCCGTCGTCGCAGACGAGCACCGTGCGTACGGTGATGTTCCGGTGGACCCACCCGTGCGCGTGCAGGACCCGCAGCGCGGTCAGGACGTCGGAGGCGACCTCGGCGGCCCGGTAGGGACTGAGCGGCTTCTCGGCGAGCAGCGCGGCCAGCGGCCTCGCGGGCACCAACTCGCTCACGATCCACAACGACCCGCCCTCGGCGAACACGTCGAAGACCTGGTCGAGCCGGGGATGGTCGGGGATCTGCGCGGCGGCCTGGGCGGCCTCGATCGCGCGTCGCACCGCCGGTTCGGTGGGCCGACGCGTGGTCCGCGCGGACGCCCGCCGCACCCCGCCGTCCCGGGCCACGAACCCCTCGGGCAGCCCGTCCGCGTCGAGCACCTCGGCCTCGACGACCTCCGGCAACGGCACCTGCCGTACCAGGACTTCCTGCCCGCTGTAGGTGTCGAAGGCCCGGCTCTCGGCGAGTTCGTACTCGTCGGACGGCGGCAGGGGCAGGCGGTAGCGGTCGGCGAGTACCCGTCCCGCATAGTCGTCCACAATGCCTCCCCCAGCCGACCGGTTGGTCAATTCCGTTCGCCTTGCGTTCCGTTGTGGCTTCGTACGGTCCGCAACCACTCACGATACGTGCCCGAGGCAACCCGCAGAGCGGTGATGCCAGATCTCGGGCTCCGCTCCGTGGCGGAACGTCACCTCGGCGAGCGGTACGTCACGACTTCGGCTGGAACGTCTCGGTCAGCGTCTTCCACGTGTTCTTGCGCAGAGTGCTGTCCCACGCGGACGCCTTCGCCGTGTACATCAACGCGTATCCCTGATGCGCGTTCACAACGAAACCGCGGTCGATCGACCGGTACTTCGTGCCCCCGTCCACGTAGGTGAACTCCCAGTCGGCCGTGTTCCAGCCGCGGTATTCCACCTTCTCTATGCGGAGCTTCACGTACTGGGAGCGGGTCATGTAGCGCGCCTGGTTCTTCCAGTCCGCGACCGGGTCGTCCTTGGGCGTCGCCGTCCAGCCGACGAGGAGCTTCTGCCCGTCGGGCCCCGTGAACCGGGCTCCCGCGGCGTCCTGGGACTGGTACTTCCACCCCTTCGGCAGTCCTATCGAGAAGCCCTGGCCGCTCTTGTACGTCTTCGCGGCGCCGGAACCCGATCCCGATCCCGACTCCTTGCCGCCGCTCGAGCCGTCCGACGTGCTCGCACTCGCGCTCGCGCCCGAGGAGGCGTTCGCGGTCCCGTCCGCATCCGAGCCGGAGCCGGACTTGTCGCCGCTGTCCGTGCGGGCGTCGTCGTCCTTCTTGGTGTCGTCGCCGTTCCCGCTTCCGGACGTCGCTCCGCTGGAGGCGGCCGCCTTGCCGCCGCCTGTCTTGCCGTCCTTGGCGTTGTTGTCGTCCCCGCCACCGAGAGTGAGGGCCAGGACGGTGCCGAGCACGGCCAGCGCCACGGCCACCGCGATGATCACCAGCGTGCGGCGCGGCACGACATCCGTCAGCGACGCTTTCGGCGCCGGCCGCGGCGGCCGCTCTGGGGCCACCGGCCACCCGGAACCCGAGGCGTTCCGCGCACCGGCGGCACCCGCCGATCCGGTACCCCCGGCCGAACTGGAGTTCAGCGACGCACCGTCATTCCCCTCCGGCTTCCGCGGAGCGGGCGGCACGGACGAACCCGCCGGGGCGGACGGCACGGAGGTGCCGCCGGCCGTACCGGCAGCCACACCGGACCCGGCACCCGTGCGCGGGGAGGCCGTCCCGGCGGCCCCTTCCGCCCGGGAGGCATCCGAGCCGCCGACCGTCTTCGCACGGGCAGTCGCCGCCGCGGTGGCCGCCGCCGTGGCGGCCCCGGCCGACGTCGCGGCCTTGCGCACCGAGCGCAGCGCCCCGCGCAGCCGCTCCGAGGGCTCCTCGCCCTTCCTGGCACGGGAACCGCCCGAACCCCGCCGACCCGGGCCCTCCGGCACCGGTGGCATGGCCACGACCTTCGTCGCGTCCGGCGGCTCCGGCAGGGACTGCTCGGGATCGGGCGCGCGCAGCACTTCGTTGAGCATCGCGCGGGCGCCCGCGTCGTCGAGCCGCTGCTCGGGGTCCTTGGCGAGCAGGCCGTAGATCACGTTCTCCAGCGGACCCGCGTTCTTCGGCTGTTCCACCGGTTCGGTCATCACGGCGGTGAGCGTCGCGATCGCCGAGCCCTTGTCGTACGGCGGCACGCCTTCCACCGACGCGTACAGCAGACCGCCCAGCGACCACAGGTCGGCCGCGGGCCCGGGCTTGTGGCCGCGGGCCCGCTCCGGCGAGATGTAGGAGGGCGCGCCGACGAGCATGCCGGTCGACGTGATGGACGGGTCGCCCTCCACCTGCGCGATGCCGAAGTCGGTGAGCACGACCCGGCCGTCGTCGGACATCAGCACGTTCGACGGCTTCACGTCCCGGTGCAGGATGCCCTCACGGTGCGCCGAGCGCAGCACGTCGAGGATGGCCAGGCCCACCTCGGCGGCGCGCTTCGGCGTGAGCAGGCCGTCCTCGCGGATGGCCTCGGCGAGCGACTTGCCCTCGATGAGCTCCATCACGATCCACGGCCGGTTGTCCTCGTCGACCACGTCGAAGACCGTCACCGCGCCGTTGTTGCGGATCCGTGCGATCGCCTTGGCCTCACGCAGCGTGCGCGTGATCAGCCGGCGCTTCTCGTCCTCGTCGATGGCCGACGGGAACCGCAGCTCCTTCACGGCGACCGTGCGGCCCAGGGTCTCGTCCTGCGCGCGCCACACGGTGCCCATGCCGCCGCGGCCGAGAACATCCCCCAGCCGGTACCGCCCGGCGAGGAGACGTTCGCTCTTGTCCTGACGGGATGCTCCCGCCCGCTCCGCCTCCGACATGCGTCCCCTCATGCAACCCGCCCTGACAGAGCCTTCATTGTCCCTCACCCGACAAGTGCCCAACGCCCTGGGGGCCCCTGGAACCGCAACAGCTCAGCCAATGAGACGCCAGGCCCCGGCCGACACCTCACCAACCGGCGCACACCGCGCACACCGACCACCCGGCAACCGGAGTCCCGCACACCCGCCCCACCCGTCCCCGGCCTGACCCCCGGCACAGAAACGTGCCCCATGATGGGCCGCGACAAGGAGGGACCCACCGATGCCGCAACCCTGGACAGCTCGGACACTCCTGGCCATACCCGTGTCCCTGGCGCTCCTCGGCATGGCCCAAACCGGCCTGCTGGGACGGACCCTGGTCTCCTCCCAAGGCACCGTCACCCCTGCCTCGGACACCGCACTCACCCTCCTCGTGACCCGTGGCGGCGCTCCGGCCGCCGCTCTGCTGGCCGACGAGGAGTCGGGTCCGCGCTTCGCGAGCGCCGGAAGCGGAATTTCCCGTTCCGATCATTTCCGCGCCGGGAGCATCACCAAGACCTTCATCGCGACGGTCGTCCTGCAACTCGCCGCCGAACACCGGCTGTCCCTGTCCGACTCCGTCGACGACCACCTGCCCGGTCTGGTGCGCGGTGCGGGCAACGACGGCCGCCGCATCACGCTGCGTGCCCTGCTCCACCACACCAGCGGCCTCCACGACTTCACCTCGGTCACCCGGGGCGCCGTCCCGGTGACCCCGCTTCAGGCCGTACGCATCGCACTCACCCATCCCCCGGCCCACCGGGGCCGCTTCGCCTACTCGAACACCAACTACGTGTTGCTCGGCATGGTCGTCGAGCAGGTCACCGGCCACTCGTACGCCACCGAGACCGAGCGCCGCGTCATCACTCCCCTCGGCCTGACCGGCACCTCCTTCCCCGGTGCCCGCGCTTCCCTTCCCTCACCGCACGGCCGCGCGTACGCCGCCGACGGCTCCGACGTCACCGAGCTCGACCCGCGCGTGGCCGGCGCGGCGGGTGAGCTGGTGAGCACGCTGGCCGATCTGAACCGCTTCTACGCGGCCCTGCTCGGCGGCGAACTCCTGCCCTCGCGCCGGCTGCGCGAGATGCTCGACACCCGCGCCGCGCATGGCTCGTACGGCATGGGGCTGTTCCCGGTGAAGCTGCCGTGCGGGACCACGGTGTGGGGGCACAACGGCCGTATCTCCGGCAGCTCCGTGCGCAGCGCGGCCACCGCCGACGGTCGCCGTGTCCTCACTTTCCGGGTGAACACGGACGGGGTCACGGACACGGCGCTCGGACCGGCTCTGCTCGCCGCCGAGTTCTGTCCCCGCACCCCGTAGAACGGCCGGGCCGCGAACGAAGATCCCAGCTCACCGCACCCGTTCGAGTGAGATGAGCGGGAACCGGCGGTCAGAACGGCACGATGTCGGGCGCGCCCAGCCGCGCCGCGTCCGCCGTCAGATCGTCCGGCTGGCGCTGAGACTCCCTCTCCGCCTCGACCCGCTTCTCGTAGTGCTGCACCTCGCGCTCGATCTGGTCCTTGTCCCAGCCGAGGACCGGTGCCATCAGCTCGGCGGCCTCGCGGGCGCTGCGGGTGCCCCGGTCGAAGGTCTCGATGGAGATGCGGGTGCGCCGGGTCAGGACGTCGTCCAGGTGGCGGGCGCCCTCGTGCGAGGCGGCGTAGACGATCTCGGCCCGGAGGTAGTCCTCGGCGGCCGGCAGGGGCTCACCGAGCGACGGGTCCTCCACGATGAGGTCGAGAAGCTCCTCGGCGAGCGACCCGTACCGGTTCAACAGGTGCTCCACACGCACCACATGGAGCCCGGTGCGGGCCGCGATCCGCGCTCGCGCGTTCCACAGCGCGTGGTATCCCTCGGCGCCGACCAGCGGGGTCTCCTCGGTGACGCATTCGGCGACCCGCTGATCGAGGCCGTGCACCGCCTCGTCCACCGCGTCCTTGGCCATCACCCGGTAGGTCGTGTACTTGCCGCCGGCCACGACCACGAGTCCGGGCACCGGATGGGCCACGGTGTGCTCGCGCGACAACTTGCTCGTGGCGTCCGACTCTCCGGCCAGCAGTGGCCGCAGCCCCGCGTACACCCCCTGGACGTCGTCCCGGGAGAGCGGCACCGAGAGCACCGAGTTCACGTGCTCCAGCAGATAGTCGATGTCCGCGCTGGAGGCCGCCGGGTGGGACTTGTCGAGGTCCCAGTCGGTGTCGGTGGTGCCGATGATCCAGTGGCGCCCCCACGGGATCACGAACAGCACGGACTTCTCGGTGCGCAGGATCAGGCCCGTGGTGGAGTTGATCCGGTCCTTCGGTACGACCAGATGGATGCCCTTGGACGCCCGCACGTGGAACTGGCCCCGCTCCCCGACCATCGCCTGGGTGTCGTCGGTCCACACACCCGTGGCGTTGACGACCTGCTTGGCGCGGACCTCGTACTCGCCGCCGCCCTCGACGTCGCGCACCTTGGCCCCGACCACCCGCTCGCCCTCGCGCAGGAAGCCGGTGACCCGCGCGCGGTTGGCGACCTTCGCGCCGTACGCCGCCGCCGTGCGCACCAGCGTCGCCACATAGCGCGCGTCGTCCATCTGCGCGTCGTAGTACTGCAGGGCGCCGATCAACGCGTCCTTCTTCAAGGCCGGTGCGACGCGCAGGGCGTGGCGGCGGCTCAGATGGCGGTGGGTGGGCAGTCCGCGTCCGTGGCCGCGGGCCATCGACATCGCGTCGTACAGCGCGACGCCGGAGCCCGCGTACAGCCGCTCCCAGCCCTTGTGCTGGAGGGGGTAGAGGAACGGGACGGGCTTCACCAGGTGCGGTGCCAGCCGTTCGAGCAGCAGGCCGCGCTCCTTCAGTGCCTCACGGACGAGCGCGAAGTCGAGCATCTCCAGATACCGCAGACCGCCGTGGATCAGCTTGCTGGATCTGCTCGAGGTGCCCGATGCCCAGTCACGCGCCTCGACCAGGCCGGTGGACAGACCACGTGTCACGGCGTCCAGCGCGGTGCCCGCGCCGACCACGCCCGCGCCCACGACCAGCACGTCCAGCTCGCCCTCGGCCATTCCCGCAAGTGACTCGGCGCGCTCCGCCGGCCCCAGTGTCGCTGTCCTCACCGCTGCCTCCCGCTGTTGTCGCGCTGGCCGCACCTGTCCGGCGACGCCCGGCTCACATCCCCCCTGCCCAAAGTCTGACCGTCTTGCCCCTCATCGGCCACCGTCCGTCCGCAGCCTGTGGACAAGTCTCGGCGACGCGCAGGGAATCTTGATCGATCAATCCCGTAAATCGGTCATATTTACTCCTAGTCTGACATTGCTCTCGCCCGTCCTGTCCACAGGGCTTGCGCACATGTCCCGCATCGGTTATTGGGAAGGACGGCCCACTCCATGCCCGCAGACCTCGCCGTCATCGGACTCGGTCATCTCGGCCTGCCCCTGGCCCAGGCCGCCGTCGCCGCCGGCATCTCCACCCTCGGCTACAAAACAGGGCCGGAGGGCGGCTCCCTCACCCCCGCAGAACTGCGCCGGATGCTCTCGGGGGGCTTCCGGCCGACCACAAACCCGGCCGAGCTGGGCCGGGTACGCACCGCCGTCATCTGCGCACCGACCCCGCGGGGCGCGGACGGCACCCTGGACCTCGGCCAGGTGGAGGCGGCGGCCCGCACGCTGGCCGCACAGCTGCGCCCGCACACCACGGTGATCCTGGAATCGCCGGTACACCCCGGCACCACGGAGGAATTCCTCCGTCCGCTCCTCGAAGAGGGCTCCGGGCTGCGCGCGGGGCGGGATTTCCACCTCGCCTATTCGCCCAGCCGGGTCGATCCCGGCAACCGCGACTTCACCCCCGCGAACACACCGAAGGTCATCGGCGGCCTCACCCCCGCGTGCACCGAGTCGGCCGCCGCCTTCTACGGACGGCTCACCGACAAGGTCGTCCGCGCGCGCGGGCCCCGCGAGGCGGAGACCGTGCAGGTCCTGGAGACCAACTTCCGGCACGTCAACATCGCGCTCGTCAATGAGATGGCCGTGCTCTGCGACGACCTGGGCGTGGACCTGTGGGACGTCATCCGCTGCGCGGAGACCAAGCCGTTCGGCTTCCAGTCGTTCCGGCCCGGACCGGGGGTGGGCGGGCACGGGATCGCCCAGGACCTCGGCGCGTCGGGGCGCCCGCTCCGGATGGTCGAACTCGCCCAGCAGGTCAACAACCACATGCCCCAGTACGTCATCCAGCGCGCCGCCACGCTGCTCAACGAGCACGGGAAGTCCGCCCGTGCCGCACGCGTGCTCCTCCTCGGCGTCACCTACAAGGCGGACATGGCCGATCAACAGGGCGCTCCCGCCCACGAGATCGCCGTACGCCTGATGGAACTCGGCGCGTCCGTCAGCTATCACGACCCGCACGTCCCCGCCTGGAGCGTCCTCGGTCGGCCCGTGCCGCGCGCGGACTCCCTCTACGAGGCCGCGGCCCACGCCGACCTGACGATCCTGCTCCAACAGCACCGCACGTACGACCTGCAAGGACTGTCGGTGAAGGCCCAACTCCTCCTGGACACGAGGGGAGCGACCCCGACCGGGGCGGCACACCGGCTCTGACCCCGGAAATGCCCTCACGGGTTGTCACCCCCGCCTGCTAATGTGCGGCAGCTCTCGCACACACGTGCGCCCACGTCCCGGGCGTCCGCAGGTGTGCGCCCACGTCCCACGCGCACACCACAGCTGCGCTCACATCCCTGGGGGGAACCACATGAGTCAGTCGACGCCGCCGTCCGGCCCACCGGTCGACAACAACCCGTACGCGGGCGCGCCCACCGATCAGCCGCCCGTCCCGCAGCAGGGTGTCCCGCAGGGCGCGCCCCAGCCGGGCTTCCCGGTCGCGCCCGTCGCCCCGGCCGCCCCCGCGCGCGGCAACGCGGCGCTCGGTCTCGCCGCCGCCGTCGGCGCCGGCCTGGTCTCCGCGATCCTGTACGGCTTGATCATCGGCCTCACCAAGCACGAGATCGGCTACGCCGCCGTCGGTGTCGGCTTCCTGGTCGGCATCGCCGCGGGCCGCGTCGGAGGTCGCAGCCAGGCCCTGCCGGTCGCGAGCGTGGTCGTGTCCGTCGCCGCGATCTACCTCGGCCAGCTGGTCGGCGAGGCCATGATCATCGCCAAGCAGTTCGGCGTCGGCTTCAGCGAGGTCTTCTTCGACCACCTCGACACGGTCCAGGAGGCATGGAAGGCCGAGGCCGACCCGCTGACCTTCGTCTTCTTCGCGGTCGCGGCGTACGTGGCGTTCCAGAGCACCCGCAAGGCCGGGCTCTGACGATGCCGGTCCACGTGCTGCTGATGCTGCTCGGCCTGTCGGCCGCGGTGGCGGGAAGCTGGGTCGCCTTCAACATCCGGGGCGCCGCCGACGCGATGGAGGCCTTCCGGCAGCGCAGCCACAACCTCAACGCCCTGGCCACCGGCAGCTTCACTCCGCCGCGCGATCGGGTCTTCGCCATCGGTCTCCGGCCGTACGCCGCGGCCGTCGGCCTCGCCGGCGTCGTGCTGATGCTCGCAGGCGTCGCCGAACTGCTGACCAGCGGCTGACAGGCTCGGTCTCACGACGAAGGGCCCGTCCACCGATCGGTGGACGGGCCCTTCGCGCGTACAGGCTTCGTGCACGCGTACCGACGTACGGGTTACCGCTTGTGCTGGGAGTCCGCGACCGTCACCTCGACGCGCTGGAACTCCTTGAGCTCGCTGTAGCCGGTGGTGGCCATGGCGCGGCGGAGGGCGCCGAAGATGTTCATCGAGCCGTCCGGGATGTGCGACGGACCGGTGAGGATCTCCTCTATGGTGCCGACGGTGCCGAGGTCGACCTTCTTGCCGCGCGGCAGCTCCTCGTTCACCGCCTCCATGCCCCAGTGGTGGCCACGGCCGGGCGCGTCGGTGGCGCGCGCGAGCGGGGAGCCCATCATCACGGAGTCCGCGCCGCAGGCGATCGCCTTGGGGAGGTCGCCGGACCAGCCGACACCACCGTCGGCGATGACGTGCACGTACCGGCCGCCGGACTCGTCCATGTAGTCGCGGCGGGCCGCGGCGACGTCCGCGACGGCGGTGGCCATCGGGACCTGGATGCCCAGCACATTGCGCGTGGTGTGCGCGGCGCCGCCGCCGAAACCGACGAGGACACCGGCCGCGCCGGTGCGCATCAGGTGCAGGGCCGCGGTGTACGTGGCGCAGCCGCCGACGATCACCGGGACGTCGAGCTCGTAGATGAACTGCTTCAGGTTCAGCGGTTCGGCGGCACCGGAGACGTGCTCGGCCGACACCGTCGTACCGCGGATGACGAAGATGTCCACGCCCGCGTCGACGACGGCCTTGGAGAACTGCGCCGTGCGCTGCGGGGACAGGGCGGCGGCGGTGACGACTCCGGCGTCGCGCACCTCCTTGATGCGCTGCCCGATCAGCTCCTCCTTGATGGGAGCCGCGTAGATCTCCTGGAGGCGGCGGGTCGCGGTCTCCGAGTCCAGCCCGGCGATCTCGTCCAGCAGCGACTGCGGGTCGTCGTACCGCGTCCAGAGGCCTTCCAGGTTCAGGACGCCCAGGCCGCCCAGCTCGCCGATACGGATCGCGGTGGCCGGGGAGACGACCGAGTCCATCGGGGCGGCCAGGAAAGGCAGCTCGAAGCGGTAGGCATCGATCTGCCAGGCGATCGAGACCTCCTTCGGGTCCCGCGTACGGCGGCTCGGGACGACGGCGATGTCGTCGAAGGCGTACGCCCGGCGGCCGCGCTTGCCGCGCCCGATCTCGATCTCAGTCACGTTGTGGCCTTTCCGTCTTCGCTTCTGCGCCTCCAGTATCCCCGACGCCTACGGCGAGGGCGGCCCCGGAACCTCCGGGGCCGCCCTCGCCGGGGGCTCCACGCACGCGTGGAACCCGTTCGCGTGTACGGGTGACTACTTGTTGCGGCTGTAGTTCGGCGCCTCGACCGTCATCTGGATGTCGTGCGGGTGGCTCTCCTTGAGACCCGCCGAGGTGATCCGGACGAACCGGCCGCGGTCCTGGAGCTCGGGCACGGTACGGCCGCCGACGTAGAACATCGACTGGCGCAGACCGCCGACCAGCTGGTGGACGACCGCGGAGAGCGGGCCGCGGTAGGGCACCTGGCCCTCGATGCCCTCGGGGACGAGCTTCTCGTCGGAGGCGACGCCCTCCTGGAAGTAGCGGTCCTTGGAGAAGGAGCGCTGATCGCCACGGGACTGCATGGCACCCAGGGAACCCATGCCGCGGTACGACTTGAACTGCTTGCCGTTGATGAACATCAGCTCGCCCGGGGACTCCTCGCAGCCGGCGAGCAGCGAGCCGAGCATCACGGTGTCGGCTCCCGCGACCAGGGCCTTGGCGATGTCACCGGAGTACTGGAGGCCACCGTCGCCGATGACCGGGACACCGGCCGCCTTGGCGGCGAGCGACGCTTCGTAGATGGCCGTGACCTGCGGTACTCCGATGCCGGCGACCACGCGGGTCGTACAGATGGAGCCCGGGCCCACACCGACCTTGATGCCGTCGACGCCCGCGTCGATGAGCGCCTGCGCGCCGTCGCGGGTGGCGATGTTGCCGCCGATGACGTCCACGCCGGAGGAGTTCGACTTGATCTTGGCGACCATGTCGCCGACCAGGCGGGAGTGCCCGTGCGCGGTGTCGACGACGATGAAGTCGACGCCCGCCTCGATCAGGGCCTGGGCGCGCTCGAACGCGTCTCCCGCGACACCGACGGCCGCGCCGACCAGCAGACGCCCCTCGGCGTCCTTGGCGGCGTTCGGGTACTTCTCGGCCTTGACGAAGTCCTTGACCGTGATGAGGCCCTTGAGCACGCCGGCGTCGTCGACCAGCGGAAGCTTCTCGATCTTGTGACGGCGCAGCAGCTGCATCGCGTCGTTGCCCGAGATGCCGACCTTGCCGGTGACCAGCGGCATCGGCGTCATGACCTCGCGCACCTGGCGCGAGCGGTCGGTCTCGAAGGCCATGTCGCGGTTGGTGACGATGCCGAGCAGCTTGCCGCCGCCGTCGGTGACCGGCACACCGGAGATGCGGAACTTGGCGCAGATCGCGTCGGCCTCGCCGAGCGTGGCGTCCGGGTGCACGGTGATCGGGTCGGTCACCATGCCGGACTCGGAGCGCTTCACCAGGTCGACCTGGTTGGCCTGGTCCTCGATGGACAGGTTGCGGTGCAGAACACCGACGCCGCCCTGGCGGGCCATCGCGATCGCCATGCGCGACTCGGTGACCTTGTCCATGGCGGCGGACAGCAGCGGGATGTTGACCCGGACGTTCTTCGAGATGTGCGAGGCGGTGTCGATCTGGTCGGGCGCCATGTCCGACGAGCCCGGCAGCAGCAGCACGTCGTCGTAGGTCAGCCCGAGTGTCGCGAATTTGGCGGGCACTCCGTCGACGTTGGCAGTCATGACACCTTCCCCAAATGGCCTTGATCGGTGCGGATGTCCATGCTAACGGGAAGCATGGCTCTCTCATTCCACGGTTACGGGTGGGCTTCGGCTTCGTATGTTCGTACGGGACGGAAGTCGTCACCGTTCAGACCCTGCCCGGAGGGGGCGCCGGGGCGACGCCGGGGCCACCGCGTCGGGTCATGTCCTCGTCGGCCGGCTTCCCCGCCCCCATGGTGGAGGGGAACCCGCCGTCCGCCCTGGCCGGGACGGGCGGCAACGCCATCGGGGCCCCTGCCGTTCCCCGCCGTTCGCGGGGAAAAACAGGGATCCGCCGTCATGGAACGAAAGACCGTGCCACCCGGCCGGGCGACGGTCGGCACCACCGGAGAACACCGTTCGGACGGGACCCGATCGGCGCGGCGGGGGCACGGCGCACCGGTCGCGCGTCACCGCGGCCGGCCGAGATCCCTACTGCTCCGCCAGCGCCCGCAGCCGGCTCAGTGCCCGGTGCTGGGCCACCCGGACGGCGCCCGGTGACATTCCCAACATCTGGCCCGTCTCCTCGGCCGTGAGGCCCACCGCGATGCGCAGAAGAAGCAGCTCGCGCTGGTTCTCGGGGAGATTGGCCATGAGTTTCTTGGCCCATTCGGCGTCGCTGCTGAGCAGCGCGCGCTCCTCCGGGCCGAGAGAGTCGTCGGGCCGCTCCGGCATCTCGTCGGAGGGAACGGCCGTGGACCCCGGATGGCGCATCGCGGCGCGCTGGAGGTCGGCGACCTTGTGCGCGGCGATCGCGAAGACGAACGCCTCGAAGGGGCGCCCGGTGTCCTTGTAGCGCGGCAGCGCTAGGAGCACCGCGACGCAGACTTCCTGCGCCAGGTCCTCCACGAAGTGCCGCGCGTCGCCCGGGAGCCGGGACAGACGGGCGCGGCAATAACGCAGCGCGAGCGGATGTACGTGGGCGAGCAGGTCGTGTGTGGCCTGCTCGTCGCCCTCGACCGCGCGATGGACGAGCGCACCGATCCCCGTCGTCTCGTCTTCACGCATCGGTCCATGGTGCCTTGGCGTCGTCCTGTCCGTGGCACCGCGTCCATAGTTGTGCACCGAAGCGTTATGAGCAGGTGCGCCGGAACTCATCTCCTGCGCCCTCCCCTTCCGCTCGACCGACTTGTCCCCAAGGAACTCCACACCTCAAGGATGCGGCATCCGCCGGGAAACGGGGATCGGACACCGAAGAGGCTCTCTCCGAGGGCCCGGCCCCGCCCGCCGTACGGCGGGCAGGGGCTACTTCCGTCATACCCTCGACGCGGCTCACCTAGCGGACCAGGCCCCACCGGAATCCGAGCGCGACCGCGTGCGCCCGGTCCGAGGCGCCGAGCTTCTTGAACAGCCGCCGGGCGTGGGTCTTGACCGTGTCCTCCGAGAGGAACAGCTCACGGCCGATCTCCGCGTTCGAGCGGCCGTGGCTCATGCCCTCGAGGACCTGGATCTCACGCGCGGTGAGCGTGGGCGCGGCGCCCATCTCGGCCGAGCGCAGTCTGCGCGGCGCGAGCCGCCAGGTCGGGTCGGCGAGCGCCTGGGTCACGGTGGCGCGCAGCTCCGCCCGTGAGGCGTCCTTGTGCAGATAGCCGCGGGCGCCGGCGGCGACGGCGAGTGCCACACCGTCCAGGTCCTCGGCGACGGTGAGCATGATGATGCGCGCACCGGGGTCGGCGGACAGCAGCCGCCTGACCGTCTCGACGCCGCCCAAACCGGGCATGCGTACGTCCATCAGAATCAAATCCGAACGGTCGGCACCCCAGCGGCGGAGGACTTCCTCGCCGTTGGCCGCCGTCGTCACACGCTCGACACCGGGCACGGTCGCGACCGCACGGCGGAGCGCCTCTCGGGCAAGCGGGGAGTCGTCGCAGACGAGGACGGATGTCATGGCCGTCCTCCGCAGCTGATGCGCGTCACCTTGAGCCTCCAGGCTGTTACGAATCGTCACCTGTGCGGTCGATACTCGCCGACGGATATGACCGCCTGCCCGAGCGCTTGTTCCTTCAACCGCCTCAGCCATCTCAACGATGGTCACTCGAAAGAGTTACGGGGCAGTCGGCCGTCATCGGCACTGTACGTGAGGGCGCGGACACGGTGCAGACATGCGCGCCGACCCTCAACGTTTCATCACAACCGATGCCCCATTTAGCCTGTTTTCTTCCCATTTGCTGGTGTCTGAGGCTAGATTCGCAATGAGTCATATTTTCATCTCCTTAGATCGTAGATGTACGGTCGGTGGGCACAGAGCAGCCCAGAACGGCAACAAGGGGACACGCAATGGCAGATTTCTCCCGCCTTCCCGGTCCGAACGCGGACCTCTGGGACTGGCAGCTCCTCGCGGCCTGCCGCGGGGTCGACAGCTCGCTCTTCTTCCACCCTGAGGGCGAGCGTGGTGCGGCACGGAGCGCTCGTGAGAACTCGGCCAAAGAGGTCTGCATGAGATGCCCGGTGCGCGCGGAGTGCGCGGCACACGCGCTGGCGGTGCGCGAACCGTACGGCGTGTGGGGCGGACTGACCGAGGACGAGCGCGAAGAGCTCATGGGACGGGCACGCAACCGACTGGTCTCGGCATCGACCACCGGGAGCAGTCCCGCTTCGAACAACTGAAGGAACGTTTCTGCTCTGACAGCGCGTGCCGCCGGACGCGTACACGGCGGACACACACGGCGGAGACGGACCCGGCAGGGACGGACCCGGCAGGGAGAGGCACGTCGGCCACGTGCACGCGTGCCCCGCTTTCGACGCGACGGCAGCCGTGCGTCCGCGGTAGCCCCCCGGAGGGAGGCCGCTAGCGGGCCGCCGCCCGCGCCAGCCGGTCCAGCGTCGCGGCCACCGCGGGCACCCCGGCGAGATCCGGGAGGGTGAGGGCGACGATCTCGCGGCGCACCGCGGGCTCCACCGTCACGGTGCGCGCCCCCTTCGGGCGTACGGACTCGATCGCGAGCTCCGGCAGGACGGCGACGCCGAGTCCCGCGCCCACGAGCCCGACCACAGCCGGATAGTCGTCGGTGGCGAAGTCGATCCGGGGCTCGAAGCCGGCACCGCGGCAGACCTCGACGAGCTGGCCGCGGCAGCGCGGGCACCCGGCGATCCACGGCTCCCCGGCGAACTCTCCGATCGCCACGGACTCCGACCGCGCGAGCCGGTGCCCCTCGGGCACCAGACCGACGAGGCGGTCCATCAGCAGCGGCCGTACTACGAGGTCGTCCCACTCCTCGACGCCCGGCGCTCCCTCGTAGCGGAACGCGAGCGCGATGTCGCAGTCGCCGGCCCGGAGCTTCTCGACGGACTCGGGCGGTTCGGCCTCCTCCAGGGAGACACGGGTGCCGGGGTGCGCGGCGCGCAGCGCGGCGAGGGCCGTGGGGACGAGGGTGGAGCTGCCGCTGGGGAAGGACACCAGCCGGACGCGGCCCGCGCGCAGACCGGCGATCGCGGCGACCTCCTCCTCGGCGGCCGTGAGACCGGCCAGGATGCTCGCCGCGTGCTTGACCAGGGCCTCGCCCGCCTGGGTGAGGCGCATCTCGCGGCCCGTCCGGACGAGCAGGGGAGTGCCCACGGACGACTCCAGGGCCTTCATCTGCTGGCTGACGGCGGGCTGGGTGCACCCCAGTTCGCGGCCCGCCGCCGAGAAGGATCCGGTGGTGGCGACGGCGCGCAGGACACGGAGATGACGGGCCTCGATCACCCTTCGAGCATAAGCGCATCTTGGGTGCGACGGGAAATATCGCATCGACGCTTTGAGCTGTATCGCCTAACTTGGTGCCATGAAGCTTCTGTCGCTCAACGTCGGCCGGGCGCGGGCCGTCGGGTACACGGACCAGCCGGAGGGTATGACCGGCATCGACAAGCGCCCGGTCGACGGGCCGGTACGCGTGACGGCACCGGGCCCCAAGGGGTCCGGCGGGAGCGGGCTCGCCGGGGACGCGATCTGCCACCTGCGCCATCACGGCGGTGACGACCAGGCCGTGTACGCGGTCGCGCGCGAGGACCTCGACGACTGGGAGCGCGAGCTCATCCGGACCCTGCCGAACGGCGTGTTCGGCGAGAACCTCACGACGTGCGGGCTCGACGTGTCCGGCGCGCTGATCGGCGAGCGCTGGCGGATCGGTTCCGAGGTCGTCCTGGAGGTCACCTCCGGGCGCATCCCCTGCCGCACCTTCCAGGGGCACCTCGGTGAGAAGGGCTGGGTGAAGCGGTTCACGCGGCGGGGCGCACCCGGCGCGTATCTGCGGGTGATCGAGCCCGGGGAGATCCGCGCCGGGGACCCGATCGAGATCGTGCACAGGCCGGGCCACGATGTCACCGTCGCCGTCCAGTTCCGCGCCTCGACGACCGAACGGGAGCTGCTGCCAAGGCTGTTGACGGCCGGCGAGGCCCTGCACACGGAGTCGCGGGCGGCGGCGCGGGAGTACGTGGCGAAGTACGGCGGGTAGGGGCCGCCCCGGCCCCGGCCGGGCGGGGTGCGGAGAACTCGTGGAACCCGGTCGGGCGTTGGGTGGCACCGGCCACCGGGCGGCAGGCCGGTCACTAACCTTGCGCCATGACAACGGCTCTGATTACGGGATCGACCGCGGGAATCGGTGCCGCCTTCGCGCGGCGGCTGGCGGCGGACGGGCACAACCTCGTGCTGGTGGCGCGGGACACGAAGCGGCTGCGGGAGCAGGCGACCGAGCTGCACGACCGGCACGGCATCGAGGCGGAGGTGCTCACGGCGGACCTGGCGACGGACGAGGGCATCGAAGCGGTGGCCGCCCGCCTCTCCGACCGCAGGAGCCCGGTCGACCTGCTGGTCAACAACGCCGGCTTCGGCAACAAGGGCCGCTATCTGGACGTGTCGATGGCGGACGAGCTGAAAATGCTCAAGGTGCACTGCGAGGCGGTGCTCCGGCTGACGTCGGCGGCGACCGAGGCCATGCGGGAGCGCGGCCGGGGCGGCGTCGTCAACGTGGCGTCGGTGGCCGCGTTCGTGCCGCGGGGCACGTACGGGGCGTCGAAGGCGTGGGTCGTGCAGTTCACGCAGGGCGCGGCGAAAGATCTCGCGGGCAGCGGCGTGCGGTTGATGGCGCTGGCTCCCGGCTTCGTGCGCACCGAGTTCCACGAGCGGGCCGGCATGGGCACCGACAACATCCCGAACTGGATGTGGCTCGACGCCGACAAGCTGGTCGCGGCGGCACTCGCCGACCTGGCGCGCGGCCGGACCCTGTCCATTCCCGATCCGCGTTACAAGGCGCTGATGGGCGTGGTGAAGGTGACGCCCCGGGCGCTGCTGGGCGGGATCACGTCGAGGACCGGTCGGAAGTACGGCCCCCAGTAGGGGCGATCACGCAGGTCGCGCGGGTCGCGCGGCAGGCGCCCGCGCGTTTCGTGCGGTGGGTGGTGCCGCCCCTCCGGTGGGAGGATTGAGGGTGGATCTACCGGACCAGGGGGCCGGAGGCGGCGCCATGACATTCATGCAGCTGATCGATTGCAGGACCAGCAGGTTCGACGAGATGAACCGGCTGATGGACACGTGGGTCGAGAAGACCAAGGGGAAGCGGACCGCGACGCACAGCGTCATCGGCAAGGACCGCGCCGACGCGAGTCACTTCGTGGAGATCGTGGAGTTCCCGTCGTACGAAGACGCGATGCGGAACTCGAAGCTTCCGGAGACCGACACGATCTTCCAGGAGATGGTGGCGCTCTGCGACGGGATGCCGACGTTCACGGACCTCGACGTGGTGCGTGACGAGCAGCTCTACGCGGCGAACATCCGCACGTACTTCGAGATGCTGGCGGGCCCGGGTGAGCTGGAGCCGCTCAACGGACTGATGGCGGAGGGCTACCACGACCACGACCCCGCCAACGAACAGGACACCATCGGGCTCGACGCGGTACGGCGCGAGATCGAGATGTGGCGCGGCGGCTTCGACTTCGCGTTCACCATCGAGGACCAGATCACCGAGGGGGACCGCGTCTGCACGCGGTGGACCTGGAACGGCACGCACACGGGCGACTTCATGGGGATGCCCGCGTCCGGGAAGCAGGCCTCCATGACCGGCACGACCATCTTCCGGTGCGGAGAGGACGGGAAGATCGTCGAGGGCTGGTGGCAGTACGACCGGCTGGGTCTGATGGCCGGGCTCGGCGCACTGGACGCGCTGGAGGGCTGACCGCTCCGCGCGCCGGAAGGACGGCCCCGGGAAACAGCCCCACGGAAACGCGGGAGGTCCCCGTTCCTGGTGGAACGGGGACCTCTTCACGACGTCACGCCTCGGTGGGCGTGTCCGTCCTCATGACGTCGTACGTCAGTGGGAGTGCCCGTGGCCGTGACCGGCGTCGCCCTCGTCCTCGGCCGGCTTCTCGACGACCAGGGTCTCGGTCGTGAGGAGCAGGGAGGCGATGGAGGCGGCGTTCTCCAGGGCGGAGCGGGTGACCTTGACCGGGTCGATGACGCCGGCCTTGACCAGGTCGCCGTACTCGCCGGTGGCGGCGTTGAAGCCCTGGCCCTTGTCGAGCTCGGCGACCTTGGAGGTGATGACGTAACCCTCCAGGCCGGAGTTCTCGGCGATCCAGCGCAGCGGCTCGACGGCGGCCTTGCGGACCACCGCGACACCCGTGGCCTCGTCGCCGGTCTTGCCGAGGTTGCCCTCGAGGACCTTGACGGCGTGGACGAGCGCGGAGCCACCACCGGAGACGATGCCCTCCTCGACCGCGGCGCGGGTCGCGGAGATGGCGTCCTCCAGACGGTGCTTCTTCTCCTTGAGCTCCACCTCGGTGGCGGCGCCGACCTTGATCACGCACACGCCGCCGGCCAGCTTCGCGAGGCGCTCCTGGAGCTTCTCGCGGTCCCAGTCGGAGTCGGTGTTCTCGATCTCGGCCTTGATCTGGTTGACGCGGCCGACGACCTCGTCGGAGCTGCCGCCACCGTCGACGATCGTGGTGTCGTCCTTGGTGACGGTCACGCGGCGGGCGCTGCCGAGCACGTCCAGGCCGACCTGGTCGAGCTTGAGGCCGACCTCCTCGGCGATGACCTGACCACCGGTGAGGGTGGCGATGTCGCCGAGCATGGCCTTGCGGCGGTCACCGAAGCCGGGGGCCTTCACGGCGACGGCGTTGAACGTGCCGCGGATCTTGTTCACGACCAGGGTCGACAGGGCCTCGCCCTCGACGTCCTCGGCGATGATCAGCAGCGGCTTGGAGGCGTTCGACTGGATGACCTTCTCCAGCAGCGGCAGCAGGTCCTGGATGGAGCTGATCTTGCCCTGGTGGATGAGGATGTACGGGTCGTCGAGGACGGCCTCCATACGCTCCTGGTCGGACACCATGTACGGGGACAGGTAGCCCTTGTCGAAGGCCATGCCCTCGGTGAAGTCCAGCTCCAGACCGAAGGTGTTGGACTCCTCGACGGTGATGACACCGTCCTTGCCGACCTTGTCCATCGCCTCGGCGATGAGCTCGCCGACCTGCGGGTCCTGGGCGGACAGACCGGCGACGGCGGCGATGTCGGACTTCTCGTCGATCGGGCGCGCGGTGGCGAGGAGCTCGTCGGAGACCGCCTTGACGGCCGCGTCGATGCCCTTCTTCAGCAGCGCCGGGGAGGCACCCGCGGCGACGTTCTTCAGGCCCTCGCGCACGAGCGCCTGGGCGAGCACGGTGGCGGTGGTCGTACCGTCACCCGCGATGTCGTTGGTCTTGGTCGCCACCTCCTTCACCAGCTGGGCGCCGAGGTTCTCGAACGGGTCCTCGACCTCGACCTCACGGGCGATGGTCACGCCGTCGTTGGTGATGGTGGGGGCGCCGAACTTCTTGTCGATGACGACGTTGCGGCCCTTCGGACCGATCGTCACCTTCACCGTGTCGGCAAGCTTGTTGACGCCGCGCTCAAGGGCGCGACGGGCGTCCTCGTCGAACTTCAGGATCTTCGCCATAGGAGCGGTTCAGCCCTCTCGGAAAATTTGGAGAACGAACAGCGCCCCCGGCGCCCGGCTTGTTAGGTAGCGGGGGCCAGGGGCGCAGTTCACTGCAATGCTTGGTGCGGGGTTGTCCGGGGGAAGCCCCCGAACGCCCTTACCGGGTGAATTACTTCTCGATGATCGCGAGCACGTCGCGAGCCGAGAGGACGAGGTACTCCTCGCCGTTGTACTTCACCTCGGTGCCGCCGTACTTGCTGTAGAGCACGATGTCGCCGACGGCGACGTCGAGCTCGACACGCTTGCCGTCCTCGACGCGGCCCGGACCAACGGCGAGGACGACGCCCTCCTGGGGCTTCTCCTTCGCAGTGTCCGGAATGACCAGGCCAGAGGCCGTGGTCTGCTCGGCGTCGAGCGGCTGGACCACAATGCGGTCCTCGAGCGGCTTGATGGCAACCTTGGAGCTGGCGGTCGTCACGATCCGACCTCCCCCTTCGGAGATCTCACGGGGTTAACTGTCTGAGGTGGCGACCAGGTCGATCCGTCGTCGCGGGTGCCGGACCTGCCCGTCGCTATTGGCACTCTCCAGTGGGGAGTGCCAGACCTGAGACTATGACTGCGATTAGCACTCGGTCAAGCGGAGTGCCAAAGGCGTCGGCGTGGCGCGGTCCGAACGGGGCCGGACCGCGCCGGACGGCGGCCCCTCAGAGGTAGTTCTCCAGCCGGGCCGGAGTGAAGCCCTCCGCCTGGATGCGCCGGAGCAGCCGGACCGTGGCGTCCGTGAGATTGGGTTCGCCGAAGCCGGAGAGGATGTCGCCCGGCCGGAGCCGGTGCGCGTCGGCGGGGCGGCCGAGGACGATCGCGGCGACCCCGCAGTCGGCGGCGGCGCGCAGGGTGGTGCTGTCGTACCTGCCGTAGGGGGGCCGCAGCAGCCGGGGCCGGATGCCGAAGCGCTGCCGGAGCTTGTCCTGCTGTCCGCAGATCTCGGCGCGCTGGCCGGCGTAGGGCAGACCGCGCAGGGAGGCGTGGTCGAGGGTGTGGTTCTGGACGCTCGCGCCGACCGCGCGCAGCCGGGCGAAGTGCCCGTACCCCGGCCCGACGACACTGTCCGTGAGGAACATGCTGACCGGCAGCCGCAGTTCGCGGACCATGTCGACGAACCGGGGATCGCGCTCCGCCCCGTCGTCGTACGTCAGGAAGACCACCTTGTCGCGGGTGCGCACATGGTCCACGACGGGCGGCAGCCCCGGACCCGCGCTGCGTGCGGTGGTCCGGGCGGGCGCCTTCGGTGCCGCGGCGAGCGGGGTGGCCAGACCCCAGCGGCGGTATGCCGTCTCCTGCGGACGCACTCGCTGGGCCGCCTTCTTGCCCAGCCGCTCGATGGGGTCGACGGACTGCGCGCAGCCACCGAGCAGCACCGCCGCGAGCAGTCCGGCGAGCACCGCCCGCACCCTCACAGGTAGTCCTCGAGGCGCGCGACCGCGTACCCCTTGTCCGTGACCGTCCTCAGGAAGCGGCGGACCATGTCGGGCATGGTGCCCTTCCAGTCCTTGCGGCCCCGGAAGTGGGTGAGGACGATGTCGCCGGGGTGCAGGTCACGGTCGTCCTCGCGGTACTCCCAGTGGTCGACGAAGACTTCCTCGTCCCAGATGGGCGCGTACTTGACGCCGCAGGACTTGGCGGCGCGCAGGGTGTCCTGGTTGTAGTTGCCGTACGGCGGGCGGAAGAGGACCGGGCGCTTGCCGAACTGCCTCTTCATCACGTCCTGCATGCCGCAGATCTCGCGCTTCTGCCGCGCGTAGGACAGGGCGGGCAGATAGGGGTGGTGCAGCGTGTGGTTGTTGAGGGTGATGCCGCGGTCGCGCATCTTCCGGAAGTACCCGAAGTCGTCCTTGACCAGGTAGCCGCTGAGGAAGGCGGTGTACGGGATCTTCAGGTCGCTCATCATCCGCAGGAACGCGGGGTCCTTCTCCTCGCCGTCGTCGATGGTGAGGAAGACGACCTTGTCCTTGGTGGGGACGGTCGTGAAGACCGGCGGCAGCCCCAGCTCCTCCTGCCCGTCGACCTCGAACCCCTTGCGGGCCTCGATGACCGGCTTCCTGGCGGGCGGCGCCGGGGGTGTCAGCGGCACCTCGGCGAGTCCCCAGCGCTTGGCGGCGGCGACACGCCGGGCCTGCGCCAGCCGGAGCCGGGAGGCGTACGCGTCGAGGGCGCGGGCCGGGGGCGCCTGGAGCCGGACCTGCCGACCGTGGGCCGGCTTGGCGGCATCGGCATCGGCATCGGCGTCGGTTCCGGTTCCGGCGCCGGAACCGGAGCCGGGGACGGAACCGGAGCCGGAACCGGAGCTGGTCTCGGCACAGCCGGAGACGAGAAGGGCGAGGGCGAGCACGCCGACTCCCCAGCGCGCACCGGCCCCGTTTGTGCCGTTTTTATCATTTTGTCGTACGGGTCGCATGGAGCCGGATCCTCCCAGGTCACCGCCCTCACCCGGGCCCCGACACCGCCGCCGGAAGCACACCGTCCACCGACTGGCCCACAATGGCCGGGTGAACGACGTCTCCTTCGCCTCCCTCCTCACCGCCGAGGGCCGCGCCCTGCTCGACGAGGTCCGCGCCACCGAACCGGCACAGGAACTGGCCGTCGCCACCCGGCTGCGCCGCGAGCACCCCGCCGAACTGGTCTCGGCGGCCCTCGGACAGGCCCGGCTGCGGCAGCGGGCGGCGGCGAAGTTCGGGGCCGAGGACGCCGGGCGGATGTTCTTCACCCCGAACGGGGTCGAGCAGTCCACCCGGACGAGCGTGGCGGTCCACCGCGCCGAGCGGTTGCGCGCCCTGGGAGTCCGTTCCGTCGCCGATCTCTGCTGCGGCATCGGCGGCGACGCGATCGCGCTGGCCCGCGCCGGAATCCGGGTCCTCGCCGTCGACCGGGATCCGCTGACGGCCGCCGCCGCCCGCGCGAACGCCGACGCACTGGGGCTCAAGGACCTGATCGAGGTGCGCGAGACGGACGTCACCGAGGTGGACACCTCGTCGTACGACGCGGTCTTCGTGGACCCGGGGCGCCGGGGCGGCCGGGGCCGGATCTTCGACCCGGAGGCGTACTCGCCGCCGCTGTCCTGGGCGATCGGGGCGGCCGCGAAGGCTCCGTTCGCCGCGCTGAAGATCGCTCCCGGCATCCCGCACGAAGCGGTCCCCGCCGAGGCGGAGGCCGAGTGGATCTCCGACGGCGGAGACGTGAAGGAGGCCGTGCTGTGGTTCGGCACGGAGCCTGGCCTGGTGCGCGCCACCCTGCTGCCGGGCCCGCGCGAGCTGCGCGGGCGCGGGCTGCCCGATCCGGCGGTGCGAGCGGTCGGGCGCTATCTGTACGAGCCGGACGGCGCGGTCATCCGCGCGCACCTCGTCGCCGAGGTGGCCGAGGAACTGGACGGCGGGCTGATCGACGAGACGATCGCCTACATCACGGCCGACGAGCTGCGCCCGACGCCGTACGCCTCCGCCTACGAGATCACCGATCGACTCCCCTTCAACGTGAAGAAGTTGAAGGCACTGCTGCGGGAGCGGGAGGTCGGCGTCCTGACCGTGAAGAAGCGCGGATCGGCCGTCGAGCCGGAGGAGCTGCGGCGCAAGGTGAAGCCGCAGGGCCCCCGCTCCGCGACGGTGTTCCTGACCCGGGTGGCGGGCGCCCCGACCATGCTGGTGGGGGCACCCGCGGGACCGCCTACTGCTGGTGGCCGGTCTTGAGCGGACCGAGGTTCGGCTCGGCGACGGGACGCGGCGCCGTGCCGGGACGCGCCGCCGGGGCACCCGCGGCCGACCTCGTCGAGGAGTACGAACTCGCCGTCGGTTCGACGCCGTTGTAGTACGGCGCGTACTTCCACTGGCTGCCGCTCGCGCTGATCGCCGCGCCCGCGGAGTTCAGCGCCGTCGTCGACACCGAGCCGGTGCCGCCGAAGACCGCCACACCGTTGACGTTCGCGGCACCCTTGAGCAGGTAGGACTTGGTGTCTGCGGAGAGCGTGCCGAGGTCGGTCCACAGCAGCGGGCCGAACACGTTCATCGCGGCGGCGGCGGTGGTGCCGCCTCGCCAGCTGTCGGTGTACGCGAGTGCCACGCTGCCCGGTGCGTCCCACCACATCGTGGCCAGCGCGACCGCGGTGCCCTCGTGGGTGGCCGCCGCGACCGGGTAATAGGTGTACCGGGAGGGCCAGTTGGAGAAGTTCGTGTGGGTGAGCGCGTACTTGGCCGAACCGCCGACCGGGATCATGTAGGTGTCGTCCGGGTCGAGGCCGTTCAGGTACGACTTGACCGACGAGGTCAGCGTGTTCCCGTCGTTCAGGACGACGACGGCCTTGCCCGCGGTCCCGAGGGAGCCCGCGGCGGACGCCGCGGCGAGCGCAGAGTGGTAGTCGGTGCCGGTCGCCAGGAACACGTAGTCGGGGGCGCTGGTGACGGACTTCGCGACGGCGACGGAGGTCGAGTAGCGGGAGGTCCCCGCCAGTCGCTTCGGAGTGAAGCCGAGCGAGGTGATCTTCGAGGCGACGGAGCTGCTGAGGATCGACGTGCCGCCGATGAGGTGGACCGTGGCGCCGGGCTTGAGGACCCGCTTCAGCTCCGCCTGCACGGCCGAGGAGACCGAGGTCTCCGGCGTCAGCAGGACCGGGCCGTGCTTCTTGCCCGCGAGGGCGGCGGCCGTCAGCGCGTACGAGGGGCTGTCCTGGGAGACCAGCACGGCGGACGAGGCGTTCATCAGGCCCGGTTCGCTCTTGCCGACCGTGTTCCAGGTCCAGCGGGACCCGGCGATGTTGCTGCTGTTGACGTCGGCGCCCCAGACCCGGGCGACGGTGTTCTTGCGCAGCGGCTGCCACGCGGGCTCAACGCCGGAGAAGGGCACACCCTCCGTCACCGCGTCCGGGGTGATCGTCATGACGACGTT
Organism: Streptomyces sp. NPDC005141; assembly: GCF_053599975.1. Lineage (NCBI taxonomy): Bacteria > Bacillati > Actinomycetota > Actinomycetes > Kitasatosporales > Streptomycetaceae > Streptomyces > Streptomyces sp. NPDC005141. The sequence goes on along the minus strand of NZ_JBSFYW010000010.1, from coordinate 137,479 downwards.
GCCTTGCTGGTAGCCGTCACTGACGGGCCGCAGGAAGTGCACGACGAGCCGGTCGCTCGCGGGCGCCCAGGAGGGGCTGTCGTAGTCACCGGCGTCATCGGTCAGGCGGCGCTCGCCGGTGCCGTCGGTGTTGATCGAGAAGAGCTGGCGGTGACCGTCAACGGTGCGGACGAAGGCGACCTTCGTGCCGTCGGGCGAGATGGCGGGCGAGCCGCCCGAGGTGAGCTTGGTCTGCGCCTTGGTGGTGGCGTCGTAGAGCATGACCGAGGGCGTGCTCGTGCAATCGGTGCCCCTGCGCTGGAAGGCCAGGAGCTTGCCGGTCGCATCGCCGCTCGGGAGGGTGTCGCAGCCGCCGCCGGTGAACAGCCGCGCCGGAGTTCCGCCGTCGGCCGGGATGGAAAAGAGCTTCCTGGTCGCGGAGTAGACGATTCGACGGCCGTACGTCCAGTACGTCGGGTGCGACGCGGCGGGGCCGAGGTCGACCCCCTCGTAGACATACGTCCTGGTGGTGCCGGTGACGCTGATGGTGTCCAGCGACCCGCCGTTCTCGAAGACCAGACGGCTGCCGTCGGGCGACCACGCGGGTGTCGAGTCCGGGGTGTCGGTGATGTGCTTGGGGTTGTTGCCCGTGCCGTCCACCGAGATGATGCCGTTGTTGACCACGGCGATCCTGCCGTCGGTCGCCGGCCACCCGGCGACGTCGGCCGCCGCCCCCGGGGCCAGCGTGATCGCGGTGCCGGCGGCCAGGGCCGTCACCGCGGTGAGCGCCACGAGTCTGTGGCGCACGGAGATTTTCATGGGTGTACCCCCCCAGGTAGGTGCGATGGGCCGCCGGACCACCTCGCAGGGGCCTACGGAATGAACTCAGAGCGTCATTCCCGTGTACGGCAGCGGCGCCACTGTAAGCCCTTGCTGATCCCGTTGGGAACGGAGTCACCGAACGGGAACTTCACGAATCCCGCAGCTCACGGGCCCGTGCCGTCAACAGCTCCCGCTCCCGCTCGTTGCGCGCCAGCGAGGCCGCCCGCTCGAACTCCGCCCGCGCCTGAGCCGTACGCCCCAGCCGCGCGAGCAGGTCGCCGCGCACGCTGGGCAGCAGGTGGTAGCCGCGCAGGGCGGGTTCACCGGCGAGGGCGTCGACGATCTCCAGGGCGGGTCCCGGCCCGTCGGCCATCGAGACGGCCACGGCACGGTTCAGCTCGACGACGGGAGAGGGCGTGCGGGCCGCCAGCAGGCCGTACAGCGTGGCGATCCGCCGCCACTCCGTGTCCTCGTACGTGTAGGCCTGCGCGTGGCAGGCGGCGATGGCGGCCTGGAGCGCGTACGGCCCCGGGCTGCCGGTGGCGACGGCGCTGCAGCGGCCCAGCGCGGTGAAACCCCGGCGGATCAGCATGCGGTTCCAGCGGCGGCGGTTCTGGTCCTTGAGCAGGACGGGTTCGCCACCGGGCCCGGTGCGCGCGGCCGCCCGGGACTCCTGGAGCTCCAGCAGGGCGGCGAGAGCGTGCACCTCGGGCTCCTTGGGCATCAGCTCGGCGAGCACCCGGGCCAGCCGGAGCGCGTCCTCGCACAGCGCCGGACGGAGCAGGTCGTCGCCCGCCGTGGCCGCGTACCCCTCGTTGAAGACGAGGTAGATGACCTCCAGCACGGACCCGAGCCGGGCTTCGCGTTCGGGGCCGTAGGGGACCTCGAAGCCGACCCCCTTCGTCGCCAGCGTGCGCTTGGCCCGCACGATCCGCTGGGCGACCGTCGCCTCCGGGACGAGGAAGGCGCGGGCGATCTCGGGCGTCGTCAGACCGCCGAGGAGCCGCAGGGTGAGCGCGATACGGGCCTCGGCGGACAGGACGGGGTGGCAGGCGGTGAAGACCAGGCGGAGCAGGTCGTCGTCGATGTCGTCCGGATCGGCGGGTTCGTCGAGATGGTGCGGCGCCGACAGCGAGAGGTCACGCCCGACCTCCTCCAGCTTGCGCGCATACCGCTCCCGGCGTCGTACGAGGTCGATCGCCCGGTGTTTGGCGGTGGCCGTGAGCCAGGCGCCCGGGTTGTCCGGCACGCCGTCCCGTGGCCACTGCTCCAGCGCCGCGACCAGGGCGTCCTGGGCGAGTTCCTCGGCGATGCCGACGTCGCGGACGATACGGGCGACGCCCGCGATGATGCGGGGGGACTCGATACGGAAGATGGTCTCGACGGCCGTGTCGACGCCGCCGGCGGGGGCTCGGGTGGGCTGCTGTTCCACAGTTCACCATCAGACACCCGCGGCGGCGTCAGACCAAGGAGATCGCTCGGGCCGAGACGCCCGCTCAGCCTTCGGCGATCTCCCGCACCTCGCAGGTCACCGTCCAGTGCTCCTCGTGCACCTTCAGGAACCGCTTGGTCCACTCCACGGCCTCGGCCATGTCCTTGCACTGCATGATCGCGTAGCCGCCGACGACCTCCTTGGACTCGGTGAAGGGCCCGTCGGTGACGGACAGGTCCCCGCCCGCCCAGTGGACGCGCTTGCCCTGCGCGGAGGGCGTCAGACCCGCGGTCTCGAGCATGACGCCCGCTTTGGTGATCTCCTCGATCAGCTCGCCCATCCGCTGCATCAGCTCAGGGCTGGGACCCTCGGCGGGCGCGGTGCTCTCGTCGATCTGGACCAGCGACAGGTAGCGGGGCATGGTGACTCCTCGGGTCTGTGATGCCTCGGAGGCGGGGCTTCTCCTCGCCTCTCACCCGTGCGTCGAACGGGAGACACCGGTTTCGACACCGTCCCCGGACTTCTTTGGATTCTTTCTTCCGGAGGGGTCGGACGGGCCAGACCGGTCCGGCCGGGCGCGCCCCTTGGGGTGGGCCTCGACCTAGCCCCGCCGTCAGCGCCTGGACGAGCTGTGCCTCACCCGCGCCCCGCGCGAACCACTCGGCGGCCTCCCCCTCCAGCGCCGTGCACTCCCCCGCCGACAACGTCAGCCGGGCGTCGATCCGGCCGAGCCGGGCCAGCACGCCGTACGCCGTCGAGCGGGCCGCCTGCGCCACGGGCCGCTCGGTCACCGGCGCCTTCCCCGCGAGGAAGGCCTTCCACCAGGCGTCGCCGTGAGCGGTGCGCGAGAAGAAGGTGTGCCAGACCCAGCGAGGGCAGCCGTCGACGGTGACGGGGCGGCGGACCCGGCGCAGATGGCCCGCCGCGGAGAGGTTGTTGAGGGCGGTCGAAAGGGCGCACTGGCCCGTACGGGAGGTGCTTGGCGAGGGTCTTGATGGAGAGGTCGGACTCGTCGGCGAGCCGGTCGATGTACGTCGCGATCGATGCCTCGCGGGTGGGCAGATGTGCGAAGTCCCGACCCGTACGGGGTGTCTGGTCGGGCGCGGACCGTTTTCCGTACCCCGGATTGGCCAGGGGAGGGCGGACGGGCGCGGGGCAGCACTAAGCTGGGCGATGGCCATGGATCGACTGCTTTCGATCGTCGTGGTCAGACCCCCGCGTGGTGCTGCTAACACCCACGGGGGTCGATGCTTTTCGGAGCGCACGCCACACGGACGCCACGCTCCGCCGCGACCCGATCACGAAAAGTCATATCCCCTGGCACGGACGGTACTTCGGCCGCCGGACAGGGAGGGTGGGTGGGTCAGGCCTCCCGCCCATTCCATACAAAAGAGGCTCGAATCCCGACCCCCGAAGCTCAAGTCCTGTGGATCCCGGCCTCGTTCATTTGAGCGAAGCCCAAAGGTCGCTCGCCTCCGGCTCGTTCGCGACCACTCGGTTGTGGTCCGAGGGAGCCTGCACCACCGGCATCATCACCGTCTCGACCTCGTCGGAGGACAGGGACTTGAGGCTCTGGCCGAGCTTCATCAGCTCGCCGAGGGAGTCCAGCCCCGTGTCCGTCGTCAGGCTCCCGGTCACCGCGTTCGCGACGGTGTAGAGCCTGGCCGGGTCGGTGAGCAGGCCGGCCGACGAGATCTGCCCCAACAGGGCCTTCACGAGCTTCTGCTGGAGGCCTATGCGTCCCAGGTCGCTGCCGTCGCCTATGCCGTGCCGGGTGCGGGCCAGCGCCAGCGCCTTCGTGCCGTCGAGGTGGTGTTCGCCCGCGGTGAGGTGCAGATGGCTGCTGTCGTCGTCGATGTCCTGGTCGGTGGTGACGGTGACACCGCCGAGCGCGTCCACGAGGTCCGCGAAGCCGGCGAAGTCGATCTCGATGTAGTGGTCCATACGGACATCGGTCAGGGACTCGACCGTCTTCACCGCGCAGACCGGGCCGCCGATCGAATAGGCGCTGTTGAACATCGCGTTGTACGCCACCGCCGTCGTCCCCCCGGAGGAGGTGGGGCAGGCCGGCCGGGTCACCAGGGTGTCCCGGGGGATGCTCACCACGGTCGCGTGGGTACGCCCCTCGTCGATGTGCACGACCATCGCCGTGTCGGAGCGGGCGCCCGAGCTGTCGCCGCCGCCGAGCTTCGCGTTCGCCTTGCCGCTGCGCGAGTCGGAGCCGAGGACCAGGATGTTCAGGGCGCCGCTGGGCAGCGGGGAGGCGGAGGCCGAGGGGGACACCGGGGACGAGGGTGTCGACACGGCCTTCGCCGGGCGGTCGTCGCCGAGCGCGCTGTTGATGTCGACGCTCTTGATGTTCTGGTTCAGATGCCAGTAGGCCCAGCCCGCCGTGCCGACGCCCAGCACGAGCAGTCCCGCCAGGGTGAGACCGGCGGCCTTCAGCACCCGCGACCGCCGGCCCACCGGCCCGGCCCCGTCCCCGATCTCCTTGTGTCCCGTCACGAGGAGGAACGTAAGTCCGAATTATTAGGGGACTGTTAGGGAAAGAGGCGCGAAACGATTTTCTTCGGAGAATCTCATCCTTCTCAGCCCGGACTCAGCCCGGACTCAGCCCAGCGTCACCGTGGGCACCGGATTGCTCCCGCTCCAGGAGGCGTTGAACCCGAGGGTCACGGAACCGCCGTCGGGCACGGTCCCGTTGTAGGAGGCGTTGGCGCAGCTCACCGCCGTGCCGGTCTGGGTGCAGGTCGCGTTCCAGGCCTGGGTGATCCGCTGGCCCGCGCCGTACGTCCAGCTCACCTTCCAGGACGCCAGCGCGGCCCCGGAGCACGCGATGCGCACCTGCCCCGTGAAGCCGGTGTTCCACTGGCTCTGGACGCTGTACGTCGCCGTGCAGGCGCCCGTGGGCGGCGGCGTCGAGGTGCCGCCGAGCGAGGTCGCGATCGCGCGGTACGCCGGTTTCGGCGCGTAACTCTCGTCGTACGGTGTCGCCGCGCCGTAACCCGAGAAGACGTCCGGGATCCAGGAGTCGGAGTCGGTGAAGCCCCAGACGGTCACGCCGTAGCAGCGGGGCACGGCGACGCAGGCGTCGAACACCGCCTTGTAGTCGGCGGCCTGCTGCGCCAGCTTCGTGCTGTCGGAAGGCAGTTGCATCCGGATGTCCAGCTCGGTGATCGCGACGTCGACACCTAGGTCGGCGAAGCGCTGGATGTTCTGCTGGAGGGTGCCGGGAACCTGGCCGAGGATGAGGTGGGCCTGGAGACCGACGCCGTCGATCGGGACACCGCGCTCCTTGAGGGACTTGACCAGGTTGTAGAGGGCGGTGCTCTTCGCGTTGACGCCCTCGACGTTGTAGTCGTTGATGTAGAGCTTGGCGCTCGGATCGGCGGCGTGCGCCCAGGTCAGCGCCTGGGCGATGTAGTCCGCGCCGAGGCCGTCGTACCAGAGGGCCGAGCGGTAGGTGCCGTCCTCGTTGAAGGGTTCGTTGACCACGTCCCAGGCGGCCAGCTTGCCTTTGTAGCGGGTGACTTCGGTGGTGATGTGGTTCTGGAGCAGGCCGCTCAGCTCGGCGGTCGTCCAGGTGCCGTTCGTCAGCCAGCTCGGATTCTGGCTGTGCCAGACCAGGGTGTGACCGCGTACCTGCTGGTTGTGGGCCTGCGCGAAGGCGACGATCTGGTCGGCCTCGGCCCAGTTGAAGCTGCCCCGGGTGGGCTCGACGGTGCCCCATTTCATGGCGTTGCCCGGCGTCAGCGAGTTGAACTGGACCCCGGCGATGTCGCCGTACGTCCCGGTCAGCTTGGAGCCGGTGACGGCCGTGCCGATGACCTTGCCCTTGGCGGCGGCGAGGTCACGCAGCGGGGTGTCGGCGGCGTGCGCCGTCGTGCCGGCCGCTAGCAGGGCGCCCACGGTCACGACGCCGGCGAACAGGGCGGCGACGCGGCGTCGTAAGGAAGTGGTTCCGGGGGTTCTGGAGGTTCTCATGGCGGGTGCCTCCGAAAGTTTCGGTCGTACAACCGATTGACTTCGGAGGAGTGTGGAGCGGGATGCCCCACCCGTCAACACCGCCCCCGCGCCAACTTCGGACCCGAAGCGGCACCCGGGCCCCGCAGCTCACTCCGGACCGCACGAACACCTCCCGCGCGCACCGCTCACGCCGGAGGCGCCCCCGTGCTGCTGCGTACGACCAGGCTCGTCGCGAGCTCGATCCTCGTCCCGGCCGACGGCCTTTCCTGGCGGCCCAGGTCGAGCACCAGCTTCGCCGCCGCCTCGGCCATCTCCGTCAGCGGCTGCCGTACGGTCGTCAGGGGCGGCCCCACCCAGCGCGCCACCGGCAGATCGTCGAAGCCGACGACGCTCAGGTCCTCGGGAATGCGCAGCCCCAGCTCGCGCGCCGCCTCGTAGAGCCCGAGCGCCTGGAGGTCGTTGCCGGCGAAGACGGCCGTGGGCCGGTCGGGGCGGCGCAGCAGTTCGAGGCCGATCCGGTAGCCGGCCTCGTGGTGGAAGTCTCCGGCAACCATCAGCGAGGGGTCGACAGGCAGCCCGGCCGTCTCCAGCGCCGCACGGTAGCCGTCGACCCGCGCCCGGCTGCACATCATCCGTGACGGCCCGCTGATGGCGCCGATCCTGGTGTGGCCGAGTTCGACGAGGTGACGGGTGGCGGCGAGGCCGCCCTGCCAGTTGGTGGCGCCGATGGAGGGCACGTCGACGCCCGGGTCGCCCGCCGGGTCCATCACCACGAACGGGATGGATCTGCTGGTCAGCAGGGCGCGCTGGGAGTCGTCGAGGCCCGAGAGGACGAGGACCACGCCGTGCGGGCGGCGGGCGGCGACCTGGTCGGCCCAGGTCCGGCCAGGGGTGAGCCGTCCGGCGGACTCGGAGAGCACCACGCTGAGGCCGGCGTCCCGGGCGACGTTCTCCACGCCCCGGATGACCTCCATCGCCCAGGCGCTCTCCAGCTCGTGGAAGACCAGGTCGATCAGCGGTGAGCGGGAAGCCTCGGCCCGGCGGCGCCGGTAGCCGTACGCGTGCAGCAGCTCCTCGACACGGGAGCGGGTCGCGGGGGCGACATCGGCGCGGCCGTTGAGGACCTTCGAAACAGTCGGAGCCGATACACCGGCCTCCCGGGCGATCTCGGCCAGCGTCGCCGTCTGAGGTTCTGCGGACTTCCCAGGCTTCATGTCGGCGATCGTATCTCTGCGCGACCCCTTGACGGACCCTTCGGATCGCCTTACGTTCCCGGAACATTCGAAATATAACTCGAAACATTCGCGGGGGCTCATCGGCGAGCCTTCGCGCTTACCGAGAGGTGCCGTCCTATGGAGTCCTACAGCAGACGTTGGTTCCTCGGCGCGGGCACGGCCGCCCTGGCCTCTGTCGGCGGGCTCACCGCCTGCGGCTCCGACGGCGACTCGGGCGCCGACGGAACGCTCACCGCGTTCGTCTACGGTGACGACGCGGCGAAGATCCAGGTCAAGTCCGTCAACCGGTTCAACGCGTCGGCCGCCGCGAAGAAGGCCAAGGGCACGGTCAAACTGCAGAAGGTGCCCGCCACCGACTACCCGGCCAAGCTGCGCACGGCGATGGGCTCGCCCAACGCCCCCGACGTGTTCTTCAACTGGGGCGGCGGCTCCATCAAGGCCTACAGGGAGGCCGGCCAGCTGGTCGACCTGACCGACGTCATCGCGTCCGACCCGGTGCTCAAGAGCGGCTTCCTGCCGTCGGTGCTGGCGGCGGGCGGACTGGACGGCAAGAACTACGGCGTGCCGATGCGTGGCATGCAGCCCGTGATCCTCTTCTACAACAAGACGGTCTTCGAGGAGAACAAGCTCCAGCCGCCCACCACCTGGGACCAGTTGCTGGACATCAACACCAAGCTGAAGAAGGCGAACATCACCCCGTTCGCACTGGGCGGAGCGGACATCTGGCCCGAGCTGATGTGGCTGGAGTACCTGGTCGACCGGATCGGCGGCCCCCAGGTCTTCGACAAGATCAAGAACGGTGACGCCTCCGGCTGGGGCGACCCGGCCGTCCTCAAGGCCGCGCAGACGGTCAAGGAACTGATCGACGACGGCGCCTTCGGCAAGGGCTACAGCTCGGTGGGCTACGGCAACGGCGGCGCTCCCGCGGTCTTCGCCAAGGGCAAGGCGGCGATGCACCTGATGGGCTCGTGGGAATACTCCACGCAGCTCGGCAAGTTCCCCGACTTCGCCAAGAAGAACCTGGGCTGGTTCGCCTTCCCGGAGATCGAGGGCGGCGCCGGCGACATCAAGAACGTGGTCGGCAACCCGACCAACTACTGGTCGGTGAACGCCCGTACCTCCAACAAGGACGCGGCGATCGCCTTCCTGCGGGACTCCGCCTCCCTGGCCTACACGAAGGAACTCATAGCCAACGGCGACGTCCCGGCCACCTCGAACGCGGCGGACCTCCTGGACGCCTCGCCGAACCCGGAGTTCGCCAAGTTCCAGTACCAGATGGTGCAGCAGGCCCCGGCGTTCACGCTGAGCTGGGACCAGGCGGTCGACCCGAACGTGGCGACCCCGATGCTCACCGAGGTCAACAAGCTGTTCGTGGGCAAGTCCTCGCCGACGCAGTTCGTGTCGGCGCTCAAGGAGCTGAAGTGAGCGTGACGCAGGTCAAGGGCGGCCCGCGGAACGACGCGGGCCGCCCCCGCTCCGGCAGACGCAACAGGGCCGGCCGCCCGAGCGCGGCGCTGGCCCTTCCCGGCGTCCTGTTCTTCGCGTTCTTCGCCATCGCCCCGATGGTCCTGGCCTTCTACCTGTCGTTCACCAAGTGGAACGGCCTGGGTGACCCGGAGCCGGCCGGTCTGGCCAACTGGCGCAAGCTGCTGAGCGACGACCGGCTGACCCAGTCCCTGACGGTCACGGTCGGACTGACCGTGGTGAGCTGGGCGTTCCAGACGGTGATCTCGCTGCTGCTGGGCGTGTGGGCGGCGGGCAAACAGCGCAACCGCGCGGTGCTGTCGGCGATCTTCTTCGTGCCGTTCCTGCTGTCGTCGACGGCGATCTCGCTGCTGTTCTACGCCCTGCTGGACCCGAACTTCGGCATCATCCACAAGGACACCCTCGGCACGACCAGCGGTGCGTTCCTCGCGATCGTGTTCGTCGGCGGCTGGCAGTTCATCCCCTTCCACACCCTGATCTACCAGGGCGGGGCACGGCAGATCCCCGAGGTGCTCTACCAGGCGGCGGCGATCGACGGGGCCGGCCGCTACCGCCAGTTCTTCTCGATCACGCTGCCGCAGCTGCGCAACACGGCGACGACGTCCGGTGTGCTGATGGTCGTCGGTTCGCTGACGTACTTCGAGACGGTCCTGATCCTCACCCAGGGCGGTCCCGGCACCGACACGGCGATCCTGCCGTACCTGATGTACCAAGCGGGCTTCAAGAGCTACGACTTCGGCTACGCGAGCGCCGTCGCCTCCTTCCTGGTGATCGCGGCGACCGCGTTGTCCCTGCTGATGGTGAAGCTGTCCGGCTTCGGCGCGATGCGCAGTACCCGGGAAGGGATGTGACGACATGTCGCACGACACATTGCCGCGTCCGGTGAAGACGGACTCCGCCCCGGTCGCCGAGCGGCCCGCGCGCCGCCGCAAGCACTGGTCCAGGCGCGCCAACCCGCTCGCCGGCGTCAGCTCGCTGATCTGGCTGGCGGTCGTGATCATCCCGATCTACGCGATGTTCTCGGCCTCGCTCACCCACCAGGACGAGGCGCTCGGCCACAACGCCCTGAAGCCGCCGTCCCATCCGACTCTGGACAACTACAACACCGTCCTGCACAACGGCTTCGGTCATCTGCTGTGGAACACGGTGCTGGCGGCGGCCGGGGTGGTGCTGATCGTCCTGGTGCTGTGCGTCCCGCTGTCCTACGTCGCCGTGCGGACCCGCGGCGTGTGGTCGGGGGCCGCGTTCCGGCTGTTCCTGCTGGGCGTGGCGATCCCGGCGCAGGCCGTCGTGGTGCCCCTCTACCTGATGATCGCCAAGCTGAACCTCTACGACAGCCTGCTCGCGATCGTCCTGCCGACGGCCGCGTTCGCCATGCCGGTGTCGGTGCTGATCCTCACCGGCACGCTGCGGGACATCTCGGAGGAGATGTACGAGGCGATGGCGCTGGACGGCGCCTCTCCCACCCGGATGCTGTTCCAGCTGGTCATCCCGATGGCCAAGGGCGGCATCAGCACCGTCGTCATCTTCTCGGCGCTGCAGGCCTGGAACGGCTTCCTCTTCCCGCTGATCTTCACCCAGTCCGACGGGCCACGGGTGCTGACCCTCGGCCTGTTCAACTACGTGAGCGAGTTCGGCGTGAACATCCCCGCGATCCTCGCCTCGGTCGTCCTCTCCGGTGTCCCGATCTTCATCGTGTACCTGGTGGCCCGCCGCGCGCTGGTCGGCGGCCTCATGGGTGTGGGCGGCAAGTGAACGTGTACGACCAGGGGCGGTCGAACCCCCCTTTTTCCGACAGGAGTTCCATGACCACCGCTCCCTGGCGCGACCCCGCGCTGCCCGCCGCGACCCGCGTCGACGACCTGCTCTCCAGGATGACCCTGGAGGAGAAGACCGCCCAGCTGTACGGCGTGTGGGTGGGCGCCGCCACGGACGGCGGCGGAGTCGCCCCGCTCCAGAGCGAGATGACCTCCGACTACGACTGGGACGAGCTGATCGCCCTCGGTCTCGGCCAGCTGACCCGCTCCTTCGGCACCGCCCCCGTGGACCCGGTCCTGGGCGCGCAGGCCCTCGCCAGCGCCCAGCGCCGGATCGCCGAGGCGGGCCGCTTCGGTATACCCGCGGTCGCCCATGAAGAGTGCCTGGCGGGCTTCACCGCATGGCAGGCGACGGCCTACCCGGTCCCGCTGGCGTGGGGCGCCACCTTCGACCCGGCTCTGGTGGAGGAGCTGGGCCGGCGCATCGGCGACGACCTGCGTTCGGTCGGCGTCCACCAGGGCCTCGCCCCGGTCCTGGACGTGGTCCGCGACCTGCGCTGGGGCCGGGTGGAGGAGACCATCGGCGAGGACCCTTACCTGGTCGGCACCGTCGCCACCGCCTACGTACGGGGCCTGGAGTCGGCCGGGATCGTGGCCACGCTCAAGCACTTCGCCGGGTACGCGGCCTCGGCGGGTGCCCGGAACCTGGGGCCGGTGCGAGCGGGTGTGCGCGAGCTGGCCGACATCACGCTGCCGCCGTTCGAGATGGCGCTGCGCGAGGGCGGCGCCCGTTCGGTGATGGCCGCCTACAACGACACGGACGGCGTTCCGGCGTCGGCCGACCCGCAACTGCTGACCGAGCTGCTGCGCGACGAGTGGGGCTTCACCGGCACGGTGGTCGCGGACTACTTCGGTATCGGCTTCCTCCAGACGCTGCACCGGGTGGCCGGCAGCGAGGCCGAGGCGGCGCACAAGGCACTGGAGGCCGGCATCGATGTCGAGCTGCCCACGCTGAAGTGCTACGGCAAGCCGCTGGTGGCCGCCGTCCGTGAAGGCACCGTCCCCGAGTCGCTGATCGACCGGGCGGCCCGCCGGGTGCTGCTGCAGAAGTGCGATCTCGGCCTGCTGGACGAGGACTGGCGGCCGGAGACCGGCCGCCCCGTCGACCTGGACTCCGCGGGCAACCGGGCGCTCGCCCGCGAACTCGCCGAGAAGTCGGTGGTCCTGCTGGACAACGCGGACGGCGTGCTGCCGCTGGCCCCGGACACCCGGATCGCGGTGGTCGGTCCACGCGCGGCGGACCCCCTGGCGATGCTCGGCTGCTACTCGTTCCCCTCGCACGTGCTCACGCACCACCCCGAGGTGCCGACCGGCGTGGACATACCCACCGTGCTCGACTCGCTGCGCGCCGAACTGCCGGACGCCAAGGTGACGTTCACGCAGGGCTGCGGGGTCACGGAACCGGACCGGTCCGGCTTCGACGAGGCGGTGGCTCGGGCCGCCGAGGCCGACGTGTGCGTGGCGGTGCTCGGTGACCGGGCCGGGCTGTTCGGCCGGGGCACCTCGGGCGAGGGCTGCGACGTGGCCGACCTCGGCCTGCCGGGTGTGCAGGGTGAGTTGCTGGACGCGCTGGTCGCCACGGGGGTCCCGGTGGTTCTGGTGCTGCTCACCGGTCGCCCCTACGCGCTGGGCCGCTGGCAGAACCGTCTCGGGGGCGTGGTCCAGGCGTTCTTCCCGGGCGAGGAGGGCGGCCCCGCGGTGGCGGGCGTGCTGTCCGGCCGGGTCGGCCCGTCGGGCAGGCTGCCGGTGAGCGTGCCGCGCGACCCGGGCGGCCAGCCGTGGACCTATCTGCAGCCGCCGCTGGGCCTGGCGGGCGAGGTCAGCAACCTGGACCCGACGCCGCTGTACCCGTTCGGCCACGGCCGCTCGTACACCTCGTTCGACTGGGAGCCGGCCGGGACTCCCGGGGCCGAGATCACCACGGACGGCTCGTACGACGTGTCGGTGACCGTCCGCAACACCGGTGAGCGCGCGGGCGCCGAGGTCGTCCAGCTGTACCTGCACGACCCGGTGGCCTCGGTGACCCGCCCGGACGTGCGGCTGATCGGCTACCAGCGCCTGGACCTGGCCCCGGGCGAGGCCCGCCGGGTGACCTTCCGCTTCCACGCGGACCTCTCGGCGTTCACCGACCGCACCGGCACCCGGATCGTCGAACCGGGCGCCCTGGAGCTGCGGCTCGCCGCCTCCAGCGCGGACGTACGCCACACGGCCCGGCTGAACCTGACGGGCCCTGTGCGGCAGCTGGGCACGGAGCGGCGCATGCGCTGCGAGACCGAGGTCGCGCAGGTGTCCTGACCTGAGGGGCGGACCACTCCGGGTCCGGTCGCCGGGTCAGGACTCCGCGGCCGGACCCCGGAGACCCGGCCCGCGTGTCCGGGTCTCCGGATTGCGAGCCGCCGCCCACCCGCCCGGAAACACGCCGGCCGAGTGGGCGGCGGTCAGTGCGCGTCTACCGACTCGAAGCGCCACCTGTGCACCGCCCGGATCACCAACTCACCGTCGGGATCCGGCAGTTCGGGAAGCTCGGCGTCGTACGCGGCGTCCCACCAGGTGATGACGAGGACCCGGTCCTGGGGCGCCCGCAGGATCTCCCGCCGCACCGGCTCGCCGGCGATCTCCTGCCCCCGCACCCAGGCGAGCAGTTCCTCGCCCCGGCCGTCGACGGCCCGCGCCTCCCACATCAGCGCGACGGTCACGAGTACAGGTTCTCCTTCGCGACCTCGTGCACGTGATCGTGCGTGTGCGCATGCCCGCGCCCCGGCACATGCGGGTCCGTCACCGGCAGCGACGAGTCCGCCGACAGGTCCCAGTCGGAGGCGGCCCGGTTCCGGGCGACCATCTCGGCGCCCAGCGCGGCGACCATCGCGCCGTTGTCCGTGCACAGCTTCGGGCGCGGCACCCTGACCCGGATCCCGGCGGCCTCGCAGCGCTCCTGGGCGAGCACCCGCAGCCGCGAGTTCGCGGCCACCCCGCCGCCGATCATGAGGTGGTCGACGCCCTGGTCCTTGCAGGCCCGGACGGCCTTCCGGGTGAGCACGTCCACCACGGCCTCCTGGAAGGACGCGGCGACGTCGCGCACCGGCACGTCCTCCCCCGCCGCCCGCTTGGCCTCGATCCAGCGGGCCACGGAGGTCTTCAGACCGGAGAAGGAGAAGTCGTAGGCCGGATCGCGCGGCCCGGTGAGTCCGCGCGGGAACGCGATGGCCTTCGGGTCGCCCTCCTTCGCGTACCGGTCGATGACCGGGCCGCCCGGGAAGCCGAGGTTAAGCACCCGCGCGATCTTGTCGAAGGCCTCGCCGGCCGCGTCGTCGATGGTCGCGCCCATCGGCCGTACATCGGAGGTGATGTCGGTGGACAGCAGCAGCGACGAGTGGCCGCCGGACACCAGCAGGGCCATCGTCGGCTCCGGCAGCGCGCCGTGCTCCAGCTGGTCCACGCAGATGTGGGAGGCGAGGTGGTTGACGCCGTACAGCGGCTTGCCCAGCGCGTACGCGTACGCCTTCGCGGCCGAAACCCCAACGAGCAGCGCCCCGGCGAGCCCGGGCCCGGCGGTGACGGCGATACCGTCCAGGTCCCTGGCCGTGACCCCCGCTTCCTTCAGCGCCCGTTCGATGGTCGGCACCATCGCCTCCAGGTGAGCCCGGGACGCGACCTCCGGCACGACTCCGCCGAAGCGCGCGTGCTCGTCGACGCTCGACGCGATCGCGTCCGCGAGCAGGGTGTGCCCGCGGACGATGCCGACACCGGTCTCGTCGCAGGAGGTCTCGATGCCGAGGACGAGAGGTTCGTCAGCCATGGGTCTCTGTTCCTTGTACGGAGGTGGAGGGGTCGTGCAGGCGCATCACGAGGGCGTCCACGTTCCCCGGCTGGTAGTAGCCGCGCCGGAAGCCGATGGGCTCGAAGCCGAAGCGCTCGTACAGCTTCTGCGCGCGAACGTTGTCCACGCGGCATTCGAGCATCACCTCGGCGCAGTCGAAGGCGCTCGCGGCCCGCAGCAGCTCGGTGAGCAGCCGGGCGCCGAGGCCGGTGCCCCACTGGTCCCGCCGCACCGCGATGGTCTGTACGTCGCCCAGGTCTCCCGAGGCGGCCAGCCCGGCGTATCCGACGAGCCGGTCGCCGTCGCAGGCGACCAGATAGCGCCGGGTCGCCTGCGGCCCGCGGGAGTGGGCCAGCTCGGACCAGAACATGCCCCGGGACCAGGCGTCCACGGGGAAGAGTTCCTTCTCCAGTTCCAGTACGGGATCGATGTCCCACCAGCGCATCTCGCGCAGCACGGCGGTCACTTGGGGGTGACCACCTTGTAGTTCTTGGGCACCTGGGCGTCCGGGCGCCGCAGGTACAGCGGCCGGGGCGGCTCCAGTTCCTCGCCTGCGGCCAGCTTCTCCGCGGCCAGGGAGGCGAGCGCGGCGGCCGAGACGTTCTCGGGGGCGCGGGCGTCCGGGAAGGTGTCGGGGTACAGGAGCGCGCCCGCGCCGACGGCGGGCAGCGCGGTGACCGATCCGTCGATCTCGGCGGGGCGGTCCACGGCGGGCTCCGACAGCCGGGTGCGGCGGTCGGCGTACCGCGCCCAGTAGACCTCCTTGCGCCGGGCGTCCGTGGCGACGACGAACGGCCCCTCGATGTCGGCCGCGTACGCGAGCCCGTCGAGGGTGCAGACGCCGTGCACGGGCACGCCGAGGGCGAGTCCGAAGGTGTCGGCGGTCATGAGACCGACGCGCAGCCCCGTGTACGGGCCGGGGCCGACGCCCACGACGATGCCGGTGACGGCGTCCAGCTTGAGGCCTGCCTCAGTGAGCACCCGGTCGACGGCCGGCAGCAGCAGCTCCCCGTGCCGGCGCGCGTCCACCTGGCTCGACGAGGCGATGACGGACGTGCCGTCGTGCAGGGCGACGGTCACGGCGGGGGTGGCGGTATCCAGAGCGAGCAAGAGCACGCAAACAGCCTACGGCGCCGGAGCCTGACGCAAGGCCCCCCGGGACTCCCGTCCCTCGGCTGCTACCGTCACAGCAAGTACGTACGAAGGTCGAGAGGTGGGCACACAAGGTGGCTAGGAGCAGCTCGGGATTCGTGGCCGGGCTCACCGTGGCGGCGATCGCCGCAGTCGGCTTCCTCGCCTTCCAGGCGTCCGCGAACGTTCCGGAGACCCTGGGCAAACCGAGCGCGAGCGTGTCGGCCAAGTCGTCCGCCCCGAAGGCCCCCCGGGACAAGAAGAACCCCGTCGCGCTGCCGTCCCTTTCCGGCACCGGCGAGCGGGTCGTCTACTCGGTCGGCGACGACCGGGTGTGGCTGGTCGGCGCGGGCAGCAAGGTGCGGCGCACCTTCAAGGTCACCCCGGGCACGGTCGACCCGGCCGCGGGCACCTACGACGTCACGACGCGTGCGGGAGCGGTCACCGGGTCCGACGGAACGCAGATCGAGCACGTCGTACGGTTCACGCTGGTCAACGGGGTCGCGATCGGCTTCAGCGCCGCTGTGAACGGCTCCACGGAGGCCCCGGACCCGGAGAAGAAGCTCGGCGGCATCCGTGCCTCGCGCGCCGACGGCGACGCGCTGTGGGCGTTCGCGACCGTGGGCGCGAAGGTCGTCGTCGTCAAGTAACGACACCCTGCCGCACCGGCGTCAGGCGGCCTTGCGGGGCCGTTCGGCGACGCCGGGCTCGGCCAGTGGTTCGCGGGGCGGCCTGGACACCGCCTCCGCCGCGGCACAGGCCGCCAGCAGATCCCGCATCGACACCCCGGCCGTCGCGCGCGGCGCCGGCACGTCACGTTCTGAAGCCGGCACTGCAGCCGACTCTGAAGCCGACATGGACGCCTCCTCGGGCTTCGGGGGCAAGTGCAGTTAGGTAGACCTAACTACATACTGGTGTCCATGTGACCACGGCCGGGACGCCGAACGCAATATCTTGCCGACGTCGTGTCGGAACGTTGGCCGAATGTACGAGCGAAAAGCGCCCGGCGCGTGAAGAGCGGGATCAGGCCGCGAGTACGGTCAGGTCCGCCGCGGCCCAGCGCCGCCCGAGTCCCGTGACCGTCACGTGCCGCACCTCGTCGGTGGTGTCCCCGACGGCCCGGTGGATGACGAGGTGCAGACGGTCCTCGGTCAGCTCCTCGACCTTGCCCTCGCCCCACTCGACGACGATCACGGAGTCGGAGAGCGAGACGTCGAGGTCGAGGTCCTCCATCTCGTCGAGCCCGCCACCGAGGCGGTACGCGTCGACGTGCACGAGGGGCGGTCCGCCGCCGAGGGAGGGGTGCACGCGGGCGATGACGAAGGTCGGCGAGGTGACCGCGCCGCGGACGCCGAGCCCCTCACCGAGTCCGCGGGTCAGCGTGGTCTTGCCCGCGCCCAGCTCCCCGTTCAGCATCACGAGGTCGCCCGCGCGCAGCAGCTCGGCGAGCCTGCGGCCCAGCTCCTGCATCTGCTCGGGGGAGTTGACGGTGATCTGCGCGCTGACCTCGTCCTGCGCGGACTCAGCCGGGTTGTGCGCTGCTGCTGGTGCTTCCATAACCGCCCACGGTAGCCCCTGCCGGCACGGCTCCAGCGCGCACGAGGAGGTCGGCGAGGCGGTCTATGACGACCTCGGGATGCTCCAGCATGACCAGGTGTCCCGCGTCGGGGACGAGGACCAGCTCCGCGGCCGGGAGCAGGTCCGCGATGGCCTCGCTGTGCTCGCTCGGCGTCACCAGGTCCTTGACCCCGGCGAGGACGAGGACGGGCATCTCGGTGAAACGGGCGAGTGCGGCGGTCTTGTCGTGCTCGGTGAACGCCGGGTAGAACTCGGCGACCACGTCGATCGGCGTGCCCTCGATCATCCGCTCGGCGAACCGCTCGACGGCCGGGTCGACGTCACGGCTCGCGAACGAGTACCGCTTGATGACCCCGGCGAACAGATCGGCCGTGGCACGCCGTCCCCGCTCCACCAGGGCGGCCTGCTGGCCGAGCGCCTTCAGGACGCCGGGGAGCACGCGCCGTACGGCGTTGACGCCCGCGACGGGCAGCCCGAAGTTGACCTCGCCGAGCCGCCCCGACGACGTACCGACCAGGGCGACGGCGACGACCCGGTCGCGGATCAGCTCGGGGAAGTGGTCGGCGAGGGCCATCACGGTCATGCCGCCCATGGAGTGCCCGACGAGCACGATCGGGCCCTCGGGCACCGCCGCCTCGATGACGGCCAGCAGGTCGCGGCCGAGCTGGTCGATGGTTACCGGCGTCCGGTCCTCCAGCTGTGCGACGCCCCGCCCGGACCGCCCGTGGCTGCGCTGGTCCCAGTGCACCGTGCGCACCACACCGCGCAGCGCGGCGCGCTGGAAGTGCCAGGAGTCCTGGTTGAGGCAGTAGCCATGGCTGAAGACGACGGTGACGGGGGCGGGGGCCTTGCGGCCGAAGAGCCTGCGCCGGCGCGGGGCGAGCGAAGCCTCGGGCTCGGCCTCGTCGACCTCGTAGTACAGCTCGGTGCCGTCGTCGGCGTACGCCTTGCCGGGGGTGCCGCGCAGCGAGCCGTACGGGCCGGCCGAGTCGAGGGCGAGGCGCGCCTTCTTGCGCATGCCGCGGCCGACCGTGAGCCGCTCGATCGCGACTCCGGCCGCGGCGCCCGCCGCGACCACGCCTATCGCGGCGCCGGCGACTCCGGCCTTGCGCCAGTTCCCGGCGGAGGCGGCGGCCGCCGAGGCCGCACTCACGACGGCCTCCGCGCTGCTCTCGCTCACGTCCCGCTCCTCTTCGCTCCGGCTGTCGGCATTCGGCTCTCGGCTGTGCGCGCTTCGGTCCGGCTCCCGCCCGCCGTGTTCCGCCCGCCGCTCGCCGGGCCCCGCGCACCTGTTCGGCTAAGGGGTGTTACCCGCCTTGTTCCTCTTTCACATTCACGTAGACGCGTGGAACGCGGGTTCCGATGCGCGTGACGATTTCGTACGCGATCGTGCCCGCCGCGCGCGCCCAGTCCTCGGCGGTCGGCTCACCGCCGTCGCCGGGCCCGAACAGGACCGCCTGAGCGCCGGGCTCCGGCTCGTCGCCGCCGAGGTCCACCACGAACTGGTCCATGGCGACCCGGCCCGCGACCGTACGCCACTTGCCGCCGACCAGGACGGGACCGGTGCCGGAGGCGTGCCGCGGGATGCCGTCCGCGTAGCCGACGGGGACCAGGCCGAGCGTGGTCTCGCCGGGGGTGACGTAGTGATGGCCGTAGCTCACGCCGTGGCCCGCCGGGACGTGCTTCACCAGCGCGAGCGACGCGCTCAGCGTCATCACCGGGCGCAGTCCGAAATCGGCCGGGGTGCCGAGCTCCGGGCTCGGCGAGATCCCGTAGACCGCGATCCCGGTCCGTACGAGGTCGAAGTGGCTCTCGGGGAGGGTCAGCGTCGCGGGCGAGTTGGCGATGTGCCGCACCTCGGGGCGGACGCCCCGCTCCTCGGCGTACGCCACCATCTCGCGGAAGAGCTCCAGTTGGGCCCGGATCGAGGGGTGTCCCGGCTCGTCGGCGCAGGCGAAGTGCGACCAGAGCCCGGTGACGGCGATCAGTCCGCGCGCCTCGGCGGCCAGTGCCTCGGTGACGAGCTCCGGCCAGTCGGCGGGCTGGCAGCCGCCCCGCCCGAGACCGGTGTCGGCCTTGAGCTGCACGCGGGCGGGCGCGCCGACGGCCTCGGCGGCCGCCACGACCTCCCGCAGCGACCACATCCCGCTGACCGACACGTCGACATCGGCCTCGACGGCCTCCGCCCAGGGGCCGCCCGGGGTCCAGAGCCAGCACATGATGCGCCCCGGCAGGCCGGCCGCCCGCAGCGCGAGCGCC
The DNA here is from genome assembly GCF_053599975.1 of Streptomyces sp. NPDC005141. Taxonomy (NCBI): domain Bacteria; kingdom Bacillati; phylum Actinomycetota; class Actinomycetes; order Kitasatosporales; family Streptomycetaceae; genus Streptomyces; species Streptomyces sp. NPDC005141. The sequence continues at coordinate 117,958 of NZ_JBSFYW010000010.1, read as the reverse complement.
TCCTCCGGGGTGGCCGTGCCGAGCCAGGTGGCGCCCGCCTCGCGCGCCGCGCGGGCGCACGGGACCGCGCCGTGGCCGTACGCGTCGGACTTGACCACGGCCATCACGGCCGCGGTCGGCGCGTGGGCACGCAGGGTCCGCACGTTGGCTCGCAGGGCGGCCAGATCGATCTCGGCGCGGGCGCGCAGGGGCGCCGTCCGCGGGTGTGCTGTCTCTGTCATCGCGCCCCAGTCTCTCAGAGGGGTACGACAGCCTTCCGGCACCGGTCCCCCGGACGGACCCGGGGACGGACCGAGCGGCCGCCCGGAGTCGGCCCCAGGGACTGTTGCGCCGCCCTAGCTGCCGGACCTCCGGCCCCACACGTAGACGCGGTCGCGCGTCCTGAGCACGTTCCAGAGCGCGCGGGCGTCGGCCGGCCGCAGATTCACGCAGCCCATCGAACCGCCGGTCGTGCGGATGCTGCCGCGGACCGCGTGGAAGGCCTGCCCTCGGCTGAAGAACTGGGCGTACGGCATGGGGGTGTTGTACAGCGTCGACCAGTGGTTCCGGTGCTTCCAGTAGATCCTGAACCAGCCGGTGCGGGTGGGGTGCCGGACCCCGCCGCTGCGCATCGGCACCGGCCCGTAAAGGATCTTGCCGCGCTGCTGCACCCAGGTGAGCTGACGGGTGAGGTCGACGCAGGCGACCCGGTAGGAGCGGACCGGGCAGGCGCCTGCGTGGTTCGGGTCGTCCCGGGCGGACAGCAGCCGCATGCGGGCCCAGGTCAGCGGTCCGGCGAATCCACTGGCCGGCCGGATGCCCTGCTTCGCCTGGAAGTCGCGGATGACCAGGCAGTCGGCCGCCGACTGCCTGCCGTCCACCGTCAGCCTCAGCCATCGCTCGACCTGCCGCTGGTACGGACCCGTCCGCTTGCTGCAGGCCGCCTCCGGACCGGCGGCCCCGTCGCCGAACGGCACGTACGCGATCGGCGCGTCGTCGCCCTCGGACGTGCCCCTCGGTTGCCGCCCGTCCTCTCCTGCACTGGGCATGTCCTCGGCCGGGGCCGCCAGGTCCAGGGCCCCGCCCTGCCACGGCGGATACGGTCCCTTCACCGCTCGGAGCGCCGACTCGCCGACGGGCCCGGGCGGCGGGGGCGCGGCCGTCGCCGACCCCACGGGCACGGCTGCCACCACTGTCAGCAGCACCGCGATCCCCTGACACACCCTTCGTCTGATCATCATGCGATCAGCCATACGCAACGGCGCGGTGCCCCAGGGTGAGCCGCGCGGAAAGGGTCGCCCGATCTGGGCAACGCGTCCGAGGGACCCAAGTCCGGTGCACACGGCGCCGTGCACGGACGAGAGGTCCGCGTACGGGGCCTTCACCCACTGCGGTCCCACCAGACCCGTCAGACCCGGCAGGCCGGTCAGCCGCTTCGGACCCGGCAGGCATGGCAGGCATGCAGACCTCGCAGGCCCGGCAGACCCCGAGGACCCGTCGGACCGCAGCCGTCACCGCCACGCAGCGGCCCCGGGCCCGGTAGGACCGGGGTCGGTTCCAGGGCCGGGGCCGGTTCCAGGGCCGGGGCCGGTTCCAGGGCCGGGGCCGGTTCCAGGGCCGGGCCGGGGCCAGGGCCGGGGCCGGGGCCAGGGGCCGGGGCCGGGGCCAGGGGCCGGGGCCAGGGCCGGGGCCAGTGCCGGGGCCAGGGCCAGGGGCCGGAGCCAGGGCCAGGGGCCGGAGCCAGGGCCAGGGGCCGGAGCCAGGGCCGGAACCAGGGGCCGGAGCCAGGGCCGGAACCAGGGCCGGGGCCGGGGCCGGTTCCAGGGCCGGAACCAGGGCCGGGGCCGGGGCCGGGGCCGGAACCAGGGCCGGGCGCGTGAACGGGGGGCGGATCGGCGTCAGTCGCGTACGTCGCGCCACGCCTCCGGGATCGCGGCGGCCACGTCATGCGCCCCGGCGGGCGCGCCGTCCGCCGCGAAGCGCCCCGCGAGCCCGTGGAGGTACGCGGCGACACTCCCCGCGTCGATCGCGCGGAGCCCCGCCGCCAGCAGCGACCCCGCCAGCCCCGACAGCACGTCCCCGCTCCCCGCGGTGGCCAGCCACGCCGTCCCCGTCGCGTTCACCCGCACCGCCCCGCCGGTGGCGTCGGCGACCAGTGTCGTCGCCCCCTTGAGCAGTACGGTCGCCCCGTACAGCGCCGCGAGCTCCCGCGCGGAAGCGAGCCGGGCCGTCTCCACGGCCTCCCGCGCGACCCCGAGCAGCGCGGCGGCCTCCCCGGCGTGCGGGGTCATCAGCGTCGGCGCGTCGCGGGCCCGCACCACCTCCCGGTCGGCGAGCCGCAGCCCGTCCGCGTCCACCAGCACCGGCACGTCCGCGTCCAGCACCTCCGCGACCGCCGCGGCGTCGTCCCCGGCTCCGGGGCCCACCACCCAGGCCTGCACCCGGCCTGCCTTCGACGGCCCCTTGTCGGACACCAGCGTCTCGGGGAAGCGCGCGATGACGGCGTCCGCGGCGGGCCCGACGTACCGCACGGCCCCGGCACCGCCGCGCAGCGCCCCGGACACGGCGAGCACCGCGGCTCCGGGGTAGCGGGCGGACCCGGCTGCGATCCCGACGACACCGCGCCGGTACTTGTCGCTCTCCGCCCCCGGCAGGGGCAGCAGGGCGGCGACATCGGCGTGCTGGAGTGCCTCCAGATCGGCCGGCTCCGGCAGGTCGAGCCCGATGTCGACAAGGCGTACGGAACCGGCGTACCCGCGCGCCGGATCGATGAGGAGTCCCGGCTTGTGGGTGCCGAAGGTGACGGTCAGATCGGCGCGGACGGCGGCGCCGAGCACCTCACCGGTGTCCGCCTCGACACCGCTCGGCAGATCGACGGCGACGACGGCGGCACGGGACGCGTGCGCGAGTTCGGCGAGGCGCGCGGCATCCGGCCGCAGACCGCCCTTGCCGCCGATCCCGACGATGCCGTCGACGACGAGATCGGCCCGCCGCACGAGCGGTTCGGCGGCGTCGGACGAGGCCGAGGTGCCGCCGGCGCGGAGCAGCGCCGCCAGTCCCTCCGGGTGCGTCCGTCCGGGTGCGAGCAGCACCGCGGTGACGCCGGCGCCGCGCCGGGCGAGGCGTGCCCCCGCGTACAGGGCGTCGCCCCCGTTGTCCCCGCTGCCCACCAGCAGCACCACCCGGCGGCCGTACACCCGGCCGAGCAGGTCCGCACAGGCGGCGGCCAGCCCGGCGGCCGCCCGCTGCATCAACGCCCCTTCGGGAAGCCGTGCCATCAGCTCCCGCTCGGCGGCCCTTACGGTCTCCACGCTGTACGCAGTACGCATGGAGCCGAGTCTCCCGCACCGGCGCGCACCGTGCGCACCGTCCGGAGCGGGTCCCCCGGCCACCGAACCGCCCCGGCCGGGGCCTGCCCTGCCGGCCCCGGCGAACCCGCCCGGGAAACGGGCCCTAGCCCTCCGCCACCACCACCGCCGAAGCCACCCCGGCGTCATGACTGAGCGACACATGCCACGACCGCACGCCCAGTTCGGCCGCCCGGGCGGCCACCGTGCCCTTCACGCGCAGGCGCGGCTGGCCGCTGTCCTCGACGAAGACCTCGGCGTCCGTCCAGTACAGCCCCGCCGGGGCGCCAAGCGCCTTGGCGAGCGCCTCCTTCGCCGCGAACCGCGCCGCGAGCGAGGCGATGCCCCGCCGCTCACCGCTGGGCAGCAGCAACTCACGCTCCACGAAAAGGCGTTCGGCCAGCGCCGGCGTCCGCTCCAGCGACGCCCGGAACCGATCGATCTCGGCCACGTCGATACCGACCCCGATGATGCTCATGTCCGCACCCTACGGCGGTCCGGACATCCGACATGCCCAGGTGACGGCCGACGGCCCCTTCAGAGGACACCCCGCAGATCGACCACCGACCGGTCCTCCGTCAGGTGGTCGCGGGAGCGGCCCTCGGCGAACGCGAGGGTGCGGAACCGGAGCGTGAGGGTGGTGACGCGGAAGCGGTCGCCCCCGAGGTCGAAGGCGGCTTCCGATGCGCGGGTGAGAGATTCACTGTCCGGATCGGGCCACGGATCCCCCTTCCCCGGAGATGGAGAGCCGCCCCTGACCGGGCGGCCGGCGGGGCGGCCCCATCTCACTCCACAGTCACCGATTTCGCCAGGTTCCGGGGCTGGTCCACCTCGTTCCCCCGGGCGGTGGCCAGCTCACAGGCGAAGACCTGCAGCGGAACCGTCGCCACCAGCGGCTGCAGCAGCGTCGGCGTGGCCGGGATACGGATCAGGTGGTCGGCGTAGGGAACGACCGCCTCGTCGCCCTCCTCCGCGATGACGATCGTGCGGGCGCCCCGGGCCCTGATCTCCTGGATGTTGGAGACGATCTTGTCGTAGAGGACGGACCGGCCCCGAGGCGACGGCACGATCACCACCACCGGCAGATCCTCCTCGATCAGCGCGATCGGGCCGTGCTTCAGCTCGCCCGCCGCGAAGCCCTCGGCGTGCATGTACGCCAGCTCCTTGAGCTTCAACGCGCCTTCGAGCGCGACCGGATAGCCCACGTGCCGCCCGAGGAACAGCACCGTGTTCTTGTCGGCGAGGGAGCGCGCGAGCTCCCGTACCGGCTCCATGGTCTCCAGGACCCGCTCGACCTCGCGGGAGATGCGGGACAGCTCCCGGATCACGGCCTGGATCTCGTCGCCCCACTTGGTGCCGCGCACCTGGCCCAGGTACAGCGCCACGAGGTAGCAGGCGACGAGCTGGGTCAGGAAGGCCTTGGTGGAGGCGACGGCGACCTCGGGGCCGGCGTGCGTGTACAGCACCGCGTCGGACTCGCGTGGGATCGTCGAGCCGTTGGTGTTGCAGATGGCGAGCACCTTGGCGCCCTGCTCACGGGCGTGCCGCAGCGCCATCAGCGTGTCCATGGTCTCGCCGGACTGCGAGATCGCGATGACGAGCGTACGGCGGTCCAGGATCGGGTCCCGGTAACGGAACTCGCTGGCCAGCTCCACCTCGCACGGGATCCGCGTCCAGTGCTCGATGGCGTACTTGGCGATCAGTCCGGCGTGGAAGGCGGTCCCGCAGGCGATGATGACGACCTTGTCGATCTCGCGCAGCACCCGGACCGGGATGCGCACCTCGTCGAGCGTCAGCGAACCGGCCGCGTCGATCCGCCCCAGCAGGGTGTCGGCGACCGCCTTGGGCTGCTCGGCGATCTCCTTGAGCATGAAGTAGTCGTAGCCGCCCTTCTCCGCCGCCGACGCGTCCCAGTCGACGTGGTACGAGCGGACCTCGGCGGGGCTGCCGTCGAAGCCGGTGACGGTCACGCCGTCCCGGCGCAGTTCGACCACCTGGTCCTGCCCCAGTTCGATCGCCGACCGGGTGTGGGCGATGAACGCCGCGACGTCCGAGGCGAGAAAGGCCTCGCCCTCCCCGACACCGACCACCAGCGGGGAGTTCCGGCGCGCCCCGACGACCACGTCCGGATCGTCGGCGTCCACCGCGACCAGCGTGAACGCGCCCTCCAGACGACGGCACACCAGCCGCATCGCCTCCGCCAGGTCCGCGCACGAGGAGAACTCCTCGGCGAGCAGATGGGCGACCACCTCGGTGTCCGTCTCGGAGGCCAGGTCGTGGCCCCGCTCGGCCAGTTCGGCGCGGAGCAGCGCGAAGTTCTCGATGATGCCGTTGTGGACGACGGCGACCCGGCCCGCGTTGTCGAGGTGCGGATGCGCGTTGGCGTCCGTGGGGCCCCCGTGGGTGGCCCAGCGGGTGTGCCCGATCCCCGTCGTTCCGGCCGGCAGCGGCCGGCCGCCCAGCTCCTTCTCCAGGTTGACCAGTTTCCCGGCCCTCTTCGCGACGGCGAGCCCTCCGTCCGCCAGGACGGCGACACCCGCCGAGTCGTATCCCCGGTACTCGAGCCTCTTCAGTCCGGCCATCACCACGTCGAGCGCCGACTGCGACCCCACATAACCCACGATTCCGCACATGGCGGCAGCGTACGGTCCCCCGCCCGCCCGAATCAGGCTTAGCGTGCCCGATATCGGAAATTCTGGCGCCCTTGGCGGCGGCCGCCGGGCTCCCTCTGACCCGTCCGGTGTCACCCGGCGTGACGGACCCCACCCTCCATCCCGTCCATACTCCCGTAACAATGGACTGTGATCTCTCCGGTCTCCTCGTTGCCGCGGAGCGCCCACCGGTCCAAGCCGGAGGCGACTCCCTACGTCGACCTCACCCGTGCCGAGTGGAGCGCGCTGCGCGAAAAGACGCCGCTCCCGCTGAACGCCGAGGAGGTCGAGAAGCTGCGCGGCCTGGGCGATGTCATCGACCTCGACGAGGTGCGGGACATCTATCTGCCGCTGTCCAGGCTGCTGAATCTGTACGTCGGTGCCACGGACGGACTCCGAGGCGCTCTGAACACCTTCCTCGGCGAGAAGGGCTCGCAGTCCGGCACCCCGTTCGTCATAGGCGTCGCCGGTTCCGTGGCCGTCGGCAAGTCCACCGTCGCCCGACTGCTCCAGGCGCTGCTCTCCCGCTGGCCCGAGCACCCCCGCGTCGAGCTGGTCACCACGGACGGCTTCCTGCTCCCCACCAAGGAGCTCGAGGAGCGCGGGCTGATGTCCCGCAAGGGCTTCCCCGAGTCGTACGACCGCCGGGCCCTGACCCGGTTCGTCGCCGACATCAAGGCGGGCAAGGACGAGGTGACGGCCCCCGTCTACTCGCATCTGATCTACGACATCGTGCCCGGCGACCGGCTCACGGTCCGCCGGCCCGACATCCTCATCGTCGAGGGCCTGAACGTGCTGCAGCCGGCCCTGCCCGGCAAGGACGGCCGCACCCGCGTCGGCCTCGCGGACTACTTCGACTTCAGCGTGTACGTCGACGCCCGCCCCGAGGACATCGAGCGCTGGTACCTGAACCGCTTCCGCAAGCTCCGCGCGACCGCCTTCCAGAAGCCCGACTCGTACTTCCGCAAGTACACCCAGGTCTCGGAGGAGGAAGCCCTCGACTACGCGCGCACGACCTGGCGCACCATCAACAAGCCGAATCTGCTGGAGAACGTGGCCCCCACCCGGGGCCGGGCGACCCTCGTCGTGCGCAAGGGCCCGGATCACAAGGTGCAGCGCCTGAGCCTGCGCAAGCTGTAGTCCCCGCGGACGTCCTGCACCGCGGTCCCCCGGGGCCGCCCGGCCGGAACCGCCGTACGGCCGCCCCGTACACACGACTACTCTGCGCCCATGCTGCACCTGCGACTGATCACTCCCGCCGACCGGACCGACGGCGTGGTACGCCTGATCGAGAAGACGGTCGGCACCACGCACCTCGTCGTGATCCCGGGTGCCGCCCGCAACCCGGCGGGCGATGTGGTGATGTGCGACGTCGCGCGCGAGGCGGGCGACGAACTCATCGGCGCGCTCCGGGAGTCGGGGCTCGACCGGACGGGTTCGATCGCCGTCGAGACCATTGACCTGTCGCTGTCGAAGCGGGCCGACGAGGCGGAGGAGGAGGCACCGGGCGAGGGCGCGGACGCGGTGCTGTGGGAGCAGTTGAGGGACGCGACGCACGAGGAGTCGACGCTCAACGTCACCTATCTCGCGTTCCTCACCGTGGCCACGATGCTGGCGGCCTGCGGTGTGATGCTCGACAACGCGATCCTGATCGTCGGCGCGATGGCCGTCGGCCCGGAGTTCGGGCCGCTGGCGGGCATCTCCACGGCGCTGGTCGAGCGTGCCCCGCATCTCGTGTGGCGGTCGCTGTGGGCGCTGCTCGCCGGTTTCGCGGCGGCGATGGCCATCACCGCGGGCTTCAGCTGGCTGATGGACGTCTTCGGGCTGTTCGAGAAGTCCATGGTGGAGGCGGCCCGGCCGAACACGGCGTTCATCTGGAAGCCGGACTGGATGTCGTTCGTGGTGGCGTTCCTCGCCGGGATCGCCGGGACGCTGTCCCTCACGTCCGCCAAGTCGGGCGCCCTGATCGGCGTCGCGATCTCGGTGACCACGGTCCCGGCCGCCGCGAACGCCGCCGTGGCCCTCAGCTACACGGACTACTCCCAGACCTGGGGATCCACCAAGCAGCTGCTGTTCAACCTGCTCGGCATCGTGGTCGCCGGCACGCTCACGCTGCTCGCCCAGAAGTGGTTCTGGGCGATGCAGCGCAAGCGGCAGGTCGTCCGGCCGGACCCCGCCCGGTAGCAGGCCGCCCGGCGGAGGCACCCGCCGCACACCGCCGTGAGGCCCGGCACCCCTGGGGTGCCGGGCCTCACGGATTCAGGTGGGGAGAACTAGCCGAGCGCCGACTTCACGGCGTCGGCCAGGCGGGCGGCCACCGACCGGGCCTGGTCGATGTCGGCGGCCTCGACCATCACGCGGACGAGCGGCTCGGTGCCGGAGGGGCGCAGCAGCACGCGTCCGGTGGTGCCGAGTTCATGCTCGGCGTCGGCCACCGCGGTGGCCAGTTCGGCGGAGGTGTTCACCCGCGACCGGTCGACGTCGGGCACGTTGATGAGGACCTGCGGCAGCCGCTCCATGACCGAAGCGAGGTCCCGGAGCGTACGGCCGCTCTGGGCGACCCGGGCGGCGAGCAGCAGGCCGGTCAGCGTGCCGTCGCCGGTGGTGGCGTGGTCGAGGATGATGACGTGCCCGGACTGCTCGCCGCCGAGGGCGTAGCCGTGCCGCTTCATCTCCTCCAGGACGTAACGGTCGCCGACCGCCGTCTGGACGAGGGCGAGACCCTCGCGCTCCATGGCGAGCTTGAAGCCCAGGTTGGACATGACCGTCGCGACAACGGTGCCGGAGCGCAGTGCGGAACGCTCTCGCATCGCCAGCGCGAGGACGGCCAGGATCTGGTCGCCGTCGATCTCGTCGCCCGTGTGGTCCACCGCGAGGCAGCGGTCGGCGTCGCCGTCGTGCGCGATGCCGAGGTCGGCGCCGTGCTCGACGACGGCGGCCTTGAGCAGCTCCAGGTGGGTGGAGCCGCAGCCGTCGTTGATGTTCAGCCCGTCGGGCGCCGCGCCGATCGTGATGATCTCGGCGCCGGCTCGTGCGAAGGCTTCCGGCGAGACACGGGCGGCCGCGCCGTGCGCCTCGTCGAGGACGACCTTCAGACCGTCGAGGCGGTTGGGGAGGACGCCGATGAGGTGGGCGACGTACTGGTCGAAGCCCTGGTCGTAGGAGTTCACCCGGCCGACGCCGGCGCCGGTCGGACGGTCCCAGGGAGCGCCGGTGCGGTGCTCCTCGTAGACGCCCTCGATCCGGTTCTCCAGCTCGTCGGCGAGCTTGTGCCCGCCGCGGGCGAAGAACTTGATGCCGTTGTCCGGCATGGCGTTGTGGCTGGCGGAGAGCATCACACCGAGGTCGGCGCCCAGTACCCCGGTGAGGTGGGCCACCGCCGGAGTGGGCAGCACACCGACGCGCAGGACGTCCACGCCGGCGCTGGCGAGGCCGGCGACCACGGCGGCCTCCAGGAACTCCCCGGACGCGCGCGGATCCCGCCCGACCACGGCCACAGGCCGGTGGCCTTGGAACGTGCCCGCCTCGGCGAGTACGTGCGCCGCCGCCACGGAGAGCCCGAGCGCGAGCTCGGCCGTCAGATCCGCGTTGGCGACACCGCGCACGCCGTCCGTGCCGAAGAGTCGTCCCACTTGTCCTCCTGAGAAAGCTTCAGAGTACGGAAGTCCCCCGAAGAATACGGAGGTCATCCGATCACATGAGCCTTTGAGCACCTTGTGCCGTTATACGCCCAACCAATGTGATAAACGAACGCCCCGGCGGCACTGTGGTGTGCCGCCGGGGCGTTCGGAGCTACGCGTACTGACGCGCAGAAGCAAGCAGCGAAGATTAACGCTTGCTGTACTGCGGGGCCTTACGGGCCTTCTTGAGACCGGCCTTCTTGCGCTCGACCGCACGGTCGTCGCGCTTGAGGAAGCCGGCCTTCTTGAGGGCGCCGCGGTTGTTGTCCACGTCGGCCTCGTTCAGCGCACGGGCCACGCCGAGGCGCAGGGCACCGGCCTGACCCGAGACGCCGCCACCCGAGATGCGGGCGACAACGTCGTAGCGGTTGTCGAGCTCGAGCACCTTGAAGGGCTCGTTGACTTCCTGCTGGTGCACCTTGTTGGGGAAGTAGTCCTCAAGGGTGCGACCGTTGATCTTCCACTTGCCGGTGCCCGGGACGATCCGGACGCGGGCGATGGCGTTCTTGCGACGGCCCAGGCCGGCGGCCGGCTGGGGGTCGCCGAAGCGGCCGGCGAGGGACTCCGAGGTGTACTCGCCCTCGACGGGCACCTCGGACTCGCTGGTGTAGCTCTCGATGTCGACAAGCTCGGTCTCAGTCTCTTCGACCGGCTGCTCAACGGTGGTCTCGGCCACGATTCTCCTCAGATTCTTTTTCGTCTTAGGGGGTGGCCGGAACTACTGCGCGACCTGGGTGATCTCGAACGGGACCGGCTGCTGCGCAGCGTGCGGGTGGTTCTCGCCCGCGTAGACCTTCAGCTTCGAGAGCACCTGACGGCCCAGGGTGTTCTTGGGAACCATGCCCTTGATGGCCTTCTCGACGGCCTTCTCGGGGTTCTTCGCCAGCAGCTCGTCGTAACGGACGGAGCGCAGACCACCCGGGTAACCGGAGTGGCGGTACGCCAGCTTCTGGGTCTTCTTGTTGCCGGACAGGTGCACCTTGTCGGCGTTGATGATGATGACGAAGTCACCAGCGTCGACGTGGGGCGCGTAGATCGGCTTGTGCTTGCCGCGCAGAATGTTCGCAGCAGTGGTCGCCAGACGGCCCAGGACGACATCCTGGGCGTCGATGACGTACCACTGGCGAGTGATGTCGCCGGGCTTGGGGCTGTACGTACGCACGGTCGTAGCCTTCGCTTCTTCAGTGAGTGGGTCCTGACATGGCCACCACGGACGATCACGACAGCCCTGACCGCACTGCGGTGACGCATACCGCGTGCTGGTCGCTGGTCATCAGCCCCGGTGGACCGGTGTAAGGGCCCCTCACGTGAGAATGAGCAAGCCAATACACATAACGAACCGCAAGCTTACCCGCGGTGCCCCGGAAGGGTCAAAACGCGAGTGCTCACACCGTCGCGGCCCTTCCTACCCGCCGCGGAGCGACGAGGTGATCGGGGCCGGCGAGCGGCAGATGACGGGGACGCCGGAGCGCCACCGATGCAGTCAATACACACAGGGTAAAGCAGTCCCGGAAGGAACGCCGGGTCACCGGCTCCAGCCAGGGCCGGCCGATCGCCGGGCACCCGCGGCGCCAGGGCGGGCCAGAACCGGGGCCCGCGAGCCGCCGAGCCGGGCTGCGGCAGCCCCGCGAGCAGCAGCGGCACCACGACCAGCGGAGCGAATTGTCGGGCTCCGCAGCGGAAACGGCGGCGTCCGTGTGACGAACCCCGCAGGATCCGGCATCGGCGGCGCCGCGGCGGGACGAGCACCCGCAGCGCGTACGGCGGGAGCGCCGCCTGCGGCACCGCGGCGATCACCGCGCCCGGCAGATGGAGGAGTGCCCGAGCACCGTGCCCGGCAGATGGAGGAGTACCGGTCGGCACAGGGCGAGCCGCCGTCCAGCCAGGTGCGCGGCCCCGACGACGATCGCGGTGTCCGTCCCGCCGTCCGAGGAGCCGCGCGCGACCCCCACGACATGCGCAGACAGCACCGCGCACGACACCGCACACACGTGCCAGGAGGCCCGACGTACCAACCACCCGGAGATGTCACTTTTGCCCGTGCCCGGTCAGATCACGCTAGGGGCTCAAGTGACCGCTGGAGCGGAACGGCACCCCCCAACGCCCGTCTAAGATGCGGCGCATGAGTTATGGGCAGGGTGGGCAGGGGCAGCCCCCATGGGATCCCTGGAAGCCGGGTTCTCAGCAGGAGCCCCAGTGGGGCAATCAGCGATCCAGCGGGAATCCCGACTGGGCCGCACTGGCGGAGGCTTCCGAAACGCGCAACAAGCGCCGCAAGGTGCTGTTCATCGTGGGCGGAGCGCTGGCCACCGTCGCGGTCGGCGCGGCCGTCGCCATGGCCGTCGTCAACGCGAACGGGAACAACCAGGCCTCGAACGAGCCGTCCAATCTGCCCGCCACCGCGGACATCCCCAGTTCCACGGCGCCGGCACCGTCCTTCGAGCCGACCTCGGCTCCGCCGCCGCTGGATCCGAAGCAGTTCATAGCCAGCGCGCAGAAGGACACGGCACCGCTGAGTCCGGACATCCTCTTCCCCGGTACGCAGCTCACCATGGGTGACCGCGTCTACCGCAAGGGGCCGACGGCCGACACGAAGAACTGCGCCTCGGCCGCGAAGGGTTCCCTCCCCGCGGTCCTCAAGAAGGACGGCTGCACCCGCTTCCTGCGGGTCACCTACTCCAAGGACGGCGTGGCGGTGACGGTCGGCGTCGCGGTGTTCGACACCGAGGCCAAGGCGACCAAGGCCAAGGCCGACGCGGACAAGAAGAGCATCATCGCGTCACTCGCCGGCAACGGCGTCAAGTCGTTCTGCGACTCGGCCGTCTGCCGTTCGACGACCAACGCCTACGGCCGTTACGCCTACTTCACCCTCGCCGGCTTCACCAACGGCAAGGACGTGACGACGAAGGACACCCAGGTGTTCACGACCGGCGACGACCTCGCCGAGTTCGCCTTCCGTCAGATCCGCCGCCGGGGCGAGGCCCAGGCATCGGCCGCGGCCGGCCAGTAGCGGCACAGGGCGGCGGCCCGGAACACCGGCCGCCGCCCCGCACAGCCCGCTCCGCGGGCGCGCACGATCGCCGAACGCGGCCCGGCAGGCCGCGGTCGGAGCGGCGGTTGAACACCACCCCGGCCGCACGCACCGTCGCTAGCAGGTCTCGCACCCGGCCGCACCCGGCAACGTCCGCCGGTTCCGCGCCTCCTTGTTCCGCGCGCCGAGCAACTCGTCCGCTGGGTAACCGACTTCCTCGAGCGTCAGGCCGTGCGGCCGTACGACATGGACGGCGGAGTCCCGCACACCGGCGGCGAGCACCTTCCCCGGCCAGTCGGGCCCGCGGTGCCCGTCCCCCACGAACAGCAGGGCCCCGATCAGCGACCGCACCATGTTGTGGCAGAAGGCGTCGGCCCGCACGGTGGCGGTGATGACACCGTCCTCGCCACGCACCAGGCTCAGTTGCTGGAGCGTGCGAATGGTCGTCGCGCCCTCGCGCTTCTTGCAGTAGGCGGCGAAGTCGTGCTCCCCCAGGAGCCGTTCGGCCGCCTGGTTCATGGCGTCGACGTCCAACGGCCAGTCGTGCCACAGGACATGACTGCGCAACAGCGGGTCGACACCGCCCGGTTCGTCGGTGACGCGATAGGCGTAGCGCCGCCAGATCGCCGAGAACCGCGCGTTGAACCCGGCCGGCGCCTCGGTGAGCGACCACACCCGCACGTCCTTGGCGAGCCGCCCGGCGAGCCGCTTCAGCAGCTTCTCCCGATGCTCGGCCCACAGCTCCTCGGGGAGGTCGACGTGAGCCACCTGCCCGCGCGCGTGCACCCCGGCGTCGGTCCGCCCGGCCACGGTCAGCTCGTACGTCGTGTCCTTCGTCCGCGTCACCGTCCGGAGCGCGTCCTCGATCTCCCCCTGGACGGTCCTGCGCCCCCCGGCCTGCTTGGCCCACCCGGAGAACTCGCTCCCGTCGTACGACAGGTCCAACCGCACCCGTACGAACCCGGGCTCCGCTTCGTCACTCACACCTAGATCCTCTCAAGCCCGGGTTCCTCCCCGGCAACGCGAAAGCGGGCCCGCCCCGAAGGGACGGACCCGCTCACAGCAAGGCAGTGCCTCAGGCGTCCTTCGACTCCTCGGCGGGAGCCTCGACGGCGTCCTCGGCCTTGGTGTCCTCGACCTTGGCCGGAGCCTCGGTCTTGGCCTCGGCGTCCTTGGCGGAACGCTTGGTGGCAGCCTCGGCCTCACCGGTGGCCTGCTGGGCCACGGTCAGGGCCTCCACCAGCTCGATGACAGCCATGGGCGCGTTGTCGCCACGGCGGTTACCGATCTTGGTGATACGGGTGTAGCCACCCGGGCGGTTCTCGTAGCGCGGGCCGATCTCGGTGAAGAGCGTGTGCACGATGCTCTTGTCCGTGATCACCGAGAGCACCTGACGGCGGTTGTGAAGGTCACCCTTCTTCGCCTTGGTGACCAGACGCTCCGCGTAGGGACGCAGGCGACGGGCCTTGGCCTCGGTGGTGGTGATGCGGCCGTGCTCGAAGAGCGACTTCGCGAGGTTCGCGAGGAGCAGCTTCTCGTGCGCGGCGCTGCCGCCCAGACGGGCACCCTTGGCGGGCTTCGGCATGGTGTTTCTCCTAGGTGTCTGCCCTGGCCGTATCAGGTACCGGGGTCAGTGTCCGAGCGGGCGATTGCCCGTCGAAGATCCGGGGTCCCGAAGGACCCCGGAGGACGGAATCCGTCCCAGTACCGGCTCAGTACTGCTCGGTCTCCACGAAACCCGCGTCCGCGTCGTCGTCGGCGCCGAAGGCGTCGGCGGCAGCGGTCGGGTCGAATCCGGGCGGGCTGTCCTTGAGGGCCAGGCCCATGCCGGCCAGCTTCGCCTTGACCTCGTCGATGGACTTCGCGCCGAAGTTGCGGATGTCCAGGAGGTCGGCCTCGGAGCGGGCGACGAGCTCACCCACGGAGTGGATGCCCTCACGCTTGAGGCAGTTGTACGAGCGGACCGTGAGCTCGAGCTCCTCGATCGGCAGCGCGAGATCGGCGGCAAGGGCGGCGTCCGTGGGGGACGGGCCCATGTCGATGCCCTCGGCGTCGATGTTGAGCTCGCGGGCCAGACCGAACAGCTCGACCAGGGTCTTACCGGCCGACGCCATGGCGTCACGGGGACGCATGGCCTGCTTGGTCTCGACGTCGACGATCAGCTTGTCGAAGTCGGTGCGCTGCTCGACACGGGTCGCCTCGACCTTGTACGTGACCTTCAGCACCGGCGAGTAGATCGAGTCGACCGGGATGCGCCCGATCTCCTGACCGACCTGCTTGTTCTGAACGGCGGAGACGTAGCCGCGACCGCGCTCGACGGTCAGCTCCATCTCCAGCTTGCCCTTGCCGTTGAGCGTGGCGAGGACGAGGTCGGGGTTGTGGACCTCGACACCGGCCGGGGGCGCGATGTCGGCGGCGGTGACCAGACCCGGGCCCTGCTTGCGCAGGTACATCACGACCGGCTCGTCGTGCTCCGAGGAGACGACCAGCTGCTTGATGTTGAGGATCAGGTCGGTGACGTCCTCCTTGACGCCCGGCACGGTGGTGAACTCGTGCAGGACACCGTCGATGCGGATGCTGGTGACAGCAGCGCCGGGGATCGACGAGAGGAGGGTGCGGCGCAGGGAATTGCCGAGGGTGTAGCCGAAGCCCGGCTCCAGCGGCTCGATCACGAACCGGGAGCGGAATTCGTCGACGACCTCTTCGGTCAACGAGGGACGCTGAGCGATCAGCATGTGTGGATCAATCCTCTTTTTCGTGGGCGCCCACTATTTGACGCCCGACGGAACCGCGCCTCGCGAGAGGCCGGGTACAGCAAGGGTACGGGCGATACGGCCCTTTTACGGAGCCGTACCGCCCGGAATCCTCAAACCGACACAGGGCCGTCGAGGACGACGACCGAGCGGCCGTGCGTCAGACGCGGCGGCGCTTCGGCGGACGGCAGCCGTTGTGCGGGGTGGGGGTGACGTCCTGGATGGAGCCGACTTCGAGGCCCGTGGCCTGGAGGGAGCGGATCGCGGTCTCGCGACCGGAGCCCGGGCCCTTCACGAAGACGTCAACCTTGCGCATGCCGTGCTCCTGCGCGCGACGGGCGGCCGACTCGGCGGCCATCTGCGCGGCGAAGGGAGTGGACTTGCGCGAGCCCTTGAAGCCGACGTGGCCGGCGGAGGCCCAGGAGATCACGTTGCCCGAGGGGTCGGTGATCGAGACGATCGTGTTGTTGAACGTGCTCTTGATGTGAGCGTGCCCGTGAGCGACGTTCTTCTTTTCCTTGCGGCGCACCTTCTTGGCAGCGCCCTGACGACCCTTGGGGGGCATCTATTTCTCCTACGGGGAGGTGGTCGGTCCTACAGCGAAGACCGCTGATGAAGCGTTGTCCGCTGAGGACTACTTCTTGCCCGGCTTCTTCTTACCGGCGATGGCGCGACGCGGGCCCTTGCGGGTACGAGCGTTCGTGCTGGTGCGCTGACCGTGGACGGGCAGGCCACGACGGTGGCGCAGACCCTGGTAGCAGCCGATCTCCACCTTGCGGCGGATGTCGGCCTGAACCTCGCGACGGAGGTCACCCTCGGTCTTGATGTTGGCGTCCACGTACTCGCGGATCTTGACCAGCTCCTCCTCGGAGAGGTCACGAACGCGCGTGTTGGGGTTCACGCCAGTCTCGGCCAGCGTCTGCTGGGAAAGGGTCCGGCCGATGCCGAACACGTAGGTGAGGGCGACCTCCACACGCTTTTCGCGCGGGATGTCAACACCGGAAACGCGTGCCATTCAATGGCTCCAGTTGTCGTTCGGAGGTCTTCCGCAGAACCGGATCCCGCCCGCCGTCGTCCTCTGATCCAAAGGATCGAGAATTCGGCACGGACCGGGTCCCCGGCCTCCGACCGGGGGTGTCAGGGCCGATGAGACTCAGCCCTGGATCCTGCGTATGAACATGTACTGCTTGCGTCGCGCGAAGTATCTGCGGATGCAGAAGGTGCGGTCGTGCGTCAGCCCTGGCGCTGCTTGTGGCGCGGGTTTTCGCAGATGACCATGACCCGACCGTGACGGCGGATCACCCTGCACTTGTCGCAGATCTTCTTGACGCTCGGCTTGACCTTCATTAGGTGAGGTTCTCCGGGTCAGTGCCACCCCCCGTGTCCCGGGACCGGGACACGGAGCAAGGCAAGATCTACTTGTAGCGGTAGACGATCCGGCCGCGCGTCAGGTCGTACGGAGACAACTCCACCACGACCCGGTCGTCAGGGAGGATGCGGATGTAGTGCATGCGCATCTTGCCGCTGATGTGCGCCAGGACCTGGTGGCCGTTCTGGAGCTCCACCTTGAACATCGCGTTCGGAAGAGACTCAACGACAGTGCCCTCGATCTCGATGGCACCTTGCTTCTTGGCCACGCTTTGCCCTTCGAATCGACTACCTTGATCGACTTCGTGCGAGCGCATGCAGACATGCGGGTGCACGAGAGCCGACGAGTCAGTCTACGTCAGGGCTCCCGGAAAGACGAATTCATCTCCGGCCACCTCCGCCATTCATGACGATGCCCCACCCGTCGGCGCGGTATGCGCGACGGGCAGGGCTGACCGGTCGTACGGTCGGCGGAGTGACGGGAGGGGAAGAAGAGGGAAAAGAAATCGAACGCAAGGTCGATGTCAGAGAATCTTGCGAGTGCCCTCCACGGGTGGCGCTTCGACCCGCGAGGGCATCGGGCCGCGCTCGGCCCGCGTGACATCGCCCGTGCTTCAGCCCGCGAGGGGATCGGGCGCCGCCGTGACGCCGTACTCGGCGAGCTTCGCCCGGCCGCAGTCGGGCGCCGTGAGAACGAGCGGCCCGTCCTCGGTCAGCGCCACGGAGTGCTCCCAGTGCGAGGACCAGGTCCCGTCCGTGGTGATCACGGTCCAGTCGTCCTCGAGCACTTCGGTCCGCGGTGTGCCGAGCGACACCATCGGCTCGATGGCGAGGCAGAACCCGGGGACCAGCTTCGGCCCCTTCCCCCGCTTCCGCTCGACGTAGTTCAGCAGGTGCGGGTCCATGTGCATCTCGGTGCCGATGCCGTGGCCGCCGTAGTCCTCGATGATCCCGTACTTGCCGCCGCCCGGCTTCGGCTGGCGGCGGATGTAGGTCTCGATGGCCCGCGAGACGTCCACCAGCCGGTTGCCCTGCTTCATGGCCGCGATGCCCGCCCACATCGACTCCTCGGTCACCCGGGAGAGTTCGATGAGCTCCGGAGCGTGGCCGGAGCCCACGAAGGCGGTGTACGCGGCGTCGCCGTGCCAGCCGTCCACGATCGCGCCGGCGTCGATGGAGATGATGTCGCCGTCCTTCAGGACGGTCTTCTCGTCCGGGATGCCGTGGACGACGACCTCGTTGGCCGAGGTGCAGATCGTCGCGGGGAAACCGCCGTACCCGAGGAAGTTCGACTTGGCGCCGTGCTCGGCGAGCACCTTGCGCGCGACCTCGTCCAGATCCCGGGTCGTGGCACCGGGTACGGCCGCTTCCCGCGTGGCCGCATGAATGGCCGCGACGACCAGCCCGGCCTCACGCATCTTGGCGATCTGCTCGGGGCTCTTGATCTGCACCATGGTGGCTGCGGCCTTTCTGGACCGGAACGACGGACTATTCCAACGATACGGGGGACTGGTCCCACCCCGCCCGGGGTCCTGGACCCCTCGCCGCGCACGTCGGCCGCGGCACCCGAAGAGGGTGCCGCGGCCGATGCGACGTACTGCTTCACGCGCCCGCGATACGTACTACCGCGGAGCGGCCCCACCCGGACCTAGGCGGCCTCGCGGGACAGCGCCTCCATCGCGCGCGCCGTGACCTCTTCCACCTTGCCGAGCGCCGCGATCGTGACGACCAGGCCCTGGGCCATGTAGTAGTCGATGATCGGCTCGGTCTGCGTGTGGTAGACCTCCAGCCGCGTGCGGACGGTGTCCTCGGAGTCGTCGTCGCGCTGGTACAGCTCGCCGCCGCACACGTCGCAGACACCCTCCCGCTTCGGCGCCTTGTACGACACGTGGAAGACGTGCGACGAGTCGTTGCGGCAGATGCGACGGCCCGCGATACGGCGGACCACTTCGTCCTCGGGGACCTCGAGGTCCAGGACCGCGTCCAGCTTCATGCCCTCGGTGCTCAGCATCTCGTCGAGCGCCTCGGCCTGCGAGACGTTGCGCGGGAAGCCGTCGAGCAGGAAGCCGTGCTCCGCGTCGGGCTGCTCCATGCGGTCCTTGGCCATGGCGATGGTGACCTCGTCCGGTACCAGTTCGCCCTTGTCCATGTAGGACTTCGCCAGCTTGCCGAGCTCCGTCTGCCGAGAGATGTTGGCACGGAACAGGTCGCCCGTTGAGATGTGCGGGATCTCCAGATTCTTGGCAAGGAACGCGGCCTGCGTTCCCTTCCCGGCACCGGGCGGCCCGACGAGGACGATTCGCATCAGCGGAGGAACCCTTCGTAATTGCGCTGCTGAAGCTGACTCTCGATCTGCTTCACCGTCTCGAGGCCGACACCCACGATGATCAGGATGCTTGTGCCACCGAACGGGAAGTTCTGGTTTGCCCCGAAACCAACCAACGCCACTGTCGGTACGAGAGCGATCAGCCCCAGATACAGCGAACCCGGCCAGGTGATCCGGTTGAGTACGTAACTCAGGTACTCAGCGGTCGGCCGGCCAGCCCGGATGCCCGGGATGAAGCCACCATACTTCTTCATGTTGTCGGCTACTTCCTCGGGGTTGAACGAGATCGCCACGTAGAAGAACGCGAAGAAAACGATCAGAAGGAAGTACATCGTGATGTAAATCGGGTGGTCACCCTTGGTCAGGTTGTCCGTGACCCACGTCTTCCACCCGGAATCGCTCTTCGAGAACTGGGCGATCAGGCTCGGAATGTAGAGCAGCGACGAGGCGAAGATGACAGGAATCACACCTGCCTGGTTGACCTTCAGCGGAATGTAGGTCGAGGTACCGCCGTAGGAACGGCGGCCGATCATGCGCTTCGCGTACTGGACCGGAATCCGGCGCTGCGCCTGCTCGACGAAGACCACCAGACCGACCATGCACAGACCCACGGCGATGACCGTGCCGAACTCGATCCAGCCACCGGCCAGCTTGCCCTGGATCTTGACGGTCCACAGCGCGCTCGGGAAGGTCGCGGCGATCGAGATGAACATGAGGATCGACATGCCGTTGCCGATGCCGCGGTCGGTGATGATCTCACCGAGCCACATGACGACACAGGTACCGGCGGTCATCGTGATGACCATCGTGATGGTGGTGAAGATCGACTGGTCCGGCACGATCTGGTTGCCGACCGGGCACGTACCGAACAGCGCACCGCTGCGAGCGGTGGCCACCAGGCCCGTTCCCTGCAGGACGGCGAGCGCGACCGTCAGATAACGGGTGTACTGCGTGATCTTCGCCGTACCGGCCGAGCCCTCCTTCTTGAGGGCTTCCAGTCGCGGGATCACCACGGTGAGCAGCTGGAGAATGATGCTCGCCGTGATGTACGGCATGATGCCGAGCGCGAAAATCGTGATCTGCAGCAGCGCGCCGCCACTGAACATGTTGATCAGGCTGAACAGCCCGCGGTTCGTGTCGGCCATGTCCATGCACGACTGGACGTTCTTGTAGTTCACACCGGGGATCGGAATGTGGGTACCGACCCGGTAGACCACGATGATGCCGAGCGTGAAGAGGAGCTTCTTGCGCAGGTCGGGCGTCCTGAACGCCCGGGCGAACGCGGTGAGCACGGTGCCTCCTGCGACCCCCGCGCTACTGCGTCAGAGGGTGACGGTCTTGAGGTTCGACGGATGACTGACAGCTAACCAACAGTCAAAGACCGCCCGGAGTTCCCTTGAGGCACGCCGGACGAAAATCAACAGTGCAGGCCACCTTACCGGCGACACTGCCCCCCTTGGAACGACCAACCGGGGATGCCCCTTTTGTGGGGCATCCCCGGTCGGGATCGCTCAAGTCATCGAGACGCCTGCTGAAATCAGACGAGCTCGGTGACGGTACCGCCGGCGGCGGTGATCTTCTCCTTGGCGGAGCCGGAGACGGCGTCGACCGTCACCTGCAGCGCCACGGAGATCTCGCCCTGGCCGAGGACCTTGACGAGGCTGTTCTTGCGAACGGCACCCTTGGCGACGAGACCCTCGACGGTGACCTCGCCACCCTCCGGGTACAGCGCGCCCAGCTTGTCGAGGTTCACGACCTGGAACTCGGTCTTGAACGGGTTGCGGAAGCCCTTCAGCTTCGGAAGACGCATGTGGAGGGGCATCTGGCCACCCTCGAAGCGCTCCGGAACCTGGTAGCGGGCCTTCGTGCCCTTGGTACCACGACCAGCCGTCTTACCCTTCGACGCCTCACCACGACCAACACGGGTCTTGGCGGTCTTGGCGCCCGGGGCGGGACGGAGGTTGTGGATCTTGAGCGGGTTGTTTTCCGCCATGATCAGTCGACCTCCTCGACCGTCACGAGGTGGCGGACGGTGTGAACCATTCCGCGGAACTCGGGGCGGTCCTCCTTGACGACCTGCGTGTTGATGCCCTTGAGACCAAGGGAGCGCAGGGTGTCACGGTGGTTCTGCTTGCTGCCGATGTACGACTTCGTCTGCGTGACCTTGAGGCGAGCCATTACGCACCCGCCCCGGCACGTGCACGAAGGAGAGCCGCGGGGGCGACGTCCTCGAGGGGCAGACCACGGCGAGCCGCGATCTCCTCGGGACGCTGCAGGCCCTTGAGGGCCGCCACGGTCGCGTGCACGATGTTGATCGCGTTGGACGAGCCGAGCGACTTCGACAGGATGTCGTGAACGCCGGCGCACTCGAGCACAGCACGCACCGGGCCACCGGCGATAACGCCGGTACCGGGGGAAGCAGGCTTGAGCAGGACGACGCCCGCGGCCTTCTCGCCCGTGATCGGGTGCGGGATGGTGCCCTGGATGCGGGGGACCTTGAAGAAGTGCTTCTTGGCCTCTTCAACACCCTTGGCGATCGCGGCCGGCACCTCCTTGGCCTTGCCGTAACCGACACCGACGGTGCCGTCACCATCGCCCACCACGACCAGCGCGGTGAAGCTGAAGCGACGACCACCCTTCACAACCTTGGCGACGCGGTTGATCGCGACAACGCGCTCAACGTACGCGGTCTTCTCGGCAGCAGCTGCGCCGCCGTCACGGCCCTTCCGGTCCCGCCGCTCGCCGCCACCGGCACCGCCACCGCGGCGCTGGGGTCCAGCCATTGGAATTACCTCTCTCTGTTTCCGCTAGCTACGGAACCGACTCAGAACTTGAGTCCGGCTTCGCGGGCGGCGTCCGCCAGGGCGGCAATGCGCCCGGCGTACTGGTTTCCACCACGGTCGAATACGACAGCCTCGACACCGGCGGCCTTGGCGCGCTCGGCGACAAGGGCGCCGACCGACTTGGCCTGAGCCGACTTGTCGCTCTCGCCGCCGCGGATCGTCGTGTCCAGGGTCGACGCCGACGCGAGGGTGTGACCCTTAACGTCGTCAATGACCTGGGCCACGATGTGGCGGTTGGAGCGCGTCACGACCAGGCGCGGACGCTCAGCCGTACCCGAGATGTGCTTCCGGATCCGGATGTGACGACGCTTGATGGCAGCACGCTTGTAAGCGTCGCCCTTAGCAATCTTGACACCGTATGCCATGGCTTACTTACCCGCCTTTCCGACCTTGCGGCGGATGACTTCGCCTTCGTACTTGACGCCCTTGGCCTTGTACGGGTCGGGCTTGCGCAGCTTGCGGATGTTGGCCGCAACCTCGCCGACCTTCTGCTTGTCGATGCCCTCGACCGAGAACCGCGTCGGGTTCTCGACCTTGAAGGTGATGCCTTCGGGGGCCTCGACGGTGATCGAGTGGCTGTAGCCGAGCGAGAACTCCAGGTTGGAGCCCTTCGCCAGGACGCGGTAACCGACACCGCTGATCTCGAGCTTCTTCACGTAACCCGTGGTCACGCCGGTGATCATGTTCGCCACCAGCGTGCGGGACAGGCCGTGGAGGGCCTTGTTCTGACGCTCGTCGTTCGGGCGGGTGACGTTCAGAACGCCGTCCTCGCCCTTAGCGATCTCGATCGGCGACGCAATGGTGTGAGAGAGGGTGCCCTTGGGGCCCTTCACCGCAACCGTACGGCCGTCGATGGTGACGTCCACGCCGGCGGGAACCGTGATGGGGAGCTTGCCAATACGCGACATAGCTGTTTCCTCCGTTCCCTTCCGTTACCAGACGTAGGCGAGAACTTCTCCGCCTACGCCCTTCTTGCCGGCCTGCTTGTCGGTGAGGAGCCCGTGCGACGTGGAGATGATCGCCACGCCGAGGCCGCCCAGCACCTTGGGCAGGTTGGTGGACTTCGCGTAAACCCGGAGACCGGGCTTGGAGATCCGCTTGATGCCCGCGATGGAGCGCTCACGGTTCGGGCCGAACTTCAGCTCGAGAACGAGGTTCTTGCCGACCTCGGCGTCCTCGACCTTCCAGCCCGTGATGAAGCCCTCCTGCTGGAGGATCTCCGCGATGTGCGACTTGATCTTGCTGTGCGGCATACCCACGGTGTCGTGGTACGCCGAGTTCGCGTTACGCAGACGCGTAAGCATGTCCGCGATCGGATCAGTCATGGTCATGAATTGGCCTTCGGCCTCTCTCGCCGGGGTTTCCTGTATGCGCCATCCCTCTCCCCACTCATGGGCGGGACGGGTGCGGTGCGGGGACCTACGGCGTAGTAAGTCGTACGGGCGTCAGGCGCCCAACCCTCCTAGCCTAAGCCATGGAGAGGTGGGCACCTGACAGAGCCCTTTGCTTACCGAGAGCCCTGGAATCCCTGAATTGCGGGGACTACCAGGAGCTCTTGGTCACGCCCGGCAGCTCGCCACGGTGAGCCATCTCACGAAGGCAGACGCGGCACAGGCCGAACTTGCGGTACACGGAGTGCGGACGACCGCAGCGCTGGCAGCGCGTGTAGCCACGCACACCGAACTTGGGCTTACGAGCAGCCTTGGCAATCAGAGCCTTCTTCGCCATCTCGCTTACGCCTCCTTGAAGGGGAAGCCGAGGTGACGGAGGAGCGCGCGGCCCTCAGCGTCGTTGGTCGCCGTGGTCACCACGGTGATGTCCATACCCCGGGTGCGGTCGATCTTGTCCTGGTCGATCTCGTGGAACATGACCTGCTCCGTGAGACCGAAGGTGTAGTTGCCACGGCCGTCGAACTGCTTGGGGGACAGACCACGGAAGTCGCGGATGCGCGGAAGCGCGAGCGACAGGGTGCGGTCCAGGAACTCCCACATGCGGTCGCCACGGAGCGTGACGTGGGCACCGATCGGCTGACCTTCACGCAGCTTGAACTGCGCGATGGACTTGCGGGCCTTGGTGACGGCCGGCTTCTGACCGGTGATCGTGGTGAGGTCGCGAATCGCGCCGTCCATCAGCTTGGAGTCGCGGGCGGCGTCGCCCACACCCATGTTGACCACAATCTTGACGAGGCCCGGGGTCTGCATGACGTTCTCGTACGAGAACTCTTCCTGCAGCTTGCCCGCGATCTCCTCGCGGTACTTCGTCTTGAGACGCGGAGTGGTGGTGGTAGCCATCAGATGTCCTCACCCGTCCGCTTGGCAACGCGGATCTTGTTGCCCTCGTCGTCGAAGCGGAAACCGACGCGCGTGACGACCTTGTTGCCGTCCTTCTCAACGACCAGCTGGACGTTGGAGACGTGGACGGGCGCCTCGGTCGTGACGATGCCACCGGCCTGCGAACCCTTGGCGGTCGGGCCGGCCTTCGTGTGCTTCTTGACCCGGTTGACACCCTCGACCAGGACGCGCTCGTCGCGCGGGTAAGCGGCAATGACCTTGCCCTGCTTGCCCTTGTCCTTACCGGTGATGACCTGAACCAGGTCGCCCTTCTTGATCTTCATGCTTACAGCACCTCCGGCGCGAGCGAGATGATCTTCATGAACTTCTTCTCGCGCAGCTCACGGCCGACAGGGCCGAAGATACGGGTGCCGCGAGGGTCGCCGTCGTTCTTCAGAATGACGGCGGCGTTCTCGTCGAAGCGGATGTACGAGCCGTCCGGACGGCGGCGCTCCTTGACGGTGCGAACGATGACGGCCTTGATGACGTCACCCTTCTTCACGTTGCCGCCGGGGATCGCGTCCTTGACGGTGGCGACGATGACGTCACCGATGCCCGCGTAGCGGCGACCGGAGCCACCGAGCACACGGATGCAAAGGATTTCCTTCGCACCAGTGTTGTCGGCGACACGCAGTCGCGACTCCTGCTGGATCACGTCTATCTCCTGATTGTCTGCCGGTTCCCGGGGCGGGGTCGGCCTTTACGGCGACCCCGCCCCGAGCCTGGCGGAACCAACCTGAGGGATACCCCTCAGGTAATTACTTGGCCTTCTCGAGGATCTCGACGATGCGCCAGCGCTTCGTCGAGGACAGCGGCCGGGTCTCCATCAGGAGGACGCGGTCGCCGACGCCGGCGGCGTTCTGCTCGTCGTGGGCCTTGAGCTTGTTCGTACGGCGGATGACCTTGCCGTACAGCGCGTGCTTCACGCGGTCCTCGACAGCGACGACGACGGTCTTGTCCATCTTGTCGCTGACGACCAGACCCTCGCGGGTCTTGCGGAAACCGCGGTCGGTCTTCTGCTCAGTCACGTTGCTCTCGCTCATCAGGCGCTCTCCACCGTTTCGATGCCCAGCTCGCGCTCACGCATCAGGGTGTAGATCCGCGCGATGTCCTTGCGGACGGCCTTGAGCCGACCGTGGTTCTCGAGCTGACCGGTCGCCGCCTGGAAGCGGAGGTTGAACAGCTCTTCCTTGGCTTCGCGGAGCTTCGCGAGAAGCTCCTCGTCACCCAGTTCGCGCAGCTCGGACGCCTTGGTACCGGCCGACATCACGCTTCACCTGCCTCGCGCTTGACGATCCGGCACTTCATCGGCAGCTTGTGGGCTGCGCGAGTGAGGGCCTCACGGGCGATCTTCTCGTTGGGGTAGGACAGTTCGAACATGACCCGGCCCGGGTGCACGTTCGCGACCCACCACTCGGGGGAACCCTTACCGGAACCCATGCGGGTCTCGGCGGGCTTCTTCGTGAGCGGGCGGTCCGGGTAGATGTTGATCCAGACCTTGCCGCCACGCTTGATGTGGCGGGTCATCGCGATACGCGCGGCCTCGATCTGGCGGTTCGTCACGTACGCCGGCGTGAGGGCCTGAATGCCGTACTCGCCGAACGAAACCTGCGTACCGCCCTTGGCCTGACCACGGCGCTTCGGGTGGTGCTGCTTGCGGTGCTTGACCCTGCGGGGGATCAGCATGTCGGTCAGGCCTCCGTTCCGGTGCTCTCAGCCGGAGCGGCAGCCGGAGCCTCGGCCTTGGGGGCCTCGGCAGCGGGAGCCTGCTGCGGCTTACGACCGCGACCGCCACGCTCGCCACCACGGCCACCACGGCCGGCCGGGCGGTCGTTGCCGCCACGGGCCGGGCGGTTGCCGGCACGGGCAGCGGCGTTCTCGGCGCGAACCTCGGCGATGTTCTTGACGTCGCCCTTGTAGATCCAGACCTTCACACCGATACGGCCGAAGGTCGTCTTGGCCTCGAAGAAGCCGTAGTCGACGTTCGCGCGGAGCGTGTGCAGGGGCACACGGCCCTCGCGGTAGAACTCCGAGCGGGACATCTCGGCGCCGCCGAGACGGCCACCGCACTGAATCTTGATGCCCTTGGCGCCGGCCTTCATCGTGCCCTGCATGCTCTTACGCATGGCGCGACGGAAGGAGACGCGGGAGGACAGCTGCTCGGCAACGGCCTGAGCAACCAGCTGAGCGTCGGTCTCGGGGCTCTTGACCTCGAGGATGTTCAGCTGGACCTGCTTGCCCGTGAGCTTCTCGAGGTCGCCGCGGATGCGGTCGGCCTCGGCGCCACGGCGGCCGATGACGATGCCGGGACGCGCGGTGTGGATGTCCACCCGCACGCGGTCACGGGTGCGCTCGATCTCAACCTTCGAGATGCCGGCGCGCTCCATGCCGGACGTCATCATCCGACGGATGGCGACGTCTTCCTTGACGTAGTCCTTGTACAGCTTGTCGGCGTACCAACGGGACTTGAAGTCCGTGGTGATGCCGAGCCGGAACCCATGCGGGTTAACCTTCTGGCCCATTACCGGGTTCCTTCCTTGCTGCTGACGACCACGGTGATGTGGCTGGTCCGCTTGCGGATCCGGTAGGCACGGCCCTGGGCACGCGGCCGGAACCGCTTCAGGGTCGGACCCTCGTCGACGTACGCCTCAGAGATGACAAGGCTGCCGGCGTCGGTGTGGTCGTAGTTGTGCGCGGCGTTGGCGATGGCGCTGTCAAGCACCTTGCCAACCGGCACGCTCGCGGCCTGCGGGGCGAAACGCAGGACCGCCTGAGCCTCCGTGGCATCCATGCCACGGATAAGGTCCACCACTCGGCGGGCCTTCATGGGCGTAACGCGGATGTACCGCGCCTGGGCCCTGGCTTCCATGGTTGTCCTTCCAGTGTCTGTCATGGTCGATTCCACCCCGCGTTAGCGGCGCTTCGACTTCCGGTCGTCCTTGACGTGACCCCGGAAGGTGCGCGTCGGCGAGAACTCGCCGAGCTTGTGGCCGACCATCGACTCGGTGACAAACACCGGGATGTGGGTCTTGCCGTTGTGCACCGCGATCGTGTGGCCGAGCATGGCCGGGATGATCATCGAGCGACGGGACCAGGTCTTGATGACGTTCTTGGTACCGGCTTCGTTCTGTACGTCCACCTTCTTTACAAGGTGTCCGTCGACGAAGGGTCCCTTCTTGAGACTGCGCGGCATCTAAACCCGCTCCTAGCGCTTCTTGTTCGTCTTGCGGCGGCGGACGATGTACTTGTTCGAAGCCTTCTTCGGCGAACGAGTACGACCCTCCTTCTGACCCCACGGGCTGACCGGGTGGCGACCACCGGAGGTCTTGCCCTCACCACCACCGTGCGGGTGGTCAACCGGGTTCATCGCCACACCGCGGACGGACGGGCGAACGCCCAGCCAGCGCTTACGGCCGGCCTTACCCCAGTTGATGTTGCTCTGCTCGGCGTTGCCGACCTCGCCGACCGTGGCGCGGCAGCGCTGGTCGACCAGGCGGATCTCACCGGAAGGCATACGAAGGTGGGCCATCGTGCCCTCCTTCGCGAGCAGCTGCACCGAGGCACCGGCGGAGCGGGCGAACTTGGCGCCGCCACCGGGACGGATCTCGATCGCGTGGATCGTGGTACCGACCGGGATGTTGCGGAGCGCCAGGTTGTTGCCCGGCTTGATGTCGGCCCCAGGACCGTTCTCGACGCGGTCACCCTGCGACAGGTTGCGCGGGGCGAGGATGTAGCGCTTCTCGCCGTCCGCGTAGTGCAGCAGCGCGATGCGCGCGGTGCGGTTGGGGTCGTACTCGATGTGCGCGACCTTCGCCGGCACGCCGTCCTTGTCGTGACGACGGAAGTCGATCACTCGGTAGGCGCGCTTGTGTCCGCCACCCTGGTGGCGAACGGTCACACGACCGGCGTTGTTACGGCCGCCCTTGCTGTGCAGCGGGCGGACCAGCGACTTCTCCGGCGTGGACCGCGTGACCTCGACGAAGTCGGCGACGCTGGAGCCACGACGGCCCGGCGTAGTCGGCTTGTACTTGCGGATTCCCATTTCTCAGTCCTCGTCCGATATTCGGACCAGGGCGCTCCGTTAGGAGGCCTGGCCGAAGATGTCGATACGGTCGCCCTCAGCGAGGGTCACGATCGCGCGCTTGCTGTCAGCACGCTTGCCGAAGCCCGTCTTGGTGCGCTTGCGCTTGCCCTGACGGTTGATCGTGTTGACACCGGTGACCTTGACCGAGAAGACCGCCTGGACGGCCTGCTTGATCTGGGTCTTGTTGGCCCGCGGGTCCACGACGAAGGTGTACTTGCCCTCGTCGAGCAGCGCGTAGCTCTTCTCCGAGACGACCGGCTTGAGGAGAACGTCACGGGGGTCCGTGAAGCTCTTGCTCAGCGGGGTCTCGACGGTGTTCTTGCCTTCGGCCTCGTGACGCTTCGCCTTGGCGACGCGCGCGACCTTCTTGGCCTTGGCGGCCTTCGAGGCAATGCTCGGGTGACGCGTAGCCATCAGGCTTCGCTCCCTTCGGTGTCAGCGGCCTGGGGGCCAGACACGAAGGACTCGAAAGCGGCCTGGGTGAAGACCACGTCGTCCGAGACGAGAACGTCGTACGTGTTCAGCTGGCCCGGCTCCAGGATGTGGACCTGGGGCAGGTTGCGCGCGGAAAGCAGCGCGGCCTCGTCCGAGCGCTCGATGACCAGGAGCACGTTCTTGCGCTCGCTGACCTTGCCGAGGAAGCTCTTCGCGGCCTTGGTGGAGGGGGTCTCGCCCTCGATCACGCCGGTGATGACGTGGATGCGAGCGTTGCGGGCCCGGTCGGTGAGGGCGTGGCGCAGGGCCGCGGCCTTCATCTTCTTCGGGGTCCGCTGCGAGTAGTCACGCGGGGTGGGGCCGTGAACGACGCCACCGCCGGCGAACTGCGGCGCGCGGGTCGAACCCTGACGGGCGCGGCCGGTGCCCTTCTGGCGGTAAGGCTTGCGGCCACCACCACGGACCTCGCCACGACGCTTGACCTTGTGCGTGCCCTGACGGGCCGCGGCCAGCTGCGCGACGACAACCTGGTGAAGCAGCGGGATGCTGATCTTCTCTACATCGAAGATCTCGGCCGGGAGCTCAACGGTCCCGGCGTTGTCGCCGGAGGGCGACAGAATGTCAATGGTGCTCATGTCCTCAGGCCCCCTTGGCCGCGGTACGGACCAGGACGAGGCCGCCGTTCGGACCAGGGATCGCTCCCTTGATGAGGAGCAGGCCCTTCTCCGCGTCAACGGCGTGAACGGTCAGGTTCTGGGTGGTGACCCGCTCGTTGCCCATGCGGCCCGCCATGCGGACGCCCTTGAACACACGGCCCGGGGTGGCACAGCCACCGATGGAGCCGGGAGAGCGGTGCTTGCGCTGGACACCGTGTCCGGCGCCGAGGCCCTTGAAGTTGTGACGCTTCATGACACCGGCGAAGCCCTTGCCCTTGCTCTTGCCGGTCACATCCACCTTGATGCCGGCCTCGAACACCTCAGCGGTGATCTCCTGGCCGAGGGTGTACTCGCTGGCGTCAGCGGTACGGATCTCGACGAGGTGGCGGCGGGGGGTGACGTCGGCCTTGGCGAAGTGACCCTTGAGGGGCTTGTTCACCTTGCGCGGGTCAATCTCGCCGAAGGCGATCTGGACCGACTCGTAGCCGTCGGAGTCATTCGTACGGACCTGGGTCACGACGTTCGGGCCGGCCTTGACGACGGTGACGGGAACAACACGGTTGTTCTCGTCCCACACCTGCGTCATGCCGAGCTTCTCGCCCAGGATTCCCTTGATCTGCTTAGCCATTCTCAGATCACCGATCCCTAGAGCTTGATCTCGATGTCGACACCGGCCGGGAGGTCGAGTCGCATCAGAGAGTCAACGGTCTTGGGCGTGGGGTCGAGGATGTCGATGAGGCGCTTGTGCGTGCGCATCTCGAAGTGCTCGCGAGAGTCCTTGTACTTGTGCGGCGACTTGATGACGCAGTACACGTTCTTCTCAGTGGGCAGCGGCACCGGGCCTGCGACCGACGCACCAGTGCGGGTCACCGTTTCGACGATCTTCTTCGCCGAGGAATCGATGACCTCGTGGTCGTAGGCCTTGAGCCGGATGCGGATCTTCTGTCCCGCCATGGCTACTCAGTAGTCCTTTGTCTAGTGAAACGCTCTGGAACCCGGGGGTTCGCGTCCTGGCCTCCGACCCACGCGGTCGGGTGTGTCGCGTTCCTGCCGACAGGGATATCCGTCACGGATTTCCCTACGAGGGACGCGGCTCCGCCCGAAAGCAACCGCAGGACCGGGGGCGAAAACACCCACCGGGTGCCTGGTCTGCACCCCGCTGACACTTCCCGGAAGATTCCCGTACGTCCGCCCCAGCGCTGCCTGACGACAGATGGGGCGACGAGTACTGTGGGACTCGCTTCCAGTCCTCCCGACGGGAGGCGCGCAGCATCGGCACTCGACCGAGCAACCCCGCTAGTCTGCCATACAGGACAGGGACCTGGCCAATCGAGCCGAGGATCGTACCCCTAAGGTGACGCAGATCAAACCCGGCTCGGCCGGGACATCGGCGCCCGCCCGGAGAATGCCACCCGGCACCGCCCGGCACACCGCCTCCGCCCCGCCGTCCCGGCTCGCCGTGAGCCGGTCACCGCGCCCGCGACGCCGTGGAGTCCTCGCTCAGCGGATTCCCTCGGCCAGTTCCTCCAACGCGCGGGCGTACAGCCGCAGATCGGCCTTGACCGCCTCCCCCGAGGGGGAGTCGGGGCGCAGGACGTCCGGCAGGAACTTGACGCGCCACATCCGGAAGGTGTCCGGCACCACTCGCTCGTCGTGGAGACCCAGCAGGGCCCCCGCCCTGCGCACGGCGTCGGCGACGAGCGGCGCCGAGACGCCGGGGCCCGGGCCCCGCGCCGTGGCCGTTCCCACGAGGGCGTCCATGAAGGTGGCCAGCTGGAGGTCGCTCCCCGTGCGGACGATGCGCCGCAGCACGGCGGGGTCGCCGGTCTCCGGCGGGTATCCCTCGATGCAGCCCGAGTACATGGTCAGGTATTCGGGCGTCACCTGACGGCCGTCGTTCCATCCGCCCTGCTCCTCGAAGACGGCCATCGTCTCGGAGGAGAAGTCGCCGAGGTCCCGAATCATCGCCAGGAGCCTGTCGATGTCCTTCCGGTGGGCCGCCACGAAGCCGGCGAGCGCGGGGCCCCGCAGGGCCTCTTCCCCCGACTCCGCCACCACACCCAGTTCCAGGATCCCCCACAGCGGCGCGAACACGTCGTAGCCGAGTCCCGTCTCCGAGATCGGCGGGTGATTTTCCGTCATAGCAATAGCCTCGAACATCTCAGAACAAGCCCGCGAAATGCTTCATCGTCGCTTCCATCGTGGGCAGGACCTCCGTGATCCCGTCGTTCAGTATCTGTACCCCTTCGGGGGTGTTGACGAAGAACTCCGGCTGATTGTGCCGCGGTCCGCCCAGTTGGAAGACGGAATCCGCGAACTCCTTCGGCACCTTGACCCGCACCACGTGTCCGCCCCGGCCGTACGACGTCGCCACCCTGTTGAAGTCGTCCGACAGATAGACACCGGCGTTCGGCGTGCCCGCCCGCTTCGCGTCCTCGGAGATGTTCAGGGCGAACTTGGTGCCCTGCCAGTCCATCGATCCGTGGTACAGGATCGTGTAGGGCGCGAGTCCGAAGGGGTCGATCATCCCCAACGGGTTCGTCACGTACCCGTAGGGATTCGGCGCCGGTTCCAGGCCGAGCGGATCGGCGGAGGAATACCTCGCGGTCTCCGGGTCGTAATAGCGGTGGTAGTTGTAGTGGAGACCGGTTTCCGGGTCGTGGTACTGGCCCGGGAAACGCAGCGGCGTGTAGGCGGTGCTGTCGGCCTTCCACGGGGTGACGCCCCAGAGCGTCCTGCGTGAGCGCCAGGCGACGTGTCCGGTGCCGTCGACGAGTTCGGTGGGAGAGCCGACGAGGTCGGTGACGATCGCGAAGAAGCGGGAGTCGATCTCCTCCTGCGTGGCCCCATCGGTGAGGCGTTCGGTCTGCGCCAGGGGGAACACGCCGTCGTGGTCCCAGGTCAGGGTCACCGGATGCGGCAGGCCGGGGCCGGTGGTCGTCTGCTCCGTGACGAGGGGGCCGTCCCAGGTGAACCGGGTCTCCTCCACGGCCGTCACGCCGTCGGCGGCCATGCGCCGTTTGGCCGTGCGGCGGCCGAACGGGTCGTAGAGGTAGCGCCACACCGTCCCGTCCGGGGTGGTCACCGAGGTCAGACGGTCCTCGGCGTCCCACATGTACCGCCAGACGTCCGGCTTGCGCGAGAGACGGGTTCTGCGGCGCACCACGACGCGCCCGGCCCCGTCGTACTCGTACCGCACGGAGCCGGCGTGGATGAGGCGGTTGCCTTCGTACGCCCGCTCCCCCCGTACGTCCTCGCCCGCCTCCCGCCCGGGCCAGGAGGCCCGGCTCTGGTTCCCCCGCTGGTCGTAGGCGTAGTCCTCCGCCCAGTCGCGGGCCCGGACCCGCGTCACGCGGCCCGCGCCGTCCAGCTCCACACCGATCTCGCCGTACCGGGAGTCGTCGATGCCGATGAGCGAGTCGTCCGGGCGGAAGGCGTACGAGCGCTGCTGGACGGTGCCATGGGGCCCCGCCACGGTCCTGTCCGCCGGCCGGCCGGCCGTGTCCCAGCCCTGGGTGAGGGTGAGCGAGCCGTCCACGAGGCGGGAGATCTCCCGGCCCGCCGCGTCGTGGGTGAAGGCCAGGGTGTGCCCGGAGGTGGTCAGCGAGGTCGTGCGGCCCGCCGCGTCGTAGCCGTGGACGGCGAGGGCGCCGGTGGGTGTCCTGCGCTCGGTGCGCCGGCCCGCCGCGTCGTAGCCGATCGACAGAGTGCGCCCGTTCACCGTCTCGGCGGTGATCCTCCCCGCGGCGTCCCGTTCCCAGACGACCTCGCCGTCCGGGTTCGTGGCACACAGTCCCCTGCCCATGCTGTCGTACGCGTACGTGGTGACCGCGCCCTCCACGTTCTTGGAGGCGAGGCGGCCCAGGATGTCGTACGCGTAGGTGACGGACTGTCCCAGCGGATTCGTGCGTGCGAGCACGCTGCCCGCCGCGTCACGCCGGTACACGACACGGCGGTCGTCGAAGTCGGTTTCCGCGACCAGCCGGCCGGCCGGATCGTAGGCGTAGTCCCATGTCAGCCCGTGCGGGTCGATGACCTTCGTCAGGCGCAGCGAGGAGTCGTGCTCGAACGCGTAGCGGACCCCGTCGGGCCCGGTACGTGCGGTCAGCAGGTCGAAGTGGCTGTACTCGTAGGTGGAGACGCCGCCTGCGGCATCCGTGTGGCGGATGCAGTTGCCCTCTCCGTCGTACACCCACGTCTGTTCCGCCCCGTCCGGCCCGACCTCCCGGGCGAGCAGGCCCTCGACGGTCCACCAGCGCCGGGTGCGCGCACCCAGGGGGTCGCTGACGAGAACGACCCGCCCGAAGCCGTCGTGATGTGCGACGCGGCGTCCGCCCAGAGGGTCGGTCAGCTCGGCGACCAGACCCGCGGCGGTGCAGCGCACCCGCGTCGTCGCTCCCAGCGGGTCGGTGATGCCCGTCAGTCTGCCGGAGCCGTCGTACGCGTAGCGCGTGGTGGCGCCCGTCTCGTCGGTGGCGGCGGTGCAGTTGCCGCGCTCGTCGTACTCGCGCAGCAGGCTGGAGCCGTCGGGCAGGAGAACAGCCGTCGGGCGGCCGAGGCCGTTGTACGTGCTGCGGGTCGTTCCGCCGTCCGGGGCGACGACGGCGAGGGTCCGTCCCGCCGTGTCGACGTCGAACCGGGTGGTGCGGCCGAGGGCGTCGGTCCGGGACCTGACGTGGTGGTCCTGGTCGTACTCGGTGCGGGTGACCGAGCCGTTGGCGTCGATCTCGGCGACGACCTGGCGGAGATCGTTGATCACGAAGCGGCTGGTCGCGCCCTCCGCCGTGGTGAGGGCGGTGATCCGCAGATCGGGCCAGCGCGGATCCGTGCCGTCGTAGTCGAGGGCGATGGTGATGTGGCCGGCCTCGCCGCCCTCGGCGACACAGCGGTCACGGTCGTCGTAGGCGTAGGCGTAGCGGCTGCCGTTCGTGTCGGTCCACGAGGTGACACGCAGCCGCTCGTCGTACGTGAGGAGGAGCGGGTGGCCCGAGGAGTCGACCGCGGCGGTGAGACTGCCGTCGGTGTACTCGAACCGCCTGACGACGACGTCCGAGCCGTCCTCGGAGGCGCCCGCCAGGGCCAGCCCGGTGACACGGCCGTCCTCGGTGGTGAGCTTGAGGTGGTAGCCGCCGGAGTGCCGGATGCCGGTCGGGGCGCCGGTCTCGTCGTGGTCGAAGTCGATCGTGTGGCCGTTGCGGTCGGATATCCGCTCCAGCAGGGCCAGTCCCACGGTTCCGCCGGAGACCGCAGCGAAACGACGCGTGTGGCCGGCGACCGGGTCGGTCACCGTGTAACCGCCGTCCTCCTGGCGGGAGAGCGGCCACCGCGGGCCGGCCAGAGGCAGCACCGGTGAGCCGGGGCCGTCCGGGTGCGGATAGGCGAGGAGCAGTCCGTCTTCGGTGACGAACACGACTCCCTCGGTGTCGATCTCCAGCCTCTGGTCCACCGTGGAGGACCACGTGGGGCCGAACCACCAGCCGCAGCGGTGGTCGGAGGCGACCCGGCGGCTGAAGGCGAGCGGGAGCAGGCCCGGCAGGACGATGTCGGTCTGCGGCAGGAACATCGCGCCGGTGGCCATGTCCACGGGGTCGCTGCCCTTGAACTTGACCACGTTCTTCAGCCGGTTGAAGGCACTCCTGCCACCCGCGGCGAGCATGCCGCGAGCGCTCTTGCCCAGACCCCGGGCCGCCAGGGCCATCCCCTTGAGCCCGACCTTGAGGCCCTTCATCGCCGCCAGGCCGCCCTTGAGTCCCTTGGCGAGTCCGCCGAGGGTGGTGAGCCCCTTCATGCCGGGTATGCAGTCCAGCGCCGCGAAGCCCACGTCCCACAGGGACGCCTGGCCCTTCGCGTATTTGTTGAGTGTGTCGGCGAGGACCACCAGCGCGGCGATCAGCACGATCGCACCGAGGATCGGCCCTCCGATGATCAGCGCGATGATCCCGACCACGGCCACGACGACCTTGCAGACCGTGACGATGGTGTCCCAGTTGTCGGAGAACCAGTCCCCGACCTCCTCCCACCACTTCCGGTTGTGGATACCGGCGTCGGACGCCTCGTCGATCTTCGACTTCGCGTCCCGCGCCGCCTCCTCCCGCATCTTGCGGGCGTCCGCGGCCATCTTCTTCGCCGCGTCGAGCGCGCCGTTCGCGTTCGTCACGTCCGACTGGGCGCTGGTCCGCGCCGACTTGGCGTGCTGCGCGTCCCTCGTGGCGGCGCGGACCTTCGCCTCGTCCGGCTTCTCGGTGTCCTTGCTGCCGGTCGGGTCGTCCTTGTACTTGTCCGCTTCCTTACCGGCCTTCGTCACCCACGAATCGGCGGACGACAGACGGGACTTGGCGGACGTGAGATCGGCCTGTGCCTCCCGCCCCTTGGCCAGCGCCTTGTCCGCCAGCGCCTGCGCACGCTCCAGCTTCGGCCAGTAGTCGGCGAGCGCGTCCCCCGCCATCTCGTACGACTTCTTCAGCTTCTTCAGCTGCTTCGGCACACCGGAGAACTCGTCCTGGAACGCCTTCGCCGACTTCCCCGCCCACGTCAGAACCGCGTCCTCGTCCGCCATCCCCTTGATCAGACGCAGCGCGTCCGACACGTCGTCGGCGAAATCGTGCAGGTCCTTCGACAGCTTCCGCACCCGGTCCGGATCACCCGGCGTCGGATCCTTGTCCAGATCCAGGACATGCCAGTCACCCGGCCGATTCCCCGCCATGCCGCAACCCCCGTCACGCCCGACCCGTCAACACCCGTATGCACAAGTGAACTTACAGGGAACGCCGGTTCGACACGACTGCCGCCGCACGGCGGGGCACCGGGCGCACGCCCGCTCCCCCGGCCGGCGCGCCACCGGCACGCTCGGCCCGGCCTGCGCCACCCGGCTCGACATCGGCCGCAGCTACAGCATGCAGATCTACGTGTGCGTGTCCTCGTACGACCATCCTGGCGATCGGGCCGCAGCCGGTTCCCGAGGCTGCCTGCGACCGCCTGAGACCGAGTGAACCCGGCCACGGGAAAGGGCTCGTACGACCGACGTCGTACGAGCCCCTCCCCGGAGCCCGGTCCGGCGGATGACGCGGTCGGGTCAGATCACACCCTGCTCCAGCATCGCGGAGGCGACCCGCTCGAACCCCGCGATGTTCGCACCGCTGACGTAGTCGCCCGGGACGCCGTAGCGCTCGGCGGTCTCGTGGCAGATGGCGTGGATGTTGTTCATGATGTGGGTCAGCTCGTCCTCGACCCGCTCCCGCGACCACGAGGTGCGGGCGTGGTTCTGGCTCATCTCCAGCGCGCTGACCGCGACACCGCCCGCGTTCGCCGCCTTGCCGGGGCCGAACGCGACACCCGCCTCCTGGAAGAGGTGGACCGCCTCGGGAGTGGTGGGCATGTTGGCGCCCTCGGAGACCACCTTGACTCCGTTGCCGATCAGGGTGGCCGCCGCGGCCGCGTCCAGCTCGTTCTGGGTCGCCGAGGGCAGCGCGACATCGCCCGGCACGTCCCAGACACTGCCGTTCGCGACGAACCGCGCCGACGCGCCGCGCCGTGCCGCGTAGTCGGAGACCCGGCCGCGCTCGACCTCCTTGACCTGCTTGAGCAGGTCGACGTCGATGCCCTTCTCGTCGACGACGTAGCCGCCGGAGTCGGAGCAGGTCACCGCGTTGGCGCCGAGGGCGGCGAGCTTCTCGATGGTGTAGGTCGCGACATTGCCGGAGCCGGAGACGACCACGGTGCGGCCCTCCAGGTCCTCGCCGCGCTCCCGCAGCATGGCGGCGGCGAACAGGACGTTGCCGTAGCCGGTCGCCTCGGGCCGGATCAGCGAACCGCCCCAGTGCGTGCCCTTGCCCGTGAGGACACCGGCCTCCCAGCGGTTGGTGATGCGCCGGTACTGGCCGAACAGGTAGCCGATCTCCCGGCCGCCCACACCGATGTCGCCCGCCGGCACGTCCGTGTGCTCACCGATGTGCCGGTACAGCTCCGTCATGAACGACTGGCAGAACCGCATGACCTCGGAGTCCGACCTGCCGCGCGGGTCGAAGTCGCTGCCGCCCTTGCCGCCGCCGATGCCGAGACCGGTCAGGGCGTTCTTGAAGATCTGCTCGAAGCCGAGGAACTTCACGATGCCCAGGTTCACCGACGGGTGGAAGCGCAGCCCGCCCTTGTACGGGCCGAGGGCGCTGTTGAACTCCACGCGGTAGCCCCGGTTGACCTGGACCTTGCCGTGGTCGTCCTGCCACGGGACGCGGAAGATGATCTGCCGCTCGGGCTCCACCAGGCGCTCGACGAGGGCCGCGTCGGCGTACTCCGGGCGCTGCGAAAGGACCGGAGCCAGGGTTTCGAGCACCTCGTGCGCGGCCTGGAGGAATTCGGGCTGCGCCGGATTGCGCCGCTCGATGTCGGCGAGCATGGAGGCGATACGGCTCTTCGTGTCTGGGCGGGTCAACTGGGGTCCCTTCTGATGGGGTTGCCGGAACGACTGACCGGGGTCGGTTCGGCCGGCTGGTTCCCGGCGGAATGGGCGCAGGGGCCAGGGCACACCCTTACACGGGCAAACGCCTGGGACCCCGGCACTCCGGTGCGACCGGCGGGGTGCGCTCGGCGCTGTTGCCGGTGCGCAGACCAGTGGAACCCCCGCCCGGAGGCGGGGGACCGTGCCTACAGTGTTACCTCTGAATTTCGGCCGCGTTACGTGATTCCGCCTACACGTGGCAAGAATCGTTTCACCTGCAGGAATCGCCTTCCTGCCGCAAACCTGACATGGCTTCGTATACGGATTCGGCCGTCACGAGACGGAGGGTGGGCCCCTGAGTACCGCCGTGCCCGAGCGGCCGTTCCCGGACATGCGAAAGGGCCCGTACGACCGAAGTCGTACGGGCCCTTTCTGGAGCTCTGAGGAGCTACCAGGTCATGCGGTCAACAATTACTTGTTGATCTTGGTGACCTGGCCGGCGCCCACGGTCCGGCCACCCTCACGGATGGCGAACTTCAGGCCCTCTTCCATGGCGACGGGCTGGATGAGCGAAACGGTCATCTCAGTGTTGTCGCCCGGCATGACCATCTCCGTGCCCTCGGGGAGGGTCACAACACCGGTCACGTCAGTCGTACGGAAGTAGAACTGGGGACGGTAGTTGTTGAAGAACGGCGTGTGACGGCCACCCTCGTCCTTGGACAGGATGTACGCCTGCGCCTCGAACTCGGTGTGCGGGGTGACCGAGCCCGGCTTGATGATGACCTGGCCGCGCTCGACGTCCTCGCGCTTGATGCCACGGAGGAGCAGACCGACGTTCTCACCGGCCTGGCCCTCGTCGAGCAGCTTGCGGAACATCTCGATGCCCGTGACCGTGGTCGTGGTCTTGTCCTGCTTGATGCCGATGATGTCAACGGTCTCGTTGACCTTCAGGACACCACGCTCGATACGGCCGGTGACGACCGTACCGCGACCGGTGATCGTGAAGACGTCCTCGACGGGCATGAGGAACGGCTTCTCGACGTCACGCGCCGGGGTGGGGATCGCCTCGTCGACGGCGGCCATCAGGTCCAGGACCGACTGGCCCCACTCCTTGTCGCCCTCGAGCGCCTTGAGCGCCGAGACCTTGACGACCGGAAGGTCGTCGCCCGGGAACTCGTACTCGGAGAGGAGCTCACGGACCTCGAGCTCGACGAGCTCCAGGATCTCCTCGTCGTCCACCATGTCGGCCTTGTTCAGGGCGACGACGATGTACGGAACGCCGACCTGGCGGGCCAGGAGCACGTGCTCCTTGGTCTGCGGCATCGGGCCGTCGGTCGCGGCGACAACGAGGATGGCGCCGTCCATCTGCGCCGCACCCGTGATCATGTTCTTGATGTAGTCCGCGTGACCGGGGCAGTCGACGTGGGCGTAGTGACGGCCCTCCGTCTGGTACTCGACGTGCGCGATCGAGATCGTGATACCGCGCTGGCGCTCCTCGGGAGCCTTGTCGATCTGGTCGAAGGCCGAGGCCTCGTTCAGGTCCGGAAACGCGTCGTGCAGCACCTTGGTAATGGCGGCCGTGAGGGTCGTCTTACCGTGGTCGATGTGACCGATGGTGCCGATGTTGACGTGCGGCTTAGTCCGCTCGAACTTTGCCTTCGCCACTGGGTCCTCCTGCGGAGTGGTTCTGGTACGCCTTACTCATCGGCGCCAGGTGATCTTTGCTGGGATGCCGCCCGCCGGGGTTTTCCCCTGCCGGGTGAGCCCCGGCGGTCGGTGTCAAGCCTAAAGCGTGCAAACGGGGTGTGTTACTCGCCCTTGGCCTTCGCGATGATCTCCTCGGCGACGTTCCTGGGAACCTCGGCGTAGGAGTCGAACTGCATCGAGTAGCTTGCGCGACCCGAGGTCTTGCTGCGGAGGTCGCCGACGTAGCCGAACATCTCCGAGAGGGGCACGAGGCCCTTCACGACGCGAGCGCCGCTGCGCTCCTCCATGGCCTGGATCTGGCCACGGCGGGAGTTGAGGTCGCCGATGACATCACCCATCGACTCCTCGGGCGTGGTGACCTCGACGGCCATCATCGGCTCAAGAAGCACGGGGGACGCCTTGCGCGCGGCCTCCTTGAAGGCCTGCGAACCGGCGATCTTGAACGCGAGCTCGGAGGAGTCGACCTCGTGGTAGCCGCCGTCGAGAAGCGTGACGCGGACGCCCGTCATCTCGTAGCCGGCCAGGATGCCGAACTGCATGGCCTCCTGCGCACCGGCGTCCACCGACGGAATGTACTCCCGCGGGATACGGCCACCGGTGACCTTGTTCACGAACTCGTACGCCGGACCATCGGTCTCGGTGATGGGCTCGATCGCGATCTGCACCTTGGCGAACTGACCGGTACCACCGGTCTGCTTCTTGTGGGTGTAGTCGTGACGCTCGACGGTCTTGCGGATCGTCTCGCGGTACGCGACCTGCGGCTTACCGACGTTGGCCTCGACCCTGAACTCGCGCTTCATACGGTCGACCAGCACCTCGAGGTGCAGCTCGCCCATACCGCCGAGGATGGTCTGGCCGGTCTCCTCGTCCGAGTGAACGTGGAAGGAGGGGTCCTCCTCCGCGAGACGCTGGATGGCTACACCCAGCTTCTCCTGGTCACCCTTGGACTTGGGCTCGATGGCGACCTGGATGACCGGCGCCGGGAAGTCCATGGACTCCAGGATCACCGGGTTCTTGTCATCGCAGAGCGTCTCACCGGTCGTGGTCTGCTTCAGACCCATCACGGCGACGATGTCGCCGGCGCCCACCGCCTCGATCTCCTCACGCTTGTTCGCGTGCATGCGGTAGATCTTGCCGATGCGCTCCTTCTTGCCCTTGACGGAGTTCAGCACGGCAGTGCCGGTCTCCAGGCGGCCCGAGTACACCCGGACGAAGGTGAGCTTGCCGAGGTGCGGGTCGCTCATGATCTTGAACGCCAGCGCGGACAGCGGCTCGTCGAACGACGGCTTGCGCTTGATCACGAGCTCCGCGTCCTTCACGTCGTGGCCCTCGATGGCCTCGACGTCAAGCGGAGTCGGGAGGTAGCGCACGACCGCGTCGAGCAGGGGCTGAACGCCCTTGTTCTTGAACGCGGTGCCACAGAACACCGGGGTGACCGTGATGCCCTCGGACTTGCCGGACGCGATGGTGACGCGACGGATCGCGGCGTACAGCTGCTCCTCGGTGGGCTCCTGGCCCTCCAGGAACAGCTCCATGATCTCGTCGTCGTGCTCCGCGACGGTCTCGACCAGCTGGCCGCGGTACAGCTCAGCGGCCTCGACGTGCGTGGCCGGGATGTCGACGACGTCGTACATCTCGCCCTTGGCCGCCTCGGCGGACCACACGAGCGCCTTCATGCGGACCAGGTCCACAACGCCCTTGAAGTCCATCTCGGCGCCGATCGGCAGCTGCATGATGATCGGAACGGCGCCAAGCCGGTCCTTGATCATGTCAACGCAGCGGTGGAACTCGGCGCCGGTGCGGTCAAGCTTGTTCACGAAGCAGATGCGCGGCACGCCGTAACGGTCGGCCTGACGCCACACCGTCTCGGACTGCGGCTCGACACCGGCGACACCGTCGAACACCGTGACGGCACCGTCGAGGACGCGCAGCGAGCGCTCCACCTCGACCGTGAAGTCGACGTGCCCGGGGGTGTCGATGATGTTGATCGTGTAGTCGTCGTCCTCGAGCGGCCAGTGACAGGTGGTGGCAGCAGAGGTGATCGTGATGCCACGCTCCTGCTCCTGCTCCATCCAGTCCATGGTGGCGGCGCCGTCGTGGACTTCACCGATCTTGTAGCTGACGCCGGTGTAGAAGAGGATCCGCTCGGTGGTGGTCGTCTTGCCCGCGTCGATATGCGCCATGATCCCGATGTTGCGGACCCTGGCCAGGTCAAGTGAAGTGGTAGCCATAAGGCTTCGGTCTTCTCTCGGTCTCGATGTGGGTAACGACTACCAGCGGTAGTGCGCGAAGGCCTTGTTGGACTCGGCCATCTTGTGGGTGTCCTCGCGCTTCTTCACAGCGGCACCAAGGCCGTTGGAGGCGTCGAGAAGCTCGTTGAGCAGACGCTCGGTCATGGTCTTCTCGCGACGGGCGCGGGAGTAACCGACGAGCCAGCGCAGCGCGAGCGTGTTGGCGCGACCGGGCTTGACCTCGATCGGAACCTGGTACGTCGCACCACCGACACGGCGGGACTTGACTTCGAGCGTGGGCTTGATGTTCTCCAGCGCGCGCTTCAGCGTGATGATCGGGTCGTTGCCCGTCTTCTCACGCAGACCCTCCATGGCGCCGTAGACGATGCGCTCGGCGGTGGAGCGCTTGCCGTTGAGCAGCACCTTGTTGATGAGGGAGGTCACCAGAGGGGAACCGTAGACCGGGTCGATGATGACCGGGCGCTTCGGGGCGGGGCCCTTACGAGGCATTTTCTACTTCTCCTTCTTGGCGCCGTAGCGGCTGCGGGCCTGCTTGCGGTTCTTGACACCCTGGGTGTCGAGCGAGCCTCGGATGATCTTGTAGCGAACACCCGGCAGGTCCTTCACACGGCCGCCGCGCACGAGCACGATGGAGTGCTCCTGCAGGTTGTGTCCCTCACCCGGAATGTAAGCGGTGACTTCGATCCCGCTGGTCAGACGCACACGCGCGACCTTACGCAGGGCCGAGTTCGGCTTCTTCGGGGTGGTCGTGAACACACGCGTGCAGACGCCACGACGCTGGGGCGAACCCTCGAGTGCGGGCGTCTTGTTCTTCTCGACCTTGTCCTGCCGGCCCTTCCGGACCAGCTGCTGGATCGTAGGCACTACTTCTCCGGTTTCTGTGTGCCGAATGGTGAAGCTAACCTGGAACGTCACCGACCCACGCGGTCGGGTGTGTCGAATACTGCAGACTTTCGCCGCCAGGCGAAAAGGGCGCAGATTGCGGTGGCCGCTTACGGCTCTCAGCGCGGTTCGAAGGCACGCACGAGAGCCAGGGCACACCCCAGGCACAAGGTCGAGCGTACCTACCTCACGGACTCCGGTCAAAACAAATGCCGTGGCGCCCGACACGCCGCACTTCTCCCGATCCATTCTCGGGGCTGTTCACGCCTCGCGCAGCTTCTCACCGGTGAATGTCCCGGATTCCGTGCGCACGGCACACACTGGGTGAGTACGTTGACCGGTTGCTGTGCATCGGTCACTGTGCGTCGGCCACGGTGCCGATCGGGGGACGGGGGATGGGACTCATGACGGCTGCACCCTTAACCGGGGACGAGAGCCTGGACGACCGGGTGCCGTTCCTGGCACGCCTGGAGAGCGACGACCGCTCCGCGCTGCTGTCGCTCGGGCGCGAGCTGTCCTTCACGCCCCGGATGGTGCTCCTGCACCAGAGCGAGCCGTCCTCGCACGTACTGATCGTGACGCACGGCTGGACGAAGGTGACGGCGTCCGCGGCCAACGGCTACGAGGCGCTGCTCGCGCTGCGGGGGCCCGGCGACATCGTCGGCGAGTCCGCCGCGCTCACCGGCCGGCCGCGCTCCGCGACGGTGACGGCCCTGGAACCGGTCCGCACGGTCGCGGTCGTACGCGAACACTTCACGGACCTCCTCGCCCGCTCCCCCGCCGTCTCCTTCGCCCTGCTCGGCCTCACCTCGGACCGCACCCGCGCCGCCGACCGCCGCCGCCTGGAGTTCGCCTCCATGAGCGTCCGCGAGCGCTTCGCGGCACTCCTGCTCGACCTGGCCCGCACGAACGGCCGCCGCACGGAGAAGGGCATCGAACTCTCCGTCCCGCTGAGCAAGCAGGAGCTGGCGGGCTCGGTGGGGGCGTCCCGGGAGATGGTCCAGCGCCTGCTGAAAGAACTCCGCGAGCGGGAAGCCGTGCTGACGGGCAGGCGAACGATGGTGATCCTTCGGATGGACGTCCTGCGCCGGATCGCCCGGGGATGACCGGGCCCGGCACGGAACACGGACTCCCCGCCGTGGACGGGCGGGACTCCCCGGACAGCTGAGCCGCCCGTGACTGCGGACCCCTTCTGTGCACACGGTCACACTTCGAGTGGGACATCCGCCCTCACACCCGGCCCACCGGTGACGCCACCCTGCTTGCCAGGCGAGGCCCCCACCGAAAGGCGACCATGACCGACCCCGTGAGCCGGACGATCCTCCTGCTCGACATCGAGAAGTACAGCGACCGGGACGACGTCGAGCAGGCCTACCTGCGCCGGATGCTGTACGACATCACGGACCGCGTGCTGGAGAGCGCCGGCATCGACGAGCGCCTGCGCCTGCGGGCGGACCGCGGTGACTCGGTGATGGAGCTGATCGACGCCAACGCCTCGGTCACCGCACTGCTGCGCGCCCTGCTCACCGAGGTGCCCGCCCAGCTCCGCGCGGTCAACCGGATGGCGTCCAGCTCCGCCCAGATCCGGCTGCGCGGTGTCGTCGCCACCGGATACGTCGCCGTCGACGCGTACGACGGCTGGGTCGGCTCCGACCTCAACCACGCCTGCCGGCTCCTCGACGCCGGACTGCTGCGCGCTGCCCTGCGGGAGCGGCCGAACGACTTCGCCCTGTGCGTCTCGGAGAGCGTGCACGCGGGGATCGTGCGGCACAACCACCCCGGCATCCCGGCGGACGGCTTCCACCCGGTGACGGTGGACAGCAAGAACGGACCCCTGCGGGCCTGGCTGCACGGCCCGGTTCCGCACGGTGCAGAGGGCCACACCGACCACGCCGACCACACGGACCACAGTGAAAGGGGGGGAGCCCCGGCGCCGGGCGGCTCGGGGGAGAGCCCGGCGCCGGGGTCGGGGGCCACGAGGGCCGGGGCCACAGGGCCCGGGGCATCGGAGGTCACGGGGACGGAAGCATCCGGGACGGAAGCGGCCGGGCCTCACGCGGAGCCCGCCCAGGCCGCCGCGCCTCCCGGGAACGTCGTCTTCACCTTCAACGGCGGCTCCCCCAGCTTCGGCGGCAGCCTCGTCGCGGGTGACCAGCACGGCGTGTCCGGCGGCCAGGTCACCGGTG
Source organism: Streptomyces sp. NPDC005141 (assembly GCF_053599975.1). NCBI lineage: Bacteria > Bacillati > Actinomycetota > Actinomycetes > Kitasatosporales > Streptomycetaceae > Streptomyces > Streptomyces sp. NPDC005141. Next base: position 73,014 of record NZ_JBSFYW010000010.1, on the reverse strand, counting down.
ACGTCCACCTGGGCGGAAGCGGAGGTGAGTCGGCGTGACGGCGGCCCCGCCCGTGACGCCGGACGCCTCCGACGACGTACCGCCGCCGGAGCCGAAGGCGCCGAGAGGACCGAGGGACCCGCGCCCGTCACCCGAGGCGCGCACCGACTCCGGCGAGCCCGAGGAGCGGACCCAGGAGGCCAGGGCCGCGCAGCGCGAGCTGGTCGCGCACACTCCGGGCTTCATCTTCAGCGAGGCCGCGTCCTTCGGCGGCAGCCTGGTCGGCGGGGCCCAGCACGGGGTCTCGGCGGGCGGCTCGGCCCGTGACGTGTTCATGGGCGGCAAGACGGAGATCCACCACCACGGGGCGGCCTCCGCGGCGGAGGCGTACGCCTCGGGGGAGATCCCCCGGCAGCGGCTCGACGCGCTCGCCGGAGTCTTCGTCGAGGGCCCCTCCTTCGCCGCCGCCCTGGCCCGGCTGCGCGACGAGCGCGTCCTCGTCCTCGCCGGCGCCCACTCCACCGGCCGCTACGCCGCCGCGCTGATGCTCCTGCACCACCTGGGCGTTCCCGCCGTGCACGCCCTGTCCGCCGAGACCGGCCCGGCGAACCTGGGCGCCCAGGTCTCCGCGCCCGGCGGACACGTCCTGCGCGATCTGCCGCTGAGCCGCAACCGCCCGCTGCGGGACACCCACCTGTACGCGGCCCGCGACCGGCTCGCGAGGACCGACGGCTATCTGGTGGTGACCGTCGAGAACTCCCCGTTCCTGCTGGGGGTCGCCCCGTCCGCCTGGGAACCGCCGGAGGCGGCCGAGGTGCTGCGCGCCCACCTGGCCGACCTGCGGAAAGAGCCGGGAGACAGCGCCGGCCTGCTCACCCTCGGCCCCGTGCGCGACTTCCTCTCGCGGGGCTCCCACCGCCCCGCCGAGGTCGCCCGGTTCGCCGCGGAGGTCGCCCGTTACGACGGCGGCGAGGAAGCGGCGGCCCGGCTCGCCGACTTCGGGCACGCGGCGGTCGAGCAGCAGTGCCGGGAGTGGCTCAGCGACCCCGAGGCCACCCTGCGCGACAAGGCGTTCCTCATCTCGCTCGCCGTCTTCGACCAGGCGCCGTACGTGCTGGCCGCCGAACTCGCCGACAAGCTGTACGTGCACTTCCAGCGGCTCCAGCATCCCGAACAGCCGCCGGAGATCCCGGTGTTCGGGCTCGCCGCCGGAACCCGGCTGGAGCGGGCGCGGGCCGAGGGCGAAGTACGGGACGAGGCCACCGAGTGGGGCTCGGTGCCGCAGTTCACGGCGTACTTCAAGAAGGACAACACGCCCCGCGTCCTGCTCGGCGAGGTGTGGACGGGCCACCCCTCGGCACGGCCCGCGCTGGTCTCCTGGCTGAAGGAGCTGGCCCGCGACAGCCGTCCGGTCGTCCGGACCCGGGCCGCCGCGGCCACCGCGCTGCTCGCCCGCGCCGACCTGCCCTCGGCGGTGGCACTGCTGATCGACGGCTGGGCGGTGTCGAAGGCCTTCGGCCCCCGCGTCACCGCCGCGAACACGCTCACGCTCGCCCAGCTCCTCGACGCGCCCGTCGTACTGCGCCTGCTCACCCAGTGGTGCACGGACACCCACTGGGCCCGCCGCTGGACCGCGATCCGTGCCTTCGGCCTGCTCACCCCGCTGCGCCCCGACCTCGCGGGCCCGGCCCTGAGCGCGCTCGCCGCCCGCGCCCGTGCCGGGGACAGCGGCGAGACCGAGGCGAACAACCTGATCGACTCGACGGCCCTGCTGCTCTCGGTGGGCGCCCGGCGCGGCGAGATGCTCTCCGAACTGGTGCGCCTGCTCCACCACGACACGGCCTCGGTCCGCGCGCTCGCGCTGGGAGCGTTCGTGCGCGCCTGCGACAACGCCGAGGAGGGCGCGCTCGTCGAGTGGTACGCCGACACCGGCATGTACGAGGAGGACTCGGCCCGTGACCTGGCCACCCTCTGGCGGACCGCGCTCGGCGACCGCGTGCACACCCGTGGCGCCCTGTACGCCCTGCACACCTGGGTGCACCTGGCCGAGCGCCGGGCGGACGTCGCCCAGGCCCTGGAGCTGCTGCTGCCCTCGCTGGTCGTCACGGCGGACGACCGCAAACGCCTGAGCCACGAACTGCTCAACCTGCGTGCCCCGGACGGCGGCCCGCGCCCACCGGCGGCCGACCGCCTGCTCGGCCTCCTGATCCCCTCCACCCCAGATCCATCGAGGAGTTGAACCATGGCGGAGTTCCGCCGTCAGCCGGAGTGGCAGCAGGACGCCAACCGGCACACCACGCTGATCGACCCGGTGCTCACCGTGCGGCCGATCGCGCGCTTCGACTACACCGTCCGCCGCGCGGTCAGCGCGATCGACCACGCGCTGGTCTTCGTCACCGCGAAGGGCTCGTACGACGTCTACATGCCGCCGCACCGGCCGAGCCGCGCGGACGCGGCCACCCGCCGCTACACCTCCGTCTACGAGGTGGACATGGGCAGCCACCCCGTGCAGCTCGCCCTGGAGGTACCGAGCGACGACGACGCGTTCTCCTTCGGCGCCACCGCGGATCTGACCTGGCGGGTCGCGGACCCGATCGCGTACGTGGCGAGCGGCGAGCGCGATGTGCCGACGCGGCTCACCCGTGAACTGCACCAGCTCGCGCGGCCGGTGAGCCGGACCTTCTCCATCGAGGACAGCCCGGCCGCCGAGCGCGCGGTCCAGCGGGCCGTGGAGACGGGCGGTTTCGCCACGGGCATCGGGCTCGCCGTGACCTGTGTCGTACGCCTGCGGCTGGACGACGAGGCGATCGCGCACCGGCGACGGCAGCGGAGCCTGCGCTACGAGTCCGACATGCTCGACCCCGAGCACGAGTTCCGGCTCCGGCTGGCCCGGCAGCAGCACGAGCTGGAGGTGCTGCGCCAGCAGCAGGACCACCATCTGATCACCGAGAAGATCAACTTCTACCAGTACCACCTCCAGCACGGGGGCGTCGCCGCCTGGGCCCTGCACCTCGCCCAGCACCCCGAGGACACGAAGATGGTCATCGGCTCCATCCAGAAGGATCAGCTGTCCATCATCAGAGGCCAGTTGGAGGTCATCGCCGGGGACACCCTGGAGGACTTCCAGAAGGCGGAGTCGGCGCGCTCGACCCTGCGGGCGGTCGACGAGCTGATCCAGCAGCAGACACCTCCGGCGCCGCGGGACGGGCAGGGGGCACTCCCGGCCGGGGCGACGCCGGGACAGCCGCAGACGCCGCCCCAGCCGCCGTATCCGGGCCAGTCGCCCTACCCCGGCCAGTCCCCGCAGCCGCCGTACGCGGGACAGCCCCCGTACGGAGGCCCGCCTCCGTACGCGGGTGGGCAGCCTCCGTACGCGGGTGGGCAGCCTCCGTACGCCGGGCAGCCTCCGTACGCCGGGCAGCCTCCGTACGCCGGACAGCCCCCTTACGCGGGCGCTCAGCCGCCGTACACGGGACAGCCGCCGTACGCGGGCGGTCACGCGCCGTACGCCGACGACCGGACCCTGTACGCCGGACAGCCGCCCTACGCGGGCGCTCAGCCGCCGTACACGGGCGGTCCGGACGCCACGGTCCCCGCGGTACCGGGGCAGCCCGACAGCCACGCCCCGTACGGACAGCCCGCCACGACGCCCTACGCCGCCGCCGGACCGGCTCCCGCCGTGCCCCCGGTGCCCGGCCCCGAGAACGCCCGGGCCGCCGTGCCGCCCGCCACGCCGTTCACGGCGCCCGCCCCGACGCAGCAGGACACTCCGGGGGACGAGCCCGCGTGACCACACCCGACACGGCGCGGCCACCCGCGCCCGCGGCTCCGCCGACCCCCGCCGACCCGCCGACACCGGCCGGCCCGCCGCCGTCCGCGCCGCTCCCGGACCCGTCCGCGCCCCCTTCCGGGGCCGGTGGCCGCACCGCGGAGCGGCTCCTGACCGAGCTGCGCGGCGAGATAGCCCGGGCCGACAGCAAGGCCTCCGTGCTCGTGGCGGCGCTCGGGATGACGGCGGGGGTGTTCAGCGCACTGCTGGCCGGACGCGGCTGGACACCGAGCGAGCTGTCCCGGGCCGGAACGGGCCTGTGGTGGACCGGGGCGGCCGCGCTGGGGCTGTCCCTGTTCGCGCTGCTGCTCGCCGTGCTCCCCCGCTACCGCCGCGGTACCTGGGTCCCGGGCCGGCCGCTCTGCTACTTCGGCGACATCCAGCAGGCCGTACGCGAGGGCCGGCTGGCCACCGCGCTGGCCGACACCGACCGCGACCCCGCCGCCGGACTCACGGCGGCGCTCGTCGAGACCAGCCGCATCGCCGCCCGCAAGCACCAGTGGATCCGCACCGGCCTGATCGCCTTCTGCGCCGGCACCGCGCTGCTGCCGACCGCGCTGCTCATCGGCTGACGTCCCCTCATCGAAGGAGCCCTCATGTCCCAGCCCCCCGGCCCGGCCCCCGCCTCCCCCGAGCCCCCGTACCCGGGTGCCGCCACTCCGCCGCCCCCGTACCCCGGAGCGTCCGCTCCGCCGCCCCCGTACCCGGGAACCGCCGACCCCGCGCCCCAGTACCCCACGGCCTCCGCTCCCCCACCGCAATACCCCGGGAGCCCCGGGGCGGGCGGACCGGGGCCCATGTACCCAGGGGCGGGAAGCCGCCCGCCGCAGTACCCGGGGGCCGGAGGCCCCGCACCCCAGTACCCGGGGGCGGAAGGCCACCCGCCCCCATACCCCGGAGCCGGAGGCCCCGCACCCCAGTACCCAGGGGCCGGAGGCCAGTCCCCGCGATATCCAGGGGCCGGAGGCCCCGCACCCCAGTACCCCGGAGCCGGAGGAGGCCCCGCACCCCACTACCCGGGCTCCGCCGTCCCGTCCTCCGCACACCAGCAGACGGCCACCCCGCCGCAGTACCCGGGGCCGGACCCGCGGTACGCGGGGCAGCAGCAGCCTGCGCCCTTCGTCCCGCGGCCCGCCACCGCGCCCGACGACCTCGACTACCGCCACCAGGGCTCACGCGTTCATCTGGCGAGCCATCAGCGCGGTGCCGACGCCACCGCCATCGGACAGCTGGCGACGCAGATCCCGGGGTTCCTGGTGAGCCTCGCCGTGGTCTCGTCCCTCGCGCTCGGCATGTTCGGCACGGCCGTGGGCTGGCTGGTCGTGGTGGCCTGGCTGGCCTCGGGCGCGCTCGTCTTCCACCGGCCCACCGAGCTGCGCTTCGCCCGGCACGTGCTCAAGCTGCGGGCGCCGCTGGCCGAGGAGCGGGCCCGGCTGGAGCCGATCTGGCGGGAGGTCACCGCCCGTGCGGGCGTCGAGGCGAACACCTACGAGCTGATGGTGGAGAACAGCGACGACCTGAACGCGGTCGCGGCCGCCGGCCATGTCGTCGGCGTCACCACCTACTCCCTCAACCGGATTCCCAGCAGCAACCTCGCCGCCGTACTCGCCCATGAGCTCGGCCACCACACCGGCGGTCACGCCTGGGCCGGACTCCTCGGCTACTGGTACTCGCTGCCCGGCCGGCTCGCCTGGGCGTTCACCCGCGTGCTGGCACGCATCGCGCTCGCCGTCGCCGGCGTCTTCTCGGCGGCCGCGACCGGACTCCTGATCCTCTTCATGGGGATGTTCGTGCTCGCCGGGTTCCTCGTCGCCTGGTACATCACCGTCCCGCTCGTCGTCGCGCCCTATCTCCTCGCCTACGCGGGCCGCCTCGGCGAACTGCGCGCCGACCAGCAGGCCGCGGCCCTCGGCTTCGCGCCCGAGATGGCCCAGGTCCTGCACCACTTCCAGGCCGAGGAGGACGCCGCGAAGGCGTACGCCGTCACCCAGGGCAAGAAGCTCAAGGAGCCCGGCGGCCTCGCCAAGCTGCTGTCCACCCACCCGGACAACTACACCCGGCTGCGCGCCCTGGAGCCGTACCTCCAGCTCCCGCGCTAGGACACGCCAGGACGGGTCCACGGCGGGCCGAGGAACGCCGAAGGGCGGTCACCCCCATCGGGGATGACCGCCCTTCGTACTACTTACTGCCTACCGCTTACTGGTTGTACGGACCGTAGTCGTAGTCCTCCAGCGGGACGGCCTGGCCGGAGCCCGTGCCGAACGGCGAGTAGTCGATGTCGTCGTAGCCGACGGCCGAGTACATCGCGGCCTTGGCTTCCTCGGTCGGCTCGACCCGGATGTTGCGGTAGCGGGATAGACCCGTACCGGCCGGGATGAGCTTACCGATGATGACGTTCTCCTTGAGGCCGATCAGGGAGTCGGACTTGGCGTTGATCGCCGCGTCCGTCAGAACCCTGGTCGTCTCCTGGAAGGACGCCGCCGACAGCCACGACTCGGTCGCCAGCGAGGCCTTGGTGATACCCATCAGCTGCGGACGGCCGGAGGCCGGGTGGCCGCCTTCCTGGACCACACGACGGTTCTCGGTCTCGAACTTCGAACGCTCGACCAGCTCGCCGGGCAGCAGCTCCGCGTCGCCCGACTCGATGATCGTCACACGGCGCAGCATCTGCCGGATGATGATCTCGATGTGCTTGTCGTGGATCGACACACCCTGCGAGTTGTAGACCTTCTGGACCTCGCCGACCAGGTGGACCTGGACCGCACGCTGACCCAGGATGCGCAGCACGTCGTGCGGGTTGGTGGCACCCACGGTGAGCTTCTGGCCCACCTCGACGTGCTCGCCCTCGGACACCAGGAGACGGGCACGCTTCGAGATCGGGAACGCCGTCTCGTCGCTGCCGTCGTCCGGGGTGACGACGAGCTTCTTGGTCTTCTCGGTCTCCTCGATCCGCACGCGGCCGGAGGCCTCGGAGATCGGGGCGACACCCTTCGGCGTACGAGCCTCGAAGAGCTCGACGACACGGGGCAGACCCTGGGTGATGTCGTCACCGGCCACACCACCGGTGTGGAAGGTACGCATCGTCAGCTGGGTACCGGGCTCACCGATGGACTGGGCGGCGATGATGCCGACCGCCTCACCGATGTCGACCAGCTTGCCGGTGGCCAGCGAGCGGCCGTAGCACATGGCGCAGGTGCCGACGGCGGACTCACAGGTCAGGACCGAACGGGTCTTGACCTCCTCGATGCCGTGCTTGACGAGCTCGTCGATGAGGACGTCGCCGAGGTCGGTGTTGGCCGGGGCCAGCACCTTGCCGTCGACGGTGATGTCCTCGGCCAGCGCACGTGCGTACACGCTGGTCTCGACGTTCTCGGCCTTGCGCAGGATGCCGTCCGCGCCGCGCTCCGCGATGTGCAGCTTGAGGCCACGGTCGGTGCCGCAGTCCTCCTCGCGGATGATGACGTCCTGGGAGACGTCGACCAGACGACGGGTGAGGTAACCCGAGTCGGCGGTACGCAGAGCGGTGTCCGCCAGACCCTTACGGGCACCGTGGGTCGAGATGAAGTACTCGAGCACCGACAGGCCTTCACGGAAGGAGGCCTTGATGGGGCGCGGGATCGTCTCGTTCTTGGCGTTCGACACCAGACCACGCATACCGGCGATCTGACGCATCTGCATCATGTTGCCTCGTGCGCCCGAGTTCACCATCATCGAAACCGGGTTGGTCTTCGGGAAGTTCGCGTTCATCGCCTCGGCAACCTCGTTGGTCGCCTTGGTCCAGATCGCGATGAGCTCCTGCGTGCGCTCTTCCTTGGTGATCAGACCGCGCTCGTACTGCTTCTGGACCTTCTCGTCCAGGTCCTCGTAGCCCTTGACGATCGCGCGCTTCGCATCCGGAACGACGATGTCGGAGATGGCCACGGTGACGCCGGAACGGGTCGCCCAGAAGAAGCCCGACGCCTTCAGGTTGTCGAGCGTCGCCGCCACGATGACCTTGGGGTAGCGCTCGGCGAGGTCGTTGACGATCTCGGAGAGCTGCTTCTTGCCGACCTCGTAGTCGACGAACGGGTAGTCCTCGGGCAGCAGCTCGTTGAAGAGCGCGCGGCCCAGGGTCGTCCGCAGACGGAAGGTGTCACCCTGCTGCCACTCCGGGTCGCCCTCCTCCTGCGCCGGCGGGGTCCAGCCGCGCGGCGGGATGGTGCCCACCGGGAAGCGGATGTCCACGCGCGACTGCAGCGAGAGCTCGCCGGCGTCGAACGCCATGATCGCCTCGGCCACGGAAGCGAAGGAGCGGTCCTCGCCCTTCACGTTCCGCAGGTCGCCGTCGGTGGTCAGGAAGAACAGACCGAGGACCATGTCCTGGGTCGGCATCGTGACCGGGCGGCCGTCGGCCGGCTTGAGGATGTTGTTCGAGGACAGCATCAGGATGCGGGCCTCGGCCTGCGCCTCCGCGGAGAGCGGCAGGTGGACGGCCATCTGGTCACCGTCGAAGTCCGCGTTGAACGCGGTGCAGACGAGCGGGTGGATCTGGATGGCCTTGCCCTCGACCAGCTGGGGCTCGAAGGCCTGGATGCCGAGGCGGTGCAGCGTGGGCGCACGGTTCAGCAGAACCGGGTGCTCCGCGATGACCTCTTCCAGGACGTCGTACACGACCGTGCGGCCGCGCTCGACCATCCGCTTGGCGCTCTTGATGTTCTGCGCGTGGTTCAGGTCGACCAGGCGCTTCATCACGAACGGCTTGAAGAGCTCCAGCGCCATGGCCTTGGGCAGACCACACTGGTGCAGCTTCAGCTGCGGACCGACGACGATCACGGAACGCGCGGAGTAGTCCACACGCTTGCCGAGCAGGTTCTGACGGAATCGACCCTGCTTGCCCTTGAGCATGTCGGACAGCGACTTCAGCGGACGGTTGCCGGGGCCCGTGACAGGGCGACCACGACGGCCGTTGTCGAAGAGCGCGTCGACGGCCTCCTGAAGCATGCGCTTCTCGTTGTTCACGATGATCTCGGGGGCGCCGAGGTCGAGGAGTCGCTTCAGACGGTTGTTGCGGTTGATCACACGGCGGTACAGGTCGTTCAGGTCGGAGGTCGCGAAGCGGCCACCGTCCAGCTGCACCATCGGGCGAAGGTCCGGCGGGATGACCGGCACGCAGTCGAGCACCATGCCCTTGGGGCTGTTGCTGGTCTGCAGGAACGCGGAGACGACCTTGAGGCGCTTGAGCGCACGGGTCTTCTTCTGGCCCTTGCCGGTGCGGATGATCTCGCGGAGGCGCTCGGCCTCCTCGTCCAGGTCGAAGGACTCCAGGCGCTTCTGCAGCGCCGCGGCACCCATCGAACCGTCGAAGTACGTGCCGAAGCGGTCACGCAGCTCGCGGTAGAGGAGCTCGTCGCCCTCCAGGTCCTGGACCTTGAGGTTCTTGAAGCGGGTCCACACCTCGTCGAGACGGTCGATCTCGCGCTGCGCACGGTCGCGCAGCTGCTTCATCTCACGCTCGGCGCCCTCGCGCACCTTGCGGCGCACGTCGGCCTTGGCACCCTCGGCCTCGAGCTCGGCCAGGTCGGTCTCGAGCTTCTTGGCGCGGGCCTCGAGGTCGGCGTCGCGACGGTTCTCGACCTGCTGACGCTCGACGGAGACGTGGGCCTCCAGCGAGGGCAGGTCGCGGGTGCGGCGCTCCTCGTCGACGTACGTGATCATGTACGCGGCGAAGTAGATGACCTTCTCGAGGTCCTTCGGGGCGAGGTCGAGCAGGTAGCCCAGCCGCGACGGAACGCCCTTGAAGTACCAGATGTGGGTGACAGGCGCGGCCAGCTCGATGTGGCCCATCCGCTCACGACGCACCTTGGCGCGAGTGACCTCGACGCCGCAGCGCTCGCAGATGATGCCCTTGAAGCGGACACGCTTGTACTTACCGCAGTAGCACTCCCAGTCCCGGGTCGGACCGAAGATCTTCTCGCAGAAGAGTCCGTCCTTTTCGGGCTTGAGGGTGCGGTAGTTGATGGTCTCGGGCTTCTTGACCTCGCCGTGGCTCCACTGACGGATGTCGTCAGCGGTGGCCAGACCGATCCGGAGCTCATCGAAGAAGTTGACGTCGAGCACTATGCGTCAATCCCTCTCAGGGTTGTAAGTCTTAGGGGTCTGATTCGGGGGTCCTGGGGCCGGCAGGCCTTCCTCACCTTTTCCACAGGTGGCAGAAGGCCCGCCGAACTCCCGTCAGACCTCTTCGACGCTGCTCGGCTCGCGCCGCGACAGGTCGATGCCGAGCTCCTCCGCCGCGCGGAAGACGTCCTCGTCGGTGTCACGCATTTCGATGGACATACCGTCGCTGGACAGCACCTCCACGTTGAGGCAGAGGGACTGCATCTCCTTGATGAGCACCTTGAAGGACTCGGGGATGCCGGGCTCGGGGATGTTCTCGCCCTTGACGATGGCCTCGTAGACCTTCACGCGGCCGGTGACGTCGTCGGACTTGATGGTCAGCAGCTCCTGGAGGGCGTAAGCGGCGCCGTACGCCTCCAGCGCCCACACCTCCATCTCACCGAAGCGCTGGCCACCGAACTGAGCCTTACCACCCAGCGGCTGCTGGGTGATCATCGAGTACGGACCGGTCGAGCGGGCGTGGAGCTTGTCGTCGACCAGGTGGTGGAGCTTGAGGATGTACATGTACCCGATCGAAACCGGGTCCGGGAACGGCTCGCCGGAGCGGCCGTCGAACAGGTGGGCCTTGCCGGAGGGCTGCACCAGACGATCGCCGTCGCGGTTCGGGATCGTGGCCTCGAAGAGACCGGAGATCTCGTCCTCGCGCGCACCGTCGAAGACGGGCGTGGCGACGTTGGTGCCGGGGGCGACCTGGTCGGCTCCGATGGCCTGCAGGCGCTTGGCCCAGTCGTCCCCGAGACCGGAGACGTCCCAGCCGCGGCTGGCGAGCCAGCCGAGGTGGATCTCCAGGACCTGTCCCGGGTTCATTCGGGACGGGACACCCAGCGGGTTGAGGATGATGTCGACCGGGGTGCCGTCCTCCAGGAACGGCATGTCCTCGATCGGCAGGATCTTCGAGATGACACCCTTGTTGCCGTGACGGCCGGCGAGCTTGTCACCGTCCGTGATCTTGCGCTTCTGCGCCACGTAGACACGAACCAGCTGGTTCACGCCCGGCGGCAGCTCGTCGCCCTCTTCACGGTCGAAGACGCGGACACCGATGACCTTGCCGATCTCGCCGTGCGGGACCTTCAGGGAGGTGTCGCGGACCTCACGGGCCTTCTCACCGAAGATCGCGCGCAGCAGGCGCTCCTCCGGCGTCAGCTCGGTCTCACCCTTGGGCGTGACCTTGCCGACGAGGATGTCGCCGGCGACGACCTCGGCACCGATACGGATGATGCCGCGCTCGTCGAGGTCGGCGAGGACCTCCTCGGAGACGTTCGGGATGTCCCGGGTGATCTCCTCGGGGCCGAGCTTGGTGTCACGGGCGTCGACCTCGTGCTCCTCGATGTGGATCGAGGAGAGGACGTCGTCCTGCACGAGGCGCTGCGACAGGATGATCGCGTCCTCGTAGTTGTGACCCTCCCACGGCATGAACGCCACGAGCAGGTTCTTGCCGAGCGCCATCTCGCCGTTCTCGGTCGCGGGACCGTCGGCCAGTACCTGGCCCTCGATCACGCGGGCGCCCTCGTCAACGACAACCTTCTGGTTGACGGAGGTGCCCTGGTTCGACCGGGAGAACTTGTGCAGGCGGTACGTGGTGTACGTGCCGTCGTCGTTGGCGGTGGTGACGTAGTCCGCGGAGACCTCCTGGACCACACCGTCCTTCTCCGACTTCAGGACGTCACCGGCGTCGACCGCGCAGCGGTACTCCATGCCGGTGCCGACCAGCGGCGCCTCGGACTTGATGAGCGGAACGGCCTGGCGCATCATGTTCGCGCCCATGAGGGCACGGTTGGCGTCGTCGTGCTCCAGGAACGGGATCATGGCGGTCGCGACCGACACCATCTGGCGCGGGGAGACGTCCATGTAGTCGACGTCGTCACCGGGGACGTAGTCGACCTCTCCGCCACGACGGCGGACCAGGACGCGGGTCTCCTCGAACCGGAAGTCATCGCCGAGCGGCGCGTTGGCCTGCGCGATGACGAATCGGTCCTCTTCGTCGGCCGTCAGGTAGTCGACCTCGTCGGTGACGACACCGTCGGTGACCCGGCGGTACGGCGTCTCGACGAAACCGAACGCGTTGACCCGGCCGTAGGAGGCGAGCGAGCCGATCAGGCCGATGTTCGGGCCTTCAGGGGTCTCGATCGGGCACATGCGGCCGTAGTGCGACGGGTGCACGTCACGGACCTCGAAGCCGGCCCGCTCACGGGAGAGACCACCCGGGCCAAGCGCCGACAGACGGCGCTTGTGGGTGAGACCCGACAGCGGGTTGTTCTGGTCCATGAACTGCGACAGCTGGCTGGTGCCGAAGAACTCCTTGATGGAGGCGACGACCGGCCGGATGTTGATCAGGGTCTGCGGCGTGATCGCCTCGACGTCCTGAGTCGTCATGCGCTCGCGGACGACGCGCTCCATACGAGCCAGACCCGTGCGGACCTGGTTCTGGATGAGCTCGCCGACGTTGCGCAGACGACGGTTGCCGAAGTGGTCGATGTCGTCGGTCTCGACGACGATCGAGGTGCCGTTGGCACCAACGGTCTCGGTCTCACCGGCGTGCAGCATCACCAGGTACTTGATCGACGAGATGATGTCCTCGACGGTCAGGATGCCGGCGTCGAGCGGGGCTTCGCTGCCCAGCTTCTTGTTGACCTTGTAACGGCCGACCTTGGCGAGGTCGTAGCGCTTCGGGTTGAAGTAGAGGTTCTCCAGAAGCGTCTGCGCGGCCTCACGGGTCGGCGGCTCGCCCGGACGCAGCTTGCGGTAGATGTCCAGCAGCGCGTCGTCCTGGCCCTGGGTGTGGTCCTTCTCCAGGGTGGCGCGCATGGACTCGTACTCGCCGAACTCCTCGAGGATCTGCTCGGTGGTCCAGCCGAGAGCCTTCAGGAGAACGGTGACGGACTGCTTGCGCTTGCGGTCGATGCGGACACCGACCATGTCGCGCTTGTCGATCTCCATCTCCAGCCAGGCACCCCGGGACGGGATGACCTTGGTCGAGAAGATGTCCTTGTCGGACGTCTTGTCGATGGAGGAGTCGAAGTAGACACCCGGCGAGCGGACCAGCTGCGACACGACGACACGCTCGGTGCCGTTGATGACGAAGGTGCCCTTGTTGGTCATGAGCGGGAAGTCGCCCATGAAGACCGTCTGGGACTTGATCTCGCCGGTCTCGTTGTTGGTGAACTCGGCGGTGACGAAGAGCGGGGCCGCGTACGTGAAGTCGCGGTCCTTGCACTCGTCGATGGAGTTCTTCGGCGGCTCGAAGCGGTGGTCGCGGAACGTCAGGGACATCGACCCACTGAAGTCCTCGATCGGAGAGATCTCCTCGAAGATCTCTTCAAGACCGGACTTGGTGGGGACGTCCTGTCCGCTGTCCAGAGCCGCCTCGACACGAGCCTTCCACGCGTCGTTGCCGAGCAGCCAGTCGAAGCTTTCGGTCTGCAGCGCAAGAAGGTTCGGAACCTCGAGGGGCTCCTTGATCTTTGCAAAAGAGATGCGCAGCGGGGCGGTGCTGGCGCCGTTGTTCGTATTCGCGGTCGAGGCAGTGCGCGAGGCGGCCAAGAGGGGGTCCTTCCGAGGGCTCGGACTCACTACGCGCGTACCGGTCCCATGTCGGACAAAGCGTCGGGCCGTTCCCGATCCAGCCAGAGAAGGCCAGGTCAGGGATAGTCCAACCGTCGATGCTCAAACACGGGGATGCCCCTGGTGACGGGCAGGAGGCAGCTAACAGGCAGCGCAAAGGGTCAGTGTAGCCAGTAGGCCCACTGATGTCCAGTCCCGGTTTCTTGAGACCCTCTTCGTGCTCAACACCTGCGGCAAGCCACGCCCTCAATGCACATCGATACTGCCCTCTTCGTCAGCGATCCATGCCTCGGATACGGATCGTTGTGACGACGCGTCCTGAGAATTGCGCGCTGCGTGCGGTTCGTCAAGGCCCCCCAAGCCGAAAGCAAGTGCCGCGATCGTCACGTGCGGCCCGTCTTGCAACCCGTCTCTCTGCCTGTCACAGGGCGGCCGGAGGCACTACGAAGATCACCATACTCGTCGCGACCTGCAGCGCAAGGCTGCCGCTTCGGGGACCCCCTGGAACGCCGAAGAGCGACCACCCAGTTGGGTGATCGCTCTTCAGTGCGTCAGCGTTACAGCGCTACTCGAGCGGCTGTGTCGGCTTCACAGGAGTCCTCGGGGGACTCGTCGAGTTACTTGACCTCGACGGAGGCGCCGGCGCCCTTGAGGGACTCGGCAGCCTTCTCGGCGGCCTCCTTGGCGACCTTCTCGAGGACCGGCTTCGGAGCGCCGTCGACGAGGTCCTTGGCCTCCTTCAGACCCAGCGAGGTGAGCTCACGCACGACCTTGATGACCTGGATCTTCTTCTCGCCGGCACCCGTGAGGATGACGTCGAACTCGTCCTGCTCCTCGGCGGCCTCAACGGCGACGGGGCCGACCGGGGCAGCGGCGACCGCGGCGGCGGCGGTGACGTCGAACTTCTCCTCGAAGGCCTTCACGAACTCGGAGAGCTCGATGAGGGTGAGGTTCTCGAACTGCGCGAGCAGCTCTTCCTGGGACAGCTTCGCCATGATGGCGTCCTTCCACTCATTCGGCAGGTGCCGGTATGTACTGGTGAGGCGGGCGTACGTTCGGCCCGCTGCGACCGTCGCCTCAGGCGGCGGTCAATGCGCGAGCCGAATTACTCGGCACCGCCCTGCTCGGCCTGCTTGGCACGAAGCGCCTCCGCGGTGCGGACGAACTTCGAGGGCAGCGCCTGGAAGAGACGAGCAGTCTGCGTCTGCTTGCCCTTGAAGGCACCCGCCAGCTTGGCGAGCAGAACCTCGCGGGACTCGAGGTCCGCAAGCTTCTTGATCTCGTCGGCGGACAGCGCCTTGCCGTCAAGGACACCGCCCTTGATGACGAGGTTCGGGTTGTCCTTGGCGAAGTCACGAAGACCCTTCGCCGACGTCACCGGGTCACCGGTGATGAAGGCGACCGCCGTCGGACCGTTGAACAGGTCGTCGAGCGTGGAGATCCCGGCCTCGTTGGCCGCGATCTTGGTCAGCGTGTTCTTCACCACGGCGTACTGGGCGTCTTCACCGAGCGAACGACGCAGCGTCTTGAGCTGCGCCACGGTGAGACCCCGGTACTCGGTCAGCACGGCGGCGTTCGAGCTGCGGAACTGGTCCGCGAGCTCGGCTACCGCGGCAGCCTTGTCGGGCCTTGCCATAAGCGTGGCCTCCTTCCGGGTGATGAGGACCGCTCAGAAGGGGCTGAGGAAAACGAAACGCCCCGGCGCAGGCGCACGGGGCGTAGCTCAACCGGATTCTTCCGCACGCTGGGCGAGCGAACTCCGGGATCACATCCACGAACACCTACGCGGGTCGTCCGCAGTTTCAGCGGATCCTTCGGTCACCACGCCCTCTTGCGAGCACGAGGCAACGACCAGCGGTCTTTGGCTTCTCGAGGAGACTACGTGAAGGGGACTCCGTCAAGCAAATCCGGCCGAACGGCCCAGCGGGGCCGGTCCGCCGCGGCCGGATCCGGCCGCGCGGATCAGCCCTCCTGGGCGCCCTTCATCATCTCGGCGAGGTCGACGGTGTCCTTGGCGGGCGGGGCCTTGACCGTCACCGGCTTGTTGTATTCGAGGAAGGTGATGGTCATGTCGAGCGGACCCTTGTCGGCGGTCCCCCGCATACGGAACTGCTTGGTGCGGTCGTCTCCGTCGACCCACACGTCCATCGTGAGCGCGTCGATGCCCATCTTCGTGTACTGGTCGAGGCTCTTCTCCCGCGTCGCGCGAGTGGCCTTGTCCGCGCCCTTGAGGGACTTGCGGAACTCGTCGAGGGTGACCTTCCCCTTGTAGTGCGTGGTCTTCACGCCGTCGACGGTCTCGGTCCCGACCTTCTTCACGTTCTTCGAACCGGTGAGGAAGGTGGACTCGGTGGCCGGGTTCTTGTCGGCCTGGCCGCCGCCCAGCTGGTTCGCGTTCAGCTCCTTGTCCGCGCCCAGCGCGGACATGTCGAACTTGATCCAGCTCTTGCCGTCCATGTCCTTGGCGGCCTGGGCACCCCCGCCGATGTACATCGCCTTGTCCACGAGCCGGATCTCGACGGGACCGTCGGCGGCCTGGTCCTCGGCGGTCATCTTCATGCTCATGGCCGGCGGCTTCGTGCTCATCGCCGCCTCACCGCTGACCCGGCCCTGCTCCGGGACCTTGCCGGTCATGCGGTAGCGGAGGGAGGTGACGGCCTCCGTCTTCTTCGCCGCCTTCGCCACGGCCGCGGCGGGCGTGAGCGCGGGCGACTCCGCGGTGTCCTTCGTACAGCCCACCGCGCCCCCGCCGAGGACCAGCGCCGCGAGTGCCGCGCCGGTCGCCGGGTGCCGTACCGAGTTGCGCACAGAAAGTCTCATGATTCCCCCCAAGGAACAGATGAGTCATACACAGATTCGGCGTGAGCGTATCCGAAGAGACTCGGGTGATCATCCGGGTTTTCACCGAACCCGGCAGCGGACGACCGGACTTGGGGTGCGACGACGGGCTCGGGAGGCGGCGGCGGGGACACGGGAGGGCGGACGGGGCTCAGGACGTGGTGCCGCCCGTGGCGCCCTGCGCCTTCAGCAGGTCCTTGAAGTCGGCGGTGTCGGCCGTCGGGGGCTCCTCGGCGGAGACCTTCGTCCCGTAGTCGCTGTAGTACGCCGTCGAGTTCATCGTGCCGCTCGCCAGCTCGCCCTTCTCGACCTTCTTGACCAGCAGGTCGTCGCTGTCGACCCAGATGTCGATCTTCTCGGTGGTGACGCCGGCCGCCGTGAGCTGCTTCTTGAGGTCGGCGAGCTGGCTCGCGCTGAGGTTGGAGGACTTGGTCGCCAGGTCCGCGACGTCGACCGTGCCGGAGTAGTGCGTGGTCCCGCGGCCGCGCACGGTCTCCGTGCCGACCTTCTCGACGTCACCGGAGGCGAGCAGGAGCTTCACGGACTGGTTCGGTGTGGTGTTCTGCATCTGGTCCTTGAGATACGCGCCCGAGCTGCCGCCGAACTTGGCGAGGTCGTCGTACGCGTACCGGATCCAGTGCTTGCCGCCGGACTGCTCGGCGAACTTGTCGCTCATCCTCGCGTAGTAGGCGTCGGGCAGATAGCGGGCCTGCATCGAGGTGCTGCCCGTCTGACGCATCGTGTCGGCGAGCGTGCCGCCCGTGTACGTGATGGTCATGGTGCCGGTGAGACCGTCCGCCCAGCCCATGACGCCGTCGGCCTTCATGGACATCAGCGTGCCCATGGTGGTCGTGGACTCGACCTTGGCGGAGTCCGCGCTGTCGGTGGACCTCTCCGCGGAGCGCAGGGCCGCTATGGGGCTGACGCGCGAGGTGCCCTTGTGCCCGGCCTTGCCGTCCTTCTCCGAACCCCCGGAGGAGTCGGAGGAGTTGCAGGCCGTCGCCCCCGCCAGCGCGGCCGTCAGCGCGATCGAGAGGGCCACGCGGCGCACCATGGTGCTCTTCATTCGTCCCACCCCTATGCGAATTATGTGAACTGCACGCTAGCGCAGGCCACTGACACACGTATCAGGATTCCGCCCCGGGGCACACGCCCCGGAAAGGCCTCCGGAGATGAGGACGGGCCCCGCACCTCGAAAGGTTGCGGGGCCCGTTCAAAAACGCGTGCGCGACGCGGTCACCGGGGTGAGCGGGAGGCTCAGACGGCGGCCGGGTCCTCCTCGACGAGGAGGTTGCGGGTGCGGTTGGGGTCGACGGGAACGCCGGGGCCGATCGTGGAGCTGATCGCGGCCTTCTTGATGTAGCGACCCTTGGCGGCCGACGGCTTCAGACGAAGGATCTCGTCCAGCGCGGCGCCGTAGTTCTCCACCAGCTTGGTGTCGTCGAAGGACACCTTGCCGATGATGAAGTGGAGGTTCGAGTGCTTGTCGACGCGGAACTCGATCTTGCCACCCTTGATCTCGGTGACAGCCTTGGCGACGTCCGGGGTCACGGTGCCGGTCTTGGGGTTCGGCATGAGACCACGGGGACCGAGCACGCGGCCGAGGCGGCCGACCTTGCCCATGAGGTCCGGGGTGGCGACGACGGCGTCGAAGTCCAGACGGCCCTTCGCCACCTCGTCGATGAGCTCGTCGGAGCCGACGATGTCGGCGCCCGCGGCGGTCGCGGCCTCGGCACGGTCACCGGTCGCGAAGACCAGGACCCGGGCGGTCTTACCGGTGCCGTGCGGGAGGTTCACGGTGCCACGGACCATCTGGTCGGCCTTGCGCGGGTCGACACCCAGGCGGAAGGCGACCTCGACGGTGCCGTCGTACTTGCTCGTGGAGGTCTCCTTGGCGAGACGGACGGCCTCGAGCGGGGCGTAGAGCTTCTCCCGGTCGACCTTGGCGTCCGCAGCGCGGAGAGACTTGCTGCGCTTGCTCACTACTGCTCCTGATGTGTTCTGAGGAGTCGTGGTACGGGCCGAGCAGGCCCTGCCACGTGCGGCCGAAGCCGCGTGGTTCCTACGAAGGTGGGTGTCAGCCCTCGACCGTGATGCCCATGGAACGGGCGGTGCCGGCGATGATCTTCGACGCGGCGTCCAGGTCGTTGGCGTTGAGGTCGGGCAGCTTGGTCGTGGCGATCTCGCGGACCTGCGCCTGGGTGATCTTGGCGACCTTGGTCTTGTGCGGCTCGCCGGAGCCCTTCTCGACACCCGCGGCCTTGAGGATCATCTTCGCGGCCGGCGGAGTCTTGGTCACGAAGGTGAAGGAACGGTCCTCGTAGACCGTGATCTCCACCGGGATGACCCAGCCACGCTGCGACTCGGTCGCGGCGTTGTAGGCCTTGCAGAACTCCATGATGTTGACGCCGTGCTGACCGAGCGCGGGGCCGACCGGCGGGGCCGGGTTCGCCGCACCGGCGTTGATCTGGAGCTTGATAAGCCCCGTGACCTTCTTCTTCTTGGGAGGCATTCCGGGTCCTCTTTCGTTTTCGCCTTCCTACGTCCGAGTCGCCCCGGACGGCTGCCTTCAACCGAGGTGATGATCCGGATGGAGGCATACCGCACAACGATAACGGGTATCTGTGCGCGGCTAAAAACCGAGCAGGTCAGACCGGCTGCGAGAGCCCGTCTGACCTGTTCGGAAGACGTACGTCCAGAAGGTGCTAGTTCTTCTGGATCTGGTCGAAGGAGAGCTCGACCGGAGTCTCGCGGCCGAAGATCTCGACGAGGCCCTTGACCTTCTTCGAGTCGGCGTTGATCTCGTTGATCGTGGCCTGCAGCGTGGCGAACGGGCCGTCGGTGACGGTGACCGAGTCGCCGACCTCGAAGTCCAGAACCTGGACCTCGACCTTGCGCTGCGGGACGGGCTTGCCCTCGGCCTCGGCGGCCTCGCGGGCGGCCTTCTCCTCGGCCTCCGGGGCGAGCATCTTGACGATCTCGTCCAGGGTCAGCGGGTACGGGTCGTAGGCGTTGCCCACGAAGCCGGTGACGCCGGGGGTGTTGCGGACGACGCCCCAGGACTCGTTCGTCAGGTCCATGCGGACCAGGACGTAGCCCGGGAGCTTGTTCTGCTTGATCGTCTTGCGCTCGCCGTTCTTGATCTGCGCGACCTCTTCCTGCGGCACCTCGGCCTGGAAGATGAAGTCCTCGACGTTCAGCGAGACGGCACGCTGCTCGAGGTTGGTCTTCACGCGGTTCTCGTAACCGGCGTACGTGTGGATGACGTACCACTCGCCGGGGAGCAGGCGCAGTTCCTCGCGCAGGGCGGTGACGGGGTCGACGGGCTCGGCCTCTACTTCGGCCTCGGCCTCGTCTTCGGCCTCTGCCTCGTCGGTGTCGAGCGCTTCGTCGGTGTCGGCGGCGAGCGCCTCGTCGGGCACGTCCTCGCCCTCGACGTCCTCACCGGACTCGTCCTCGACGTGGAGGGCCGCGTCCTCGGCGGGCTCGCCGGCGGCGGCATCTGCAGCCTCGAACTCGTCCACGACGTCCGCTCCCTCGACGATCTCGAGCTCGTCGTCAACGGACTCGACCGACTCGCTGGCGTCGTTCAGGTTCGGGTCAGACACGGTGGCTGCTTCTTCCTGGATACATGGGGGTGGAACACGCGAAAGGGGCGCCGGTGACGGCGCCCTTCGCTCTCGGCTCAGCCGAAGACGTACTTGGCGGCGTGGTTGAGCCCATAGTCAATCACGGTCACCAGGCCGATCATGATGACGACGAACACAATCACCACTGTGGTGTACGTCGTCAGCTGATGGCGAGTCGGCCAGACAACCTTGCGGAGTTCCGCGATGATCTGGCGGTAGAAGGTGGCGAGGCGCTTCAGCGGGCCCTTCTTGGCACGCTTACCGCCCTTGCGGGCCTTCTTCTTGGACTCCGGCGCCTCGGCATCAGGCATGTCGATGGAGCCCACGGCGTCCGTCACTCGTCCTCACCTGATTCCCGGGTCGTGACCGTGCCGCGCCCGGTTGAGCCGCACGGCGGTGCATTGCAGTACGTACATGCGCACACATCCTGGCGAAAGGTGTGTGAAGCAGGGCCGGAGGGACTTGAACCCCCAACCGCTGGTTTTGGAGACCAGTGCTCTACCAATTGAGCTACGACCCTTTGATTTCCCCCAACGTACCGCATCCGACCGGGTGCTCGGTGTGCACCGGTTGAGTGCGGCCGGTGAAGGCCAACGAGGTGAGAGTGTACGTGGTCCGGAGCCGGGCGTCGAACAGAAAGTGTCCGCGCGGAGCGCCTCCGCAGAAGATCCACTGGTAGGGCGCACGGATCCGGACGGATGTTCTGCCGTGTTCAGTCTGTGAAACCCGCGTGCCGGGGGAGTTTCCGGTCTGAAACGATGGGTCCCATGAGCCCTGCAACCCCTCCCACCGAGCGCCGGGTCTCCGCCCGAGTCGGCGCGATCTCCGAGTCCGCCACCCTCGCCGTGGACGCGAAGGCCAAGGCCCTCAAGGCCGCCGGACGTCCGGTGATCGGCTTCGGCGCCGGTGAACCCGACTTCCCCACCCCGGACTACATCGTCCAGGCCGCCATCGAGGCCTGCTCGAACCCCAAGTACCACCGCTACACGCCGGCCGGCGGGCTCCCCGAGCTGAAGGCCGCGATCGCCGCGAAGACGCTGCGTGACTCCGGCTACGAGGTGGAGGCCACTCAGGTCCTGGTCACCAACGGCGGCAAGCAGGCCATCTACGAGGCCTTCGCCGCGATCCTCGACCCGGGCGACGAGGTCATCGTCCCGGCGCCGTACTGGACGACCTACCCGGAGTCCATCCGTCTCGCCGGCGGTGTCCCGGTCGACGTCGTCGCCGACGAGACCACCGGTTACCGCGTCTCGGTCGAGCAGCTGGAGGCAGCCCGCACCGAGAACACCAAGGTGCTGCTCTTCGTCTCCCCGTCCAACCCGACGGGCGCGGTCTACACCCGCGAGCAGATCGAGGAGATCGGCCGCTGGGCCGCCGAGAAGGGCCTGTGGGTCCTGACCGACGAGATCTACGAGCACCTGGTCTACGGCGACGCGGAATTCCACTCCCTGCCCGTGGTGGTGCCCGAGCTGCGCGACAAGTGCATCGTCGTCAACGGCGTCGCCAAGACGTACGCGATGACCGGCTGGCGCGTGGGCTGGGTCATCGGCCCGAAGGACGTCATCAAGGCCGCGACCAACCTGCAGTCGCACGCCACGTCCAACGTCTCGAACGTGGCCCAGGTCGCCGCGCTCGCCGCCGTCTCCGGCGACCTCACGGCCGTCGCGAAGATGCGCGAGGCCTTCGACCGCCGCCGCAAGACCATCGTGCGCATGCTGAACGAGATCGACGGCGTGCTCTGCCCCGAGCCCGAGGGCGCCTTCTACGCGTACCCCTCGGTGAAGGGACTGCTCGGCAAGGAGATCCGCGGCAAGCGCCCCGCGGACACCGTCGAGCTGGCCGCGCTCATCCTGGAGGAGGCCGAGGTCGCGGTCGTCCCGGGTGAGGCCTTCGGCACGCCGGGCTACCTGCGTCTGTCGTACGCCCTCGGTGACGAGGACCTCGTCGAGGGCGTCAGCCGGATCCAGAAGCTGCTGGCCGAGGCGACGGACTGACCTTCCTGCGTCCACCGTCGCCATCGGGGCGCCGGTGACGTCTTCGCGCTCCACGCGCGCGTGCGGGGGCCGGCCACTCAGCGGAGTGGCCGGCCCCCGTTCGTTCGTTCGAGCAAGCCTCCGATCAGCGAAAGCGCTACCGGCACGACATCCGCGTACGGCAGGATCTTTGGATGGAGCGCGTACGTGATGTGAGTGAACTGCCGAAGGCCCATCTGCACCTGCACTTCACCGGTTCGATGCGGCACACCACCCTGCTGGAACTGGCCGACAAGCACGGGATCCATCTGCCCGACGCGCTGACCAGCGGGGAACCGCCGAAGCTGCGGGCGACGGACGAGCGGGGCTGGTTCCGGTTCCAGCGGTTGTACGACGCGGCGCGGTCGTGTCTCAGGGATCCCGAGGACATCCAGCGCCTGGTGCGCGAGGCCGCCGAGGAGGATCTGAAGGACGGCTCCGGGTGGCTGGAGATCCAGGTCGACCCGACGTCGTACGCGCCGCGCCTGGGCGGACTCATCCCGGCCCTGGAGATCATCCTGGACGCGGTGGACACGGCGATGCGGGAGACCGGACTCGGGATGCGCGTCCTGGTGGCCGCGAACCGGATGAAGCACCCGCTGGACGCCCGCACGCTGGCGAGGCTCGCCGTGCGGTACGCCGACCGGGGCATCGTCGGTTTCGGACTCTCCAACGACGAGCGACGGGGCATGGCGCGGGACTTCGACCGGGCCTTCGCCATCGCGCGGGAGGGCGGGCTGCTGTCCGCGCCGCACGGCGGCGAGCTGACCGGACCCGCCTCGGTCCGCGACTGTCTGGACGATCTGCACGCCTCACGGATCGGCCACGGGGTGCGGGCCGCCGAGGACCCGCGGCTGCTGAAGCGCCTCGCGGACCGCGGGGTGACCTGCGAGGTCTGCCCCGCCTCGAACGTCGCCCTGGGCGTCTACGAGAAGCACGCCGACGTCCCCCTGCGAACTCTGTTCGAAGCCGGTGTGCCGATGGCCCTCGGCGCCGACGACCCGCTGCTCTTCGGTTCCCGGCTCGCCGCCCAGTACGAGATCGCCCGCCGTCACCACGGCTTCACGGACCCGGAGCTCGCCGAGCTGGCGCGGCAGTCCGTCCGCGCGTCGGCCGCGCCGGAGGACGTCCGGGCGAAGCTCCTGTCCGGGGTCGACGACTGGCTGACCTCCTAGAACCCGCTGACCTCCTGGGAACCCGCTGACCTTCTGGCACCCGCTGACCTTCTGCGGCCTGCCCCTGCGGGCCTCAGGCCCCCGCGGACTCCGCCGGTTTCCCGGGCGCGATTCCGGCGAGCAGGGTGCGGGCGAGCGCCGGGGCGAAGGTGTCCAGGGGCGGGGGCGTGCCCTCCGGGGTCGCGTCGTAGGCGAACGCGCGCTGCGCGCAGGCGCCGAGCAGGAGGGACGCGGCCGCGTAGGTGTCGGTGTCCGGCTGGACGCGCCCGGCCCGCTGCTCCGCCCGCAGATACGCGGCGACGCCCCGGATGGGCATGTGGGGGCCCGCGTCCATGGCCCGCATGGCGTCGTCGTGGCGGCGCTTGAGCTGCGTCTCCGCGTACAAGGAGGCGGCGATCGGGAAACTCTGCTCATAGAAGAGGGCCGCCTGGCGGGCGATCTCGGTGAGGTTCTCCTCAAGGGAGTGCTCCCCCGGCTCGGCCGTCAGCCGCTCCAGGAGAGGCCCCAGCTTGGGCAGCCGCTCCTGAAGGACCCGGATGAACAGCTCTTCCTTGCTCGCGAAGTACTTGTAGAGCGCGGCCTCGGAGCAGCCGGCCGCCCTGGCGATCTCCTTGGTCGTGGCGCGGGAGAGGCCGAGGGTGAGCATGAGCTCGTGCGCCGCGTCGAGGATGCGGATCCTGGCCGGTTTCGACGGCGTGGGCTCCGTGGCGGATTTCTGCTGCATGGGGCCCAAGGATTCCATGGCACACCCTCTCGGGGTTGACGGGTGGGTGAGTACTTACTCACTCTAGAAGAAGTACAGGTGAGTGAATACTCACCCACCCCATTCCCACCCAGCGGAGCACGTCATGAAACTCACCGTTCTCGGTGCCACCGGAGGCATCGGCCAGGAGATCGTCCGCCAGGCCCTGGGCGCGGGCCACCAGGTCACGGCCGTCGTACGGGACCCCGCGCGGCTGACCGTCACGGGAGCGGGACTGGAGGTGTTCCGCGCGGATCTCACCGACCCTCGGGCGCTGCGCCCCGCCGTCGCGGCCCGGGACGCCGTCCTGTCCGGTCTCGGCGCGCGCAGCCGCAAGGACGCCGGGGTCGCGGCCCGGCTCACCCGTACGGTGCTGGACGCCATGGAGGCGGAGCAGGTCCGGCGGCTGCTGGTGGTCAGCGCGAGTCCGGTCGGCCCCGCCGCCGAGGACGACGCGTTCGCCGACCGCGCCATGCGGAAGCTGATCTCCGGCATCCTCAAGGACGTCTACGCCGACCTGAGGAAGATGGAGGACGCACTGGCGGCCAGTGCCACGGACTGGACCGTCGTCCGTCCGCCCCGGCTCCAGAACAAGCCGCTGACCGGCTCCTATCGCACGGTCGTGGGAGGCACCCCGCAGAGGGGCCGCTTCATCGCGCGCGCCGACGTGGCCCACGCGATGCTGGCGATGATCGACGACCCGGGGACGGTGAAGCAGGGCGTGGGCGTCGCCTACTGAGCCCTGCCGGCACCCACCGGGCTGGGGCCCTTCTCGGAGCCCGTCAAAGCCCCTCGGAGCCCCTAGAGGCCGGCGTTCACCGTCACCGGCTCGTTGACCAGGGTGATCCCGAAGGCGTCGTGGACACCCGCGACGACTTCCCGGGCCAGCGCGAGGAGATCCTCGGTGGTGGCCCCGCCCCGGTTCGTCAGGGCCAGCGTGTGCTTGGTGGAGATGCGGGCGGGCCCGGTTCCGTAGCCCTTGGTGAAGCCCGACTTGTCGATCAGCCAGGCCGCCGAGGTCTTGGTGTGCCCCTCGCCGGCCGCGTACGCGGGCGGTACGGCGTCGGCACCGAGCCGCTCCTTCACGCGCGCGTGGAACGCGGCGAACGCCTCTTCCGTGAGGATCGGGTTGGTGAAGAACGACCCGGCGGACCAGGTGTCGTGATCCTCGGGGTCGAGCACCATGCCCTTGCCGGCCCGCAGCTTCAGGACGGTCGCGCGGGCGTCGCCGAGGGCCACGCGGTCGCCGGGTTCCACACCCAGCGCGCGGGCCGTCTCGGCGTACTTGACCGGCGCCGACAGCCCCCGCGCGTCCTCCAGCTCGAAGCGCACGCGCAGCACCACATGGCGGTCGGGATCGGCCTTGAAGCGGCTGTGACGATACGAGAAGGAGCACTCGGCGTTGGTCAGCGTGACCGTTTCCCGGGCCTTCCGGTCATAGGCGATCACCTCGGTGATCGTCGACGACACTTCCTGGCCGTACGCGCCCACGTTCTGGATCGGCGTCGCGCCCGCGGAGCCGGGGATACCGGCGAGGCACTCGACCCCGGCGAGCCCGGCCTCGACGGTGCGGGCGACCGCGTCGGTCCACACCTCGCCCGCGGCCAGCTCCAGCCTCGTACCGTCGAGCGAGAAGCCCTTCGTGGCGATGCGCAGGGCGGTCCCGGCGAAGCCCTTGTCGCCGATGACCAGGTTCGATCCACCGCCGATGAGCAGCAGCGGCGTACCGGTGTCGTCGGCCTCGCGCACGGCGGCGACCACCTCGGCGTCGGTCGTGGCGGTGATCAGCCGGGCGGCCGGGCCGCCGAGACGGAAGGTGGTCAGCGGGGCGAGCGGGGCATCGTGGAGTTCCTGCACGCGCCCAAGACTACGAGAAGGGGCAGGGGCGCCCGGCCACCGGTGCTCCGCGGACATGCGAACGGCCCCGCCGGTGGGCGGGGCCGTTCCGATGCCGACAGTCTGACCGAGGTCACTTCCCTGGGGGTTCGACCAGGTGGCTTCGTTCCGGACGTCAGCGGGAGGCGGTTTCGAGGGAGGGAGTCGTGAGCGGGTCGGCTCCGAGCCGCTCCGCCTCGGGCGAGCCGGCCGCGAGGTCGTGCGCCGGGACCTCGGCCGTCCCGGTTCCAGCCGCGCGCCGAGCGGTCGGGATGAACAGGGCCGCGATGCCCGCGAGGGCGACGACCGAGGCACCGACCACGAGCGCGGGCCGCAGTCCGTCGATGAAGCTGTGCGCGGTCGCGTAGCCGCCCTGCGCCGAGAAGATCGAGGACATCACCGCGATACCGAGCGCGCCGCCCACCTCGCGCAGCGCGTTGTTGGCGCCGGAGGCGATGCCCTGCTCGTGCGGCCGGACGCTGGACATGACCAGGCTGGAGGCCGGGGCGAAGTAGAGGGACATCCCGATGCCGCTGATGATCAGGGCGGGCAGCTGAGAGGCGTACGAGGCGTCGGCGGCGACCACGGTGGCGTAGTACGCGAGACCGATGGCCTGCAGGAAGAGCCCCGTGGCGACGACGGGGCGGCCGCCGACGCGGTCGGACAGGTAGCCGGCGATGGGCGCGACGAGCATCGGCATGCCGGTCCAGGGGAGCATCCGCAGACCCGCCTCGGTCGGCGAGTAGCCGAGCACGCCCTGCATGTACTGGCTGAGCAGGAAGATCGAGCCGAACATCCCGAGGAACATCAGCAGGCTGGCCGCGTTGATCCCGGCGAAGGCGCGGGAGCGGAAGAGCCGCATCGGGAGCATCGGGTTCTTGGCCCGGGTGCCGTGGACGACGAAGCCGGTGAGCAGCGCGCCACCCGCGAGCAGGCCGGTCAGGACGACCGGGCTGGTCCAGCCGTCGGCGGGCCCGCGGACCAGGCCGTAGACGATCCCGAAGAGGCCGCCGCTGGCCAGCAGGGTGCCGGGGAAGTCGAGCCGGGCGCCTGCGCCGAACGACTCGGACAGACGCAGCCGGGCGAGCGGGAGCACGGCGAGACCCAGCGGAACGTTCAGCCAGAAGATCCAGTGCCACGAGACGTGCTCGGTGAGGCTGCCGCCGATGAGGGGTCCCGAGGCGACCGCGAGCCCGTTGACGGCTCCCCATATCCCGTACGCCATGCCGCGCTTGGCGGCCGGAACGGCGGCCGTCAGCAGGGTCAGGGTCAGGGGCATCATGATCGCCGCGCCGACGCCCTGGACCGCTCGGGCGGCGATCAGCGAGTCGATGCCGGGCGCCATGGCCGCGGCGGCGGAAGCGCCGGTGAAGATGCTCAGGCCGACGAGGAAGAGCCTGCGGCGGCCGAACCGGTCGCCGAGCGCCGCGCCGAACATCAGCAGGACGGCGAAGGTGAGCGTGTAGGCGCTCACGGTCCATTCCAGGTCGTCCAGCCCTCCCCCGAGGTCCTTGCGGATGGAGGGCAGGGCGGTGGTGACCACGAGATTGTCGAGAGCCGCCATGAACCCGGCGACGCCGGTGATGAGGAGGGCCCACCCGGCTCCGCCACGCCGCCCGGCCGGTGCCGAATCCGCGGCCGACGCCGGGGCCGATCCCTTGGGCGATCCCGTGGCCCGTGCCGGGGTCGGTGCCACCGGTCCGTTCTCTTCTGTCCGTGCCGTCCGCTGAGACATCGCTCCCCCAGAGATGATGTGATCGTTATCGATGGTTAGTTATTGATGACTAACTTTCGCGCTCATGAAAAGGCGTCGAACTCCGCCTTCTCCTTCGCGCTACTTCTCCAGCCGGCCCGTGACCCGCGCCGACGGATAGAGCCCTTCCCAGACCCGGTGCTCGGGCGGGAACCCCATCGCCACCAGGCAGTTGACGAGCATTCCGTACGCCATGAAGGTCGTGGTGTCGTTCACCTCGGCCCCGAGCGGCACATGAACGGTGTCCCAGAGCCGCATCCAGCCGGCCCGGACCGCCTCGCCGAGCTCGTGATCGCCGGCCTCCTCGGCCGCCGCCACCGCGACGTACGTCTGCATCTGCATGAGCAACCGCTCCGGGTGCTCCGCGATCACCTTGACGTAGGCGCTCGCCATGGCATGCAGCGCGTCCTCCCCCTCCAGCCCTTCGGAAGCCTCTTCCATCGTGCGCCGGGCGAGCTCCATGCAGTGCTCGGCGGCCGCCAGGAAGATCGCTTTCTTGCCCGGGAAGAGCCGGAAGAGATACGGCTGCGAGACACCCACGCGCTTGGCGATCGCCTCGGTGGACGTGCCGTGGTAGCCGCCCCGCGAGAACTCGCTCATCGCCGCGCGAATGACGCTCTCGCGCCTCTCCTCTGCGCTCATCCTGACCATGCGGCTAAGTTAGTGCTCAATCACTAACTAAGTCAAGGGATGATGCGGGGAGCGGGACTTTCGGGCGTCTGGCTCTTGAGGGCGGAGCTCCTGAGGCGAGGCCCTGGAGCCGCCACAGCGGGGAACGCGTAAGGGGCGCCCGCAATAACGGGCGCCCCTTACGTACTCCGTCGCGTCAGCACTCCGGCGTGCCGAGCGCTCCGAGGCTTCGGGGCTTCGAGGCTTCGGGGCTTCGAGGTCAGGCCAGTCGTACGACCGCTCGCGACATCCCCAGCACCTTCTGTCCGCCGCTGGTCGCCGTGAGGTCGACGCGGACGGTGTTGTCGTCGAGCTTGGCCGCGACCTTGCCGCTGACCTCGATCGTGGCGCCCTTGTCGTCGTTCGGGACGACGACGGGCTTGGTGAAGCGGACGCCGTAGTCGAGGACCGAGCCCGGGTCGCCGACCCAGTCGGTGACCACGCGGATCGCCTCGGCCATGGTGAACATGCCGTGCGCGATGACGTCGGGAAGGCCCACCTCGACCGCGAACTTCTCGTTCCAGTGGATCGGGTTGAAGTCCCCGGAGGCCCCCGCGTACTGCACGAGCGTGGCACGCGTCACGGAAAACGTCCCGGCCGGCAGCTCCGTACCGACCTCGACGTCCGCGTAAGAGATCTTCGCCGCCATGTCAGCCCACCTCCGCCGCACGGGACACGAGCTTCGTGACAGCTGTCACTACGTGCTCCCCCGCCTCGTCGTGGACCTCGCCACGGATGTCCAGGATGTCGTTGCCCGCGAGGGACTTGATCGACTCGATGGTCGAGGTGACCGTGAGCCGGTCACCCGCGCGCACCGGGCGGGTGTACGCGAACTTCTGGTCGCCGTGCACCACCCGGCTGTAGTCGAGGCCCAGCTGCGGGTCCTGGACGACCTGGCCCGCGGCCTTGAACGTGATGGCGAACACAAAAGTCGGCGGGGCGATCACATCGGGGTGCCCGAGCGCGCGTGCGGCCTCGGGGTCCGTGTACGCAGGGTTGCTGTCCCCCACGGCCTCCGCGAACTCGCGGATCTTCTCCCGGCCGACCTCATAGGGGTCGGTGGGCGGGTAGGACCGCCCTACGAAGGACTGGTCGAGCGCCATGGGCTCGGCACCTCCTGGTTGTCGTCGCCGCACTGGTTGTCACAGCTGGAGCGACCGTCTTAGCCGGACGGCCTATCTTCGCTCTAAATCACGGGGTCCACGCATGACGCCTGGCCCGCGCCGGACATCGGTTCCGCAACGACGCGAGGCCGCCCCCCGTGAAGGGGACGGCCTCGTGTACGAGCCTGAATTATCGCGTTTCGCGGTGCGCGGTGTGCGCGTTGCAACGCGGGCAGTGCTTCTTCATCTCCAGTCGGTCCGGGTCGTTACGCCGGTTCTTCTTGGTGATGTAGTTCCGCTCCTTGCACTCCACGCAGGCCAGCGTGATCTTCGGGCGGACGTCGGTGGCAGCCACAGGAGTGCTCCTTGACGAACGGATGGGACATTAATGCATAGAAGAGTAGCCGATCGAAGGACCGACCCCACAATCGGCTACTGTCAGTAGCGGTGACCGGACTTGAACCGGTGACACAGCGATTATGAGCCGCTTGCTCTACCGACTGAGCTACACCGCTGAGATGCGATCGGGTCCCGCCTTGCGACGGGAACCTCTCGCACCAGAGCCCCAATACGGAATCGAACCGTAGACCTTCTCCTTACCATGGAGACGCTCTACCGACTGAGCTATTGGGGCGAGCGATGAAGACATTACACGGTCCTCCGTCGATCGCCCAAATCCGTTTCGCGGCACCCACCCCGGCCTGTTCCCACGCGTTTCCCCAGGCGTTCCCAGAACCCCTCACCGGCCCCTCGGACCCCTTGGATCACAGGGGGTGACGGCCCTCCGGCCACCCGCGGACACCGGGCCGAGCGGGCGGCCGAGGCCGGTGCGGACAGCCGGAGGGCCGGGGCAGCGGACAGAGGGCAGCGGGGCGGGCCGGTGCGCGAGGTGGCTCGGGGCCCGATCCGGCCCCGAGACGGCCGGTCCCCGACCCGTCGACGGGCCACACCGGTACGACTATTGCGCTCCTCCCCGACGTTGACGGGTCGCCGCCCTAGGCTCGACTCACGCTGCGTGATCTTGTCTCCCCACGCTCCGTAGTCGTCCCTCCCGCAGCCGTCCCGAGCCCCAGGAGTGCGATGCCCGACAGTCAGCAGCAGCCGCCCCACTCCTCGGCGGGACAGACCGACACGGCCGCTCTCCTGCTGTGCGGGGCGCGGCTCACCGACGGCCGGGCCGTGGACGTACGGCTGGGCGGTGGGCGTATCGAGGCGGTCGGTACCGCCGGGAGCCTCGCGGCGGGTGCCTCGGGGGCTCTCGCCGCGAAGGTGGACCTCGACGGCTATCTCCTGCTGCCCGCCCCCGCCGAGGCCCACGCGCACAGCGACACGGCCCTGGCGGCCGACGGCGACGGCCCGCCGGCGTACGACGACCAGGAGGTCCAGCGCCTGGCCACCGAGGCCGCGCTCCTGCAACTCGGCCACGGCGCCACGGCGTTGCGGTCCCATGTGCGCGTCGGCGACGTACAGGGGCTGGACGCGCTGGCGGCGGTGCTTCAGGTGCGGCGGTCGCTGCGGGGGCTCGCGGAGCTGACGACGGTGGCGATGCCGCGGCTGCTGACGGGCGTGGCCGGCGCCGACGGGCTCGCGATGCTGCGGGACGCGCTGAAGATGGGCGCTTCCGTGGTGGGCGGCTGCCCGGACGCGGACCCCGATCCGACGGGGTACGTGCAGGCGGTCCTGGAGCTCGCCTCCGAACACGGCTGCCCGGTCGATCTGCACACGGACGCCGCCGATCCCGCCCGGCTCGCCCGGCTCGTCGCGATGGCGGGCGGCTTGCGGCCCGGGGTGACGCTCGGCCCGTGCGGCGGGCTCGGCCGGCTGCCCGCCGAGGTGGCCTCCCGCGCCGCGGACCAACTCGCCGCGGCCGGAGTGACGGTGGTCTGCCTGCCGCAGGGCGGCTGCGGATCGGCGGACCGTCGCGGCACCGCTCCCGTACGGCTGTTGCGGGCGGCCGGAGTACGGGTCGCGGCGGGCAGCGGCGCCCTGCGCGACCTGTCCAACCCGGTGGGACGCGGGGACCCGCTGGAGGCCGCCTACTTGCTGGCCTCGCGGTACGGGCTGCGCCCCGAGGACGCCTACGACTCGGTGAGTTGTGCCGCCCGGGCCGCTCTCGGGCTGCCCGAGGTACGCGTGGAGGCGGGATTCCCGGCCGAGTTGCTCGCCGTACGCGGGGACCGGCTCGCGGGGGCGCTGTCCCTCTCGTACAGCCGGATCGTGGTGCACCGGGGGCGCGTGGTGGCGCGGACGAGCGCGGTGCGGGAGTACTGCAACTCGGCCGCCGAGCCGGGGATGGAACTGCCTCGGCAGGGACGCGGAGAGCCTTCGTAGCCGGTGCGGGACGCAGAGGCGAAAGCAGGGCGGGCGCAGGCGGAGGTGGACGGGTCGGGGCGATCGGTCGGGCGTCGGCCGCGGACCCCGGGAAGGGGACCCCGGCCCTGGTCGCCGGAGCGCGGCGGTCACCCGTATGAGGGTGCGCGGCCCCGGCACCTTGGAGGAGGACGGCCTCGCACGCCTGAGGAGGACGGCCCCGCGCGCGTGGAGGTCGTCGGACGCCCTCCACGCGCGCGGGACTTCGCAGGACGGGCCAGCACTGGAAACCCGCGTCCGGCCGTGTCATTCCATGAGCTCCCGGCACCCCGCGGCCTGCCCGGGCGCCTGCCCCGGACTCCCTGTCGCGGACTCCCTGTTCCCGGGCCTGCTGCTCCCCAGGACTTCTTCAGTGAGCCTTTCGCGGGCTCGCGTCCGTGTTCTAGAACTCGCCGCCGCCCAGGAGGGCACCGCTCAGCGGGTTGCCCCCGGCAATCTTGTCCACGGGGACCTCGGTGGCCCCCGACGGCGCGCTGACGTCACCCGCCTCGGAGAACTTCAGGACGAGCGGCAGCTTGACGGACTTCGGGCCGTCGGCGAGGACGGCCAGGTCGACCTTGATCTGCCGGAGGTCACCGTTCTTGAGCGTGAAGTCGACGGCGACCTTCTTGTTCGGAGCATCCTTGAGCTCCTTCGCCGTGGGGAGTTCCGCACCTTCCGGAAGGTCCCCCTGCAGCGGCCGGAGCTTGTCGAAGACGCCGGTGAGCAGGTCGCGGAAGTTGCCCGTGGCGACGACGTGCTCGACGCCGTCGGCACCGCCCTTGGTCCGGAAGGTGACCTCGTGGGCGATGACACGGCTGACCGCGTTGAGGATCTTCTTCTGGGTCTTGGCGTCGACGTCATCGGCACCGGCACCCTTCGAGGCGCCTCCGGCGGCCTTCTGGGACTTCTCCAGCTCCTTGGTGTTGACCTTCACCCAGTCGCCTTCGAGGACCTTCCTCATCTCCTTCTCGCTCGCGGGGAGATCGTCGGCCGACGGCATGGGGAAGCCCATCGCCTTGCCGACGGCCTTCATGTCCGCGCGGTAGTACGTGAAGTCACCGACGACCCGGTATTCGGCCAGGAGCCCGTCCGCCCCCGCGAGCTTCAGGCTGATCCCGGTGAGGTCCTTCTCACCCGAATCCGCCAGCGGCTTCTTGGACTTGACGGAGACATCGACGCGCAGGCCGCCGAAGAACTCCGCGAACTCCGGCGGAAGGGCCTCGTCGGGACCGGACTCGCTCATCAGCTTGTTGATCGCCTCGGGGTCGGCGTCGAGGTCCAACCGGAAGGCGAGTGACTTCTGTTCGCCGAGCCGGTCGACGGCGTGGTCCACCTTCTGCCCGGCTGTGAGGTTCTCGACCGTGCCGCAGGCGGCCGCCGTGGCGAGGAGGACAGCGGTGCAGCCGGTCGCGATGACGGTCTTGCGTATGACGGTGATGATGGTCTCCTCTTACGACGCCGTACGGGCCCGCACGACGTTCTTTCGTTCGCGTGTTCACTCGCTCTCGCGGTGATCGCGCGCACACTTCCACAGTGATCACCCATGTGACTCACGAGTCGCCCACAGGGTTGTGCGGCGAACGCGCTCGTCCGGGCGTACGGTCGGAAACATGCGCATTGTCATCGCTGGTGGTCATGGTCAGATCGCGCTGCGGCTGGAGCAGCTGCTCTCCGCGCGCGGGGACGAGGTCGCGGGGATCATCCGCCGTGCCGAACAGGGCGACGATCTGCGGGCGGCCGGCGCCGAGCCGGTCCTGTGCGATCTGGAGTCGGCGTCGGTGGAGGAGGTAGCCGCGCATCTGCAGGGCGCGGACGCGGCCGTCTTCGCGGCGGGCGCGGGCCCGGGCAGCGGAGTGGACCGCAAGGAGACGGTGGACAAGGGCGCCGCGATCCTCTTCGCGGACGCCGCGGAGCGCGCGGGCGTACGCCGGCACGTGATCGTCTCCTCGATGGGCGCGGACCCGGCCCACCCGGGCGACGACATCTTCGACGCGTATCTGCGTGCCAAGGGCCAGGCCGACGAGTACGTACGCGGTCGTACGGGCCTGGACTGGACGATTCTGCGTCCCGGCAGCCTGATCGACGACGCCGGGACCGGCCTCGTACGCCTGGAGGCCTCCACCGGCCGCGGCATGATCCCCCGCGACGACGTCGCCGCGATCCTCGCGGAACTGGTCGACACTCCGGCGACGACCGGTCTGACCCTGGAAGCGGTCAGCGGCTCGACACCGATCTCGGTCGCGGTGAAGTCGGTGGCGGGCAACTAGGACCTGTCCTGAGCGCGCGCCGTCCCGGGGCAGGTTTCAGAACAGCGGGAGCTGGCCAGGGAACTCCGGGACGGTGTACCCGTCCAGCGCGGGCTGCGCCGCCCCGATGAGGGCCTGGCGGCGCGAACCGGGGCACGAGATCAGTTCTCCGCTCCCCCGCGCGCCGGGCGGATCGTGCCGGGCGAACCGCCCCGCGACGACGGCGATCTCCCGACGGCACTCGGGGCAGTTCCTGCGACGCGATGACATGGGATAAGTGTGCCCCGCGGGCCCCGACTTCCGTCGCCGCGCCCGTGGTCCAGAGGGGACCACCGCCGGCTCTCCGGCAGGTCCCGGTGGTGGGCGTTGGCGGTCATGAGGTCGGCGTGGGTGCCGGTGGCAGCCCTGCGACTGTTCCCACCCGATGAACTGCCTTCGGCGGAACGTTTCCGCCTCCGGGGCATTTCCGCACGGGTTTCCACAGACGATCCAGCGATGAAAAATAATCGACTCGGCCAGTAATCGACTCAACCGTCGTCCGGCAAGAATTCGTCCGCATGAGGAATGCGTTGTGCATAAGCAGAACGTGGCCGTCCCGAAATCCGGTGCAGCCACACGAAGAGATATCGGACCAGAGGGCAAGAGATACCGGCCCAGGGTGGCCCCGCAGCACCGGTCGGGAGTGAGCGGTTCCTGCCGTGTCCGGCGCGATCACGGCATCGAAGCCGGTGTGGACTGCCCACGAACCAGGTCGGCAGTGCGCCGGTTCGCCATGCCGATCACCAAGGCCGTGATCGAGGCCGACGCCCGCCCGGTCGCTTTCCACCGCCCTCGGACGGGCAGTTCATCCACGTATCGCTTCGCCATCGCGAGTGAGCCGTAGGGGTATTCCTTGCGGACCACCTTGATGGCCGCGATGTCACCACTCGCCCTGAGGACCCTCTGAATGCGTTCCGTGTCGACCTGGCCGCGGAATCCTTCGAAGGAGCCGTACCTGTCCCAGAAAGCTTTCTTGCGTTTCTTCGCGGCCCGGTCGCCGGCGACGCCGATCACGATCGAGTGCGCTGAGCCCGGTGATCGTCACTCCCGTCGCGGGCACCCTCACACCACCCACAGCCGGCGCCTGCATGCGTGTGCGCCGGCTCAGCCCGGCAGGCCGAAGGACGGACGCGGGCGGCAAGTGCTCACGCCTGCCCCTCCCCACCCATGTCCGGGCCCTCTTCCCGACCCACCCGCCGCCCCCTAGCATCGACGCTCGCGTCAGTGATCTCCCCGGGGGCAGGAGAGGCATGGGCAATGAGCCGCAGCGGCGGGTCCTTCGGAACACGGCACTCTTCAAGGTTCCGGTCATCCTTCTCGGCCTGACCGCGTCGGTGCTCGTGTGGAGCGTCGTGCGGGTCAACCTGCCGGCTTCGGCTGGGGACTCCTGGCCATGGAAACTCGAACTGCTCGATGTCCAGTCCGCCACCACCGCCACCACCGTCACCGCCGGGCTCATCTTCGCGCGGGCCCAATACGCCTCAGCCGTACGGCCGATGATCGGCTGGGTGGGATACGTCGTCGAGGTGTCCGAGCTCTCCGAACCCCTCGCCTGGACGGTCCGGCTGGTCAACGGGGCGGGGGCGGCGGCACAGATCCACGATCCGAAGTACCGGGTCGTCCTGCGGGGCGACCGGCAGCGGGGCGCCCGGGTGGCCGCCTCCCGCTGGATGTCCCGGGACGAGGCAGTCTCCGTACTGGGCGAGGCGGGGCTGGTGCACGGGGAGGACTACTCGCTGCGGGTGCTCGGGCCGTCCTTTCCGCTCTCCAACTCCAGTCAGAAGCACGGGATACTCGCCCTCTTCACCCGTCGGGCCATGGCCGAGATCGAGGACCTCCTGATCCAGGTGGATGCCACGGACCAGGTCGGGGACACGCATCGACGGGTCGTTCACTGCCTCGAGGCAGCCGTTCGGGTTCCCGCGTCCCCGAGTCTGGATTGACGCCCGGGCGCCCATCGAGAAGATCCGTGACGACGCGATCTGGAGCTCACCGGGGTGCATCCCGAGATACGGCGTCCGAGCACGAGACAGTGTGAGACGGCCAGCTATCGCCAGAGGGTACGACCAAGGGCCCGTGACCTGCCTAAACAGAAGGTCACGGGCCCTTGGCTCTTGTTCGGCCTGCCGCCGATCTGCCTCAGGGGCACCCCACCGACCGCCGCCGAGCCGACCACCATGGCGGAACGCGGGCTACGCGATCTGACGGGGGTCACGCTGACGAGGGCCGAGGGCGGCGAGATCCGGACCCTGAGCCGAGAGCGTCAGCGCACGTCGACGGAGTCGGCCGCGCTGGTGGCGACGCCGGTCGTCGAGTTGCCGTAGTACACCCAGCGGTAGGAGCCGTCGACCGAGGCGGTGACCGTGGCTTTCAGACCCCCGGTGCTGCTGGTGGTGGCCTTCTTGACCGTCGTGAAGGTGTCGGCGCCCTCGGCGCGGAACTGGAGGCTGACCGTACGGCCGCTGTAGGCGTCGTACTTCTTCGTGCTCCAGTTCGCCCGGGTCACCTTGCCCGTGACGGTGATCGTCTTGCCCTTGGTGACCGGCTCCGGCGAGGCGTTGGTGGTGGCCTTGGCCACGCGCTTGAGCTGAACGGTCGTGGACCGCGTCTCCCGTTCCCCGGTCTTGAGGCCGCCGTCGGCCTTCCACAGCTTCAGCGAGACGCCGACCTTCCAGGTCGTGGCGTCACTGTTGGAGTCGACGTGCTCCTGGCTCGGGTGCGGGTCGATATAGAGGCTGCCCTCGCAGCGAGCGTGCTTGGAGTCCAACTCGTAGCAGGTGTAGCCGCCCGGCCCGATGAAGTTCTCCCCGGTGTCAGCCGCCGTCGTCATGCTGCCGCGGTAGAGAAAGGGGAACGCGTCGTAGCGGAAGGGGTCGGCGGTGCTGTACCCGGAAGGCAGCGCGATGTTGAAACTGATGGGCGGCTCCACCTCCTTCGACGTGCCGACGACGATCGGCTTGCCGTTGTTGATGACGATGCTCGACACGGTGATACCGGTGTCCGCCGCCTGAGCCGTCGGCGCGTTCAGCACCGAGAACCCCAGCGCCCCCACGAGCGTGGCCACCGCGACGGTTCGTCTGCCTGTCTTCATTCACACCTCTTCAGGAGCACACCACAACAAGAGGCGGCAGCCTATCTGACGAGTTCATGACCCCTGGGCCTGGCCGCCCCGCTCACCACCCCGGAGCCGATCACTCCGAGCACGACGTGTTCATCACCGTCCCGCAGGCCGCCCGCACGGTTCGCGTCCGGGTCGCCGACTTCGGTGCACTGGACGAGCCGATCGATCCGCCTCCGCTGATCGCTGATCGCTGATCGCTGATCGCTGATCGCTGACGAGACGATGACCGCCGACTACGCGAAGGGCCGCGCCCCCTGGGGGCATGACCTGCGCGGGGATGCCGCCGCGCTGTCCCTGTACCAGCGGCACCTTCTGATCACGGGTCTGCCGAACCGAGGGCAAGACCGTCGCCCTGCGTCCCCTGGCGTTGCGGCTCACGCTGGACAAGGCGTCGGCGGCGCCCGCGCGGTCCGCAGCAACACATCACCCTGACCGCCGACGCGTTCGGCGGCTGGATCGCCGTGCAGATCTTCTCCGCTTCCGGCAGCTCCAAGAAGGGGTCGCGCTTGATCACGGCCTTGCGGATGTGGACCGTGGTCCACAGCTGAGTTACGGGTCCAAGGGCGGTGGCGGAGGCGGCGGCACCTTCGCCGGGACCGCGGGCCTCGCGTCGCCCTCGCGCCCGCCTCGGCCTCGTCTGTTGGACCACAAGACGTACGCGGGCACGGCCACCATCGGACCTATGGCCAGCAAGAAAGCCCGGTCCCACGGCCTGCCCAACACAAAGTGGGACGCTAGTGCACTCAGTCCGTACAGCGGTCCCCACACACAGAGCACCACCAAATAGCGCAACCACGGGCGGCTTCTCGAGCCGAACTCTGTCCCGCCCTTGCGCGATTGTCCGTCGGCCATCCCCGCCTCCTACCCCGAAGCACCGCAACGGGGCGCCCCATCAGCATCGGCGGCATCACCCCAGAAGAAACGCCCGCCCCAAACGCTGACGCCGTTCAGGACTTGCCACTGTCCTGTCGATCGCCATCCGCAGGCTGGAAGGTAGGCGAACACCCGCGCTCCGAGTCGTTCCTCACCGACGTTCGTGAAGGACACCAAGGGCATGCCGGACGCGAGAGTCGTCCGCACCGCGCTGTACGGCTGGGCCTTCAACAAGAACCTCTGAAGCGAGGAGCCCTGCCGACGTCGCCAAGATTCTGGACTGGTTCGAGCTCAACTCACTGGCAACGTCGGCGCTCTCGGATCTCGTCCCCGTGCGGACCAGTCTCCGGGCCGTCTCCGGAAAGCTGGACGGGAAGACAGCGGCGCCCGGAACCATCAGCCGTAAGCGGGCGATTCTCTACAACTCCCCTGCGTTCGCGGTGGAGGCCGAACTCCTCACCGACAACCCGCTCACCCGCATCAGGTGGCTCGAGCTGGTTGCCCTACTCCGATGGCACGTCACCGCGTACGGCACGGCTCCCGACGCCCGGCTCTTCCAGACATCGTGCCGGTGCCTGGTCCCAGGACACCGGATACGGCGAGGTCTGGGCGGAGGCCCGGACACGCGCCCTCAGCACTCCGGAGTTCGAATCGACGCCGGCCAAGCGACCGTATGACCTGCGTCATGCTGCCGTCTCCACATGCCTCAGTTCCTCAGCTCCGGTGTGGAGCCACAGCTCATGGCGGAGCGGGTCGGCCACAGCGTGGGCGTGCTCTACCGTGTGTGCGAAATTCCTCAAGGAGGGCGACGAAGCCGCCAACGCCAAGATCTCGGCCCGGCTGGGACTGCGCGGCTGACACTCCAAGGATCCCGTCCACGCCCCGTCCACGCATCCCGAGATACGGCGGTCGAACGCGAGACAGCGTGAGACAGCGCACTGATCGGCGGGGAGCATGACCAAGGGCCCGTGACCTGCCGTTTAGGCAGGTCACGGGCCCTTGGTTCCCGTGTGGCGGCGCGTGGATTCGAACCACGGAAGGCTAAGCCGGCAGATTTACAGTCTGCTCCCTTTGGCCGCTCGGGCACACCGCCGGGGATGCTGCCCCTGAGCCTCGCTTCTGCGGTGCTCCCTGGCAACGACGTAAACGATACCTGATGCCCGGGGATGCTTCGCCACCCAATTGATCGACGCTTGGGGGGAGGGGGGTGACTAGGCTTATGCGGATGCGGCCGGAGGCCTACGCCGGGCTCGACGGCCGCCCCTACGCACCCCGATACAAGGAGCCACAGGACATGGCCGACTCCAGTTTCGACATCGTCTCGAAGGTCGAGCGGCAGGAGGTCGACAACGCCCTCAACCAGACCGCCAAGGAGATCTCGCAGCGCTACGACTTCAAGAACGTCGGCGCCTCCATCTCCTGGTCCGGCGAGAAGATCCTCATGGAGGCGAACTCCGAGGAGCGGGTGAAGGCCATCCTCGATGTGTTCGAGACCAAGCTGATCAAGCGCGGCATCTCGCTGAAGTCGCTGGACGCCGGTGAGCCCCAGCTCTCCGGCAAGGAGTACAAGATCTTCGCGACGATCGAGGAGGGCATCTCCCAGGACAACGCGAAGAAGGTGGCGAAGATCATTCGCGATGAGGGCCCCAAGGGCGTGAAGGCCCAGGTCCAGGGCGACGAGCTGCGCGTCAGCTCGAAGAGCCGTGACGACCTGCAGGCCGTTCAGGCCCTCCTCAAGGGCAAGGACTTCGACTTCGCTCTGCAGTTCGTGAACTACCGGTAGAACGCCTGGGAGAACCCCTGACAGAACGCCTGGTGACACCCCTGCACGGCGAACGCCGACACGCATCGCCAGTACTTCGCCGACCCGTCTCAGGGCCCGGGTCGCTGCGGGGCGGTTCCTGCCGGGGCGGATCGTTGCCGGGGGCACTTCGTCTCGCGGCACCAGGAAGTGGCCACGGGAGTGGTCGGCGGTGCGAAGAAGGGTGGACACCCGGGGTGTCCACCCTTCTCGTCTGCCGGCCGTGGACTCGGGCGGTACGCGCTCAGCGGCGCGAGTCGCCGAACAGGACGCGGTAGACGATCAGCAGCACGAGCGCGCCACCGATGGCGGCGGCCCAAGTGGCACCGTCGTAGAACTGCTTGGTGATGGGGTGGTCCAGCCAGCGGGCCGATATCCAGCCGCCTATGAACGCGCCCGCGACACCGATGACGGTCGTTCCGATGAAGCCTCCCGGGTCGCGCCCCGGGAGCAGGAACTTGGCGATGGCGCCGGCCAGCAGCCCCAGAATGACCCAGCTGATGATGCCCATGTCCTGAACCTGCTCTTCCGCGCTGTGCTCACGCTGTCCCGGCCCTGTGATCTCGGTCCTGCCGGGCCGTGCCCGAGCTGTCCGCGTCCGGTGCCGGTGGAGCGCGTGCCGGTGCTGTGTTGATGAACAGGACATAGCCACGGCTCCCCCGGTTGCAGTGATCAGTAGGGTGCGGCCCATGACGTCGTCGAGTCCCGAGTTGCGCCGCACGCTAGGAGTCGGTGACGCCGTGGTCATCGGTCTCGGCTCGATGATC
Source organism: Streptomyces sp. NPDC005141 (assembly GCF_053599975.1). Taxonomy (NCBI): domain Bacteria; kingdom Bacillati; phylum Actinomycetota; class Actinomycetes; order Kitasatosporales; family Streptomycetaceae; genus Streptomyces; species Streptomyces sp. NPDC005141. The sequence continues at coordinate 32,494 of NZ_JBSFYW010000010.1, read as the reverse complement.
GGTGCCGGGATCTTCGCCGCGCTCGGCCCCGCTGCGCGGGCGGCCGGATCCGGACTGCTGCTCGGACTCGCGCTCGCCGCGGTCGTCGCCTACTGCAACGCGATGTCCTCGGCACGGCTGGCCGCCCTGTACCCCGCTTCCGGCGGCACGTACGTCTACGGGCGTGAGCGGCTGGGCGCCTTCTGGGGATATCTGGCGGGCTGGTCCTTCATCGTCGGCAAGACGGCCTCCTGCGCGGCGATGGCGCTCACCGTGGGCGCGTACGTCTGGCCGTCACACGCGCACGCGGTGGCGGTCACGGCCGTGGTCGCGCTGACCGCCGTGAACTACGGCGGCGTGCAGAAGTCGGCCTGGCTGACGCGGGTGATCGTGGCGGTGGTCCTGGCGGTCCTCGCTTCCGTGGTGGTCGGGTGTCTCGGTTCCGACGTCGCCGATGCCGGGCGGCTGGACATCGGACTGTCGTCCGGCGCGGGCGGGGTGCTTCAGGGCGCCGGTCTGCTGTTCTTCGCGTTCGCCGGGTACGCGCGCATCGCGACGCTCGGCGAGGAGGTACGCGATCCGGCGCGCACCATTCCGCGTGCGATCCCGCTGGCCCTGGGCATCGCGCTCGCGGTGTACGCGGCGGTCGCTGTCGCTGTCCTTTCGGTGCTCGGATCGACCGGGCTGGGGCTTGCCCCGGCGCCGCTGGCGGACGCTGTACGGGCAGCCGGGCTGCCGGGACTCGTGCCGGTGGTGCGGGTGGGGGCCGCCGTGGCCGCGCTCGGCTCTCTTCTCGCCCTGATCCTGGGTGTCTCGCGGACCACGCTGGCCATGGCCCGCGACCGTCATCTGCCGGGCGCGCTGGCCGCCGTGCATCCGCGCTTCCAGGTCCCGCACCGGGCGGAACCGGCCGTGGGCGTGGTGGTCGCCGCGCTGGCCGCGACCGTGGATGTGCGCGGCGCGATCGGCTTCTCCTCCTTCGGTGTGCTGGCGTACTACGCGATCGCCAACGCCTCCGCCTGGACGCTGAGTCCGGCCCCGGCGTCGCGGGTCGTGCCGGTGCTGGGACTCCTCGGGTGCGTGACGCTGGCCTGTGCCCTGCAGGGTGTTTCGGTGGTCGTCGGCACGGCCGTCCTGGCGGTGGGGGCGGCGGTGTACGGCGTACGGCTGTGGGCGGCTTCGCGCTAGCGGGTCACGAAGCCCGGGTCGCCGTCGTACGTATGCGGAAGTCGGGCCACGGGAGGAGGTCCGCGCCGTCGTGGAACTCCTCGTACCAGCCGGTTCCGTCGAGCCAGGCGCGCAGCCAGGTCGCGAGGTCGGGTGCGTCCACGTACCAGGCGTGGTCGGCCTCGTCGGCGTTCGGCTCGTAGAGCAGGACCGTGCCATCGGGGCTCAGGCAGTCCACGCACGCGTACATTCCGCAGCCCCAGTGGGATATCGGCAGGACACCCTCAGGCCATGGCCAGTCGGGGTCCTTGCGGCCACTCTCGCGGCTGGCGAGGTACTGCGGAACGACCGCCGGCTCGCCCGACGGCGGGCCGTCGAGCAAGGGCAACAGGCCGTATTCCGGACCGAATCCGCCGTCCCCTATCCGCAGGTAGAGCGAGGTGAGCAGGGCGGGCAGCGGGAAGCCGAGCACGGCCTCGGCGCGGGCGACCTCGGCCGTGCCCACGGGCTCGGGCAGCGAAGGCCAGCCCCACGGGCGGGTGTTGCGGGCCTGTGTGGCAACCCGTGCCAGCAACTGCTCGATTTCGGTCATGGGTTCATCATGCAGCGCGCCACTGACAATCGGGCAGCCTGTGGACAACCCTCACCGAGACGGACGTCGACGCCGTTTCGGCGAGGAAGGCGACGGGTTCCCCGAAGGTCGGCGGGCGATGGCCGGTGTGCGGGTGACGCCGAGGCAGGCGCGGGCGACGTGGCGGAGTACCGGACGATCGTGAAGGGGCGGCTGGGCGCCCCAGCGGACGCGGAGGCAGTCGTTCAGCGCGTCCGGGCCCCGGCCGAGGTAGCCGCCCGGGCCGTTGACCGCAGCGGCCCGCTCCCACCCGTCAGCGCGACGCGAACGGCTGGTCCGTAGGCACGATTTCGCGTCCCAGCGGGAACAGCGAGATCGGGATGAGTTTGAAGTTGGCGATGCCGAACGGGATGCCGATGATCGTGATGCACATGGCGATGCCCGTGACGATGTGGGCCAGGGCGAGCCACCAGCCTGCCAGGACCAGCCACAGGACGTTGCCGACGCAGGACGGCGCGCCCGCGTCGTGGCGCTCCACTGTCGTATAGCCGAAGGGCCACAGGGCGTAGATGCCGATGCGGAAGGCGGCGATCCCGAACGGGATTGTCCCGCAACCTTCCCGATCGCGCCACAAGTGCGTTGCGGTTCCGCCTGAAGTCATGACCAGCGGATACTTGTAGGAGAAGCGTGCTGGCGGACCCATCTGGAGGTACCGATCATGAAGCTCTTCCACCTGCTGCTGAACATCATCTGGCTCATCTTTTGCGGCATCTGGATGGCGATCGGCTACCTCATCGCCGCGATCATCTGCTTCATCCTGATCATCACCATCCCGTTCGGCGTCGCGTCGCTGCGTATCGCCGGCTTCGTCCTCTGGCCGTTCGGCCGCACCACCGTGGAGAAGCCGGATGCCGGTGCAGGTTCGTTCATCGGGAACGTGATCTGGGTCATTTTTGCTGGGTGGTGGCTGGCTCTGGCCCACCTTGTCACAAGCATCCCGTTGTTCCTGTCAATCATCGGGATCCCGTTCGGGTGGGCCAACTTGAAGCTGATTCCGATCTCCCTCATGCCACTGGGACGTGAAGTGGTTCCCACGGATGAAGCTTTTGGCCGCTAGTGGAGAGACTCAACCGCACGTACGGCTGCTTTTTAAGCGCGCCCGATATCGCGCAAGAGCAGACTGGAAAGTCCTTCGAGATGGCTGGCTCCGATTTCCCCAATGGTTGGCACTGCCGTCACCCATTTGCCTACTTGAAGCGCGCGCATCAGGTTACAACACGCCGCTGCCAGGTCGTTTCTTGCGAGACAAATCGAAACGCTAGCGAGCGCTTTCAAGTATGGATGGGCCAGCCTATCGGTAAGCCGATTGGCCATCTCCACATCGCCGCGGCGAGCCACTTCACGGATAACGAATAGCGCCAGTTCTGCCCGCTCCTCGGTGTCTCCCACGGACAGTGCGAACTGGAATGCAGAATCACCCTCTCCAATGCTTGCCAGAGTGCGAGCTATACATCGCCAGACTTCTTCTTTCGCATCTACGTGTGGCAGTCCTTGTATCAAGCCATCGGCTTCCATCGCCAATTCAACAGCTCTGCCTTCTTGCCCCATATGAAAAAAACTCTCAGACGCGCACGCTAGACCAAAGGCTTTGGATTCTGGCATCCCAGATGCGCGAACAGAAGCCAAGAGATCCTCGCCCAGGGCATCGGCATGCTCCAAATCTCCTGATTTGGCAACGACCTCAGCAATGGCTGCAAGGATACTCATCCGCCACTTTCCACTGTCGGACTCTCGGCAGAGGTCAAGCGTTTCTCGCAATAGAGTCAATGCGCGCTCCCGTTCTCCGCTAGACGCCATTGCCTCAGCAATAGAGATCTGAGCAGAAGCCCGAGTAGGAGCATGACCGAACTCGCGCGCCAAAAGGATGGCGCGGTCAAAATCACCTGCCTTAGCAAGGATGCTCGGAGCCTCATAAGGTGGCTCCGAATTATTCTCTGTCCCACCCCTGCCCAAAACCTCATCAAGTACCCCACGGGCACAGTCGAACTCACCAGCATCACATAGGGAATCAGCCACGAGGAACAACTGATGAGCCCGTGTCATCCAATCTATTTCTGCATGCGCGGTGGAGGTAGCCCGCTGCCCCATCTCCAATGCCCGACCACGATCGCCAGCCTTGAGAAGAGCTTCCGCGATTACACAGAGCGTTTCAGCATGCCGATTGGACCTGCCTCTCGGTGCAGGCATCGTATCTATCAACCGAATTGCCTGCTCGTACTCACCCGAGCGAGCCATAACACCTGCCACGTTGTCCGTAGCATAGCCTTTTTGCTTAGACCCCTCGATGAGATCAAGAATTTCGACAGCCCGCACGTAATTGCCAGCCATAGCAGCAGATACAGCTATGGTGTCGAGGCAGTAGTCTTTCATTTCATCACTTACGAGAGATTGCGCCTTTTCCACTGCTACATCGCAATTTCCAGCGACGGCTAGGGCTTCGCAGGCGACAACAAAAGCGAAGTCAATGGATCGCACCGAGTCGGCTATCGCCTCGGCTGACAGAATTGCTTGCTGAGCGACCTCCAGCGCACGCGTATTATTTCCGATCTTCACCCACAGATTTGCAGCTTCGGACAGCAGGTGACTACGCCTCGCGTGGCTAGACAGCTGAGAAATACATAGCATCGCCTTTTCGGCGCATCTAGTCGCTTCTGCATTCAGCTCGTTAGTGGCAAATTTACTAATACTCAGCAACAAGGTAGCGCGACTTGCGGAATCCTCTACAGCATCAGCCAAGTCAATCGCCCGAGAAACCTCGCCCCTGCGCGTCAGGCGTACGACCAGAGGCCTCAAAACGGTAACCTGGACGCTTGCAGTCGTATCGAGTGAAATGAGCGACAGAGCACGGTCGTATTCACCCATCTCTGACAGCGCTCCACTTAGCGATGACATCGTTTCATCGAGTACATCCGATGGGTCCAATTCGTCAAGTATCCCTGCAGCCTGATCGGCTAGCTGCAAGGAAAGTTCACGCCGTCCCATCAACGCAAGTTCTTCGGCAAGCTCCGCAAAGTCGTCAGCCCTCAATTCAGGCTCGATTACGCTGCGAGCGAGCATCACAGCTTCGCCTATCAGTTCATGCACATAGTCCGAATGTTCGGTGTCCTGAAGTCGCGCAGCCACATAAACGAGCGAGGCCGCCTTGTACGACGGATCTTCTAGTGCACGCGCATAATTAACAGCCCGACTTGCACGACCCAGCGAAATCCACAAAGAGAGAATGGATTTTGGCGTACCCCTCGTGCGCTCATGTAGCGCGTCGCGGCGCACCGCGAGAGCAATAGCGTCCCTTACCCGCACTTCCGAAGGTGGCGAAATCGAAAGAATTAGATCGAAAGCAGCCGAAATCTCGGAAAGTGCTTCCCAGTCCGTTCCAGAGGCATTCAGAAGGCGCTCATGGCGCTGGACGTCACAAGCCAATCTGGTCAGACGCTCGCTATCCGCCGTTTGGAGCAGTAGGCGACTGTAACCTCGTAGCAGATATTCAGGGGTACCTTCGGGCCAACCCTGCAATGCATATGATTCAGCCCATGTATGCAGTCGCTCTCGATGCACTTCTATCTCGTTCCGAGATAGAAGCTGAATCGCTGCCTGCTGAAGTTCCTCATGCGCAAGCAGATAAGTTTCCGACCAGGCTAGGGAATCGTTTTCATCTGGCCACTGCGGTCCACTCAGACGAAAAGACCGGCCAGCCACTGTCGCCAGGGTTATTTGCACCAGACGTGGAGGTACGTCTGCCAAGTTGCCTAGGTCATCCGCAGTCAAGCCCCCGCCGGCGACGGCCGTCAAACCGACCAGAAAGCGGCCCATTTCATCCGTCTCCAGCAGACGAAATAGATCACGCTCGGCATCGCGACGGGACGCTTCAGCATACGGGGAGACTTTTAGTTCATGCGAAATTTCGGGATCTCGAAGGGGGTGATCATCAGAGACGTCGTCAGGTATCGGCGGGTGCGGACGCCCTGAAACAATAATACGGGATCCATTTGGCGGAATGGCTGGCAGGAGTCCTGCGATGCTATAGCTATCTGGACCAGCAACAACACCGCGATCTTCATCAAGGCCATCGACGAGGAGAACAAGCCTGCGTCCCCGCGCTCGGCAAGCGCCGGCTGCCCGCTCAAACGCCTCGAGGAACTGCTCGTCACGTGTGTGATCAGTGACTGGCGGAACCTCTTCACCAAGGATCGCGCAGAGTTGCCGTTGTACAACCTCGCAGAATGCTGTGCGGTCGTCCTGCCCAGCAAGGCGTCCGGTAATGAAAAAGGAAGCCAGTTCAACATCATCAGGCCCATTAAGGGCAAAACTCGCCATAAGAGCGGTCTTGCCGGCCCAAGCAGGAGCGTGCCATCGCCAATACGTACGAGCGGTATCCGAAACTGTGCAAAATTCAGCCATTGCCGCCAATTCGGACTCCCGCCCTTCGAATCGCGCCGCACCGAGGCGTCTGATTTGATGGTGATATCCAGACGTGGCCGGGCGATTAGAAGTAACAGAGACGCCGCCATAGATGACGCCTGTATTGGCAAACGAACCCGCTCCAGTGGCACTGGCAGCCGCTGTGTGCCTGGCGTACAATCCCTTGGGCTCTTTCCTGAGCAACTAGACCCCTGCCTCGCTCTCCTGAGATTAATGGGTCGTTCGTCATTGGAAACGGATACCTGAGTTGGCTTCCCCGCTATCTGCTTCTGCATCTCCCGTGTTCTCGACTGTGACCGACACTGAGGTTGATGCAGATCGAGCACCAAAGAATCCGGTATTGGCCTTTCCGTTGGCTACCGTAGACGCTTTTCCCGTCGATGACACTCGTATTCCCAAGCGAGGGTTTGGCGTCAGGGAAAACCAGATTGTGACCGCCACTCCAATCACGCTTAAGAGGGCAGAAGTGACACCCGCGATTTCGTTTGCGTGACTCCAACTCATGAGCGAGAAAGAGCCAGCCATTAATCCGACAGCCAGTCCCGTGAAGATTACGATCTTCCGCTGTCCAGAACTCATGGGCCTTCCCCCGTTTCAGAGCGAATCGCGCCGCATAGTGGCCCGAGTCATCAGTATCCCGCGGTGTTGCCGGTTCGAGGCCCTGATTCCAGAAGAGAGCTCTGGAACCCTTCGTGCGATCCTGGGTACGGTCACCCCTGTGTCCTGCGCGTACGGGGTTGGTCACCCCCGGACGCGCCGGTTGATCGCGCGCAACTAGGGGAGCTGGTGCGGGCATGGCGGTTGACGCTGCTCGATCTGAAGAGGGGTTCACCTCGGCCGGGGCAACGCGAGTGGCGGTTGCCGCCTGCCAGGCTGCCGGGCTCGACCATAGAGGCGCGGAGTTGATCCGTCTCGGAGAAAACGCGTTGTTCCGGCTGGCGTCTGTGCCGGTGATCGTGCGGGTGGCTCGCGGGGAGGAGTGGCTGCCGAAGTCGCGCAACGAGGTGGCTGTGGCGCGGTGGCTGGCGGCGGAAGGGTTTCCCGCTGCGCGGGTCGTTGAGGATCTGGAGCAGCCGCTCGTGGTCGGCGGGCACCCTGTGACGTTCTGGCATCTAATCGAGGCCGGAGACCGCAAGGCAACGTATGGGGAGTTGGGTGCGATCCTGAAGGATCTACATTCCTTGACGCTGCCCGCTGACTTGGAGCTGCCTTCGTTCGACCCCTTTGACAAGCAGGAGCTGCGGCTCGATCGGGCCGCGATTCCCAAGGATGACCGAGTCTTCCTGCGGAAGCGGTGGCGGGAGCTGCGGGACAAGTTCGAAGAGCTGCGGTTCGAGACGCCCAAGGGACCGGTGCACGGTGACGCTCACGTGCAGAACCTCATGGTGGACGATCAAGGACACGTGATCCTGATCGACTTCGAGGCCTTCTGCTTCGATCATCCCGAGTGGGATCTGATGGTAACCGCCGTCGAGCACCACAGTCTTGGGTGGCAGACCGACGATCAGTACGCCAACTTCGTTAGGGCCTACGGGCGGGATCTGTACGAGTGGCACGGGTACGAGACGCTGCGCGGGTTGCAGGAGTTCGGCATGACGACGTGGCTGATGCAGAACGTGCAGGAAGACGAGCGGACGGCGGCCGAGTACGGCCGTCGCATTGCTGGGCTGCGCAATGACGAAGGGCCTCGGGATTGGCGTCCCTGGTAGCTACTCGTCGTCGTCCAAGCGGGCGAGGGCGTCGTGCACCTGGTCATTGAAGGCGGCCACGACTGGGTTTGCGGCGTGGATGCTGACTTCGGTTTGGAAGTCGGTCACGTAGCGCTGGAAGCGGGATGACTGGAGGGTGTCCCCGCCGTCCACGGCCAGACTGGCTGTCGTGACGGCGGCTTCCAGTTCGCCGTTCAGCAGGTGGCTTTGGGCGAGCACCATGCGGCAGAACCCCAGGGTGCGGGCGTACTTCGGGTCGGTTTGATCGACCGCGCGTTGCGCTGCCTCGACGGATTCGCGGCGCATCTTCAGGTCGCGGAAGCAGTGGCAGAGTTCGCCCATGAGTTCCGCGGAGTCGAAGTAGTCGAGCCATGCGGGGTCGTCGGCGGTGTCGGCGTGCTCGAAGTGGCGTTCCGCTTCGTTCATCGCCCGGCCGGCGCCGATGCGGTCTCCTCCGTTGGCCAGGGCGCGGGCTTCCATGGCGGAGTAGTTCGCCATGGCTCGCGGAGTGGCCCGGCCCTTGGCGCCTTCGACGGCGGCGCGCGCGAGTTGGATGGCTTGGGCGTGGTTGCCCAGGTAGTTGGCCTGGTGGCTGAGGTTGCCGAGGATGCGGGCGCCAAACATGCGGTCGCCGATGACTTGTGATAGGCGCAGTGTGGATGTCAGGTAGCGGTGGGCGAGTCGCTGGTTTCCGCTGTCGTACGCGGTCCACGCGAGTAGCTGCGACACTTCGGCAGCGGCGCCGAATAACGCGGTGCCGACCTTCTGGCTGTAGCTGGCCTCCAGGAGCGGAAGCACTTCCTGGCGGAAGTAGTGGCGTAGCGCCCGGTGGCCGTGGCCTCCGCCGTACTTGAAGTCGAGCTGCATGAACATGCTGGCCGCGTCTCGGATGGCGCGCACGTCGCGCATGCCGATGCGTTGGTGAGCGGGTCTGTCGGCCTCGATGCTGTCGGGGCGCGCAATCATCCATGACAGAACCGCTGAGTTGAGATCGGTGTCCGCGATCGTCAGATGGTCGGGAGTAGCGGCTTCAACCCGTTCGTCGGCAAGTCCGTCGAGCATGGACAGCACGTCGGACACGGTGTCCGGGTATCCGATCGGCTGCGGTGACGATTGCGGGAGGTGGCGGAAGAAGCCGAGGTTGGCGGGTGTGATGCGGCGGTTCAGTTTGGAACTGAGAACGTCCGCCATGATTGCCGCCGTCTGGGGCTGGATGCCCGCTCCGTCTCGCCAACGCTGCACGGCGACGTGCGTCGTCCCGAGACTCGTTCCGTGCCGGGCTGCGGCATCCTGCATCCGCTTGGCGAGTCCCTTGTTGGAGACGTTCGCTTCGGTCATGACCGCGATCAACTGTGCGTTTGGCTCTCGGCTCATGCTCCCCTGCCAACCCGAGAATGACAGCGAGTATTCATCGTGGCACAGGGCTCTGACATTGGGGGGTTCATCGGTGAACCCCCTTTGCATTTGCCGGTGTTCACGTGAACCCCCGGGTGAACGCTCCCGGTTCCGCGGGCCGCGCCGTTCACTGTTCTGCACGGAGCGACGGGCTACAGGGTCCGTCGGCAGGTGGCAGGGGACGCAATGGATGCTCGGCAGAGCAAACGGAGAGCGAACACCCCGCGTGCGGTCCCGCTGCGTGACGCGGCGCAGGATCCCTCAGCGGGTCACTTCCGGGCACTGACGCTCTTCGACGAGACCGCCGGCACCGCTTACGCCGCCCGCAACATGGTCGCTGCCTGCCTCCAGGACTGGGGGCTCGACCACATGGTCGACGACGCCCGACTCGTCGTCTCCGAGCTGGTCGGCAACGTCGTGCACCACGCGGTGCCGGACGACTGCCTGACACAACCTGGTGCCGCGCGGCGAATCGACGTGCTGGTGAAGACGTGGCCCGGGTGGCTGTTCATCGGCGTCGCCGACGAGGACTCCACCCCGCCCGATCTCCCGGCCCGCGAATTCGTCTCACCCGAGCTAGCGGGTGACTTCTCCGAAGCCTTGCTGCCAGACCAGGGGCGGGGACTACTGATCATTCAGCGACTGGCCGACGCGGTGTGGTGGTCGCCAAACGGCCCAGGAGGCAAGACCGTGTGGTGCCGCTTCGACCTCGACAGCGCTACGTAGAGATCTCCGGGCCGCACGCCTGCCCACTCCCACGCGATCGGGAGTAGGCGGCGGTCCGGACGCCGGCCGGAGCCTGACCCGCTTCGGCCGTACGGGGCGCGGCTCCTCGGGCCATCCCAGGAGCTCCCCTCCTGAGCTGAGGGGCCGCGCTTCACAACCTCATACCGAGACCGGACCACCCCCGCGCCGGGAAGCAACCGGGGTGGTCCGGGAGGGGACGCAGCGGTCCCCGGTGCCTGATGGTACCGGGGCCGCTGCGCTGCGCATCTGCCCTGAAGAAAAGAGAGTTGACGATCCGTTACTAGATCAGGGCAGAGGTGGGCAAGGTGACTGGCTCGGGTGAGGACCGGCTGAGTGACGGCCTCGACTTCGAGGGTGCGGCCTGCGGGATGTGGGTGCCTGGCGTTGACTACATCGCGGGTTGGCGTGAGGCGCGGGGTGCTGCGGACCGGCTCAACCGGGCACTGCTCGGTGCGGGGTTCGAACTGTCCCAGGTGCGGGCCGTTGCCTCGACGAACGAGAGCGGGCGGGGAGTAGTGCGGGTGGCGGGCCGGCTCGATGCGGTGGACCGGCTCTCCAGGCTCTTGGAGGGCATCTCGGGCGGCGACGGTGGCGCGGCGTGAGGCGTCTTGCTTGTGAGTGGCGCGCGTGGGCACGTCGTCGGTCACTGAGACTTTGGACGGTAGCTGCCATGGGGCGAGTGAACAGGGGGCCTTACGCTCGCCAGCGGATCGGGCAGTCCTTGGAGCTGCCCGCAACAGCCCGATCGGCCCCCTGTTCTTCGAGGCTCGCCCCATGGGAGCTGTCTAAAGTCTCGGTGGCCGGCGACCCCCAGCCCCGCGGACCCCGGCCCGCAACGGTGGGTCGATGCCTCGACTCCTTGGGCGTGCCGTGGTGCGGGCAGTCGGGCGACCGGACGGGACCGGCGGCCACGCCGCACGCCCGGCCGGGGCGGCCGGGCTGCCCGGCGCGCCGCAGGCGCGCCCTTGAGGAAGTGAAGACGCATTCGACCGATCGCCACCGGCTCCCGGCTGCGGACACGCCGCGCGGGCTAATTGTCGGCGTCGATCCGGTAGGTGAGTTCGGCGCGGGCCGCTCCGATGCGGAGTTCTTCGAGGATCAGGGCCTGGTCGTCGGTGCCGCAGGTGACGCGGGAGACGTGCAGGACCGGGGTCGCGTCGAGCAGGCGCAGAGTAGTGCGCTCGTCGGGCAGCGGCATGCGGGCCCGTACCGACTCCGACCACCACAGCTCGTTCCCGGCCGCCGTCAGCATGGCGTAGATCGCGGCGGGGGCGGCGTCCGGCGTCTTGCCGAGAGCGGGTACGGCTTCGGCGGTGGCGAAAGGGATCAGTGTCCGGTGCATCGCTCGGGCTCCGGTGTCCGGGTCGACGAGCAGCTGGTCACAGCCGAACAGGGCCTCTTCCGTCTGGAGTCCCAGCAGATGGGCCGTGGCTTGGGTGGTGTGGGTGCGGTAGGTGTGCGGTTCCTCGGCCTGCTGCCACGTGGCTACGCCGTACAGCCTGAAATGCCCGGCTGGCGTCTTGCCGATATGACGGGAGATCGGGAGGGCGGGGCCGCTTGTGGAGCGTACGAAGCTGCCCTTGCCGTGCTGGACGTCGACGAGCCCTTCCGCGCGCAGAGCGGCGACCGCGTTGCGGACAGTCGGACGCGAGACCTTGTAGCGCTCCATGAGCTGCGCTTCCGAGGGGAGCGAGGAGCCGGGTTCGTACTCGCCGGTGAGGATCGCTTCGCGGATCGCGGCGGCGACCTGCTGGTAGAGGGCTCCGGGGCGCTGGATCTCTGTCATCTCGGCATCTCCGGGTGAGGTCGTAGACAGTCGCACGCGCGACATCACTCGTCAGCATAAGTAGTTGACCCCTCGCCGTACAGAGCCGCATAGTCATAACTCGTAAGGACAAGTGACGTCTGAATATGTCAGGCGTTCCGACTGGCCAGGGAGGCCACGCAATGCAGTCCATTCCCGTGGACACGGCACGACTGGGCGTACTGCGGTGCGCCATCACACCCGAAGCGAAGATCAGCAACTTCGAGACACAGGAGGTCAAGAAGGACCGCGACGGCAACACCGTCTACACCGTCGCCGTGATGGTCCGACAGGACGGACGGCGTATCTCCGTCATCGAGATAGCGGTCGCCGGTGAGCCGAAGGGCATCGAGGAAGGACAGATCCTCAAGGTCACCGGACTGACCGCGTTCGCCTGGGCCATGGGTGACCGGCACGGCATCAGCTTCCGCGCCGACGCCATCACCCCCGTCCACGCCACCCCCGCACCGAACAAGACGGGCGGCGGTGCGTGATGGGACCGATCGCACTCGCCTTCGGGCTCGCCGCACTCGCGTGGGTGCTCGTCGTCGGTGACCTGCTGCGCCGGCACCGTCCGGCCTGGCACTGGTACCTCGCCGGATACCCGGCCACCGCGCTCCGGGTGGTGTTCACCTGGCGCAAGGTCGCCCTGCTCAACGACCTCACCGTCACACGCCGTCCGCCCCGCGGGTTGCTCGGGGACCTAATCGTCAAGGGCGATCCGCTGCGTCCGATCGTCCCGCGGCTCTCGTTCCCGCGGGCCAACCGCATGGGGCTGACGGCGACAGTGCGCCTACACCCGGGCCAGACCCCGGCGACGTACATGAAGGCGGCCGAAGCGCTCGTGCACGCGTGGAAGGTCCACGCAGTACGCGTCACCTCGCCGGAACGCGGCCTCGTGCTGCTGACCGCGACGGCGAGCGATCCGCTGGCCCGGCCCGGCTTAGCCTCGGCGCCCGCCGTACTCCTGTCCGCCCTGATCGGCGTACTGGAAAGCGGCGGCGCCTGGGTCATGGATCTGCGACTCGTCCCGCACTGGCTTATCGCCGGCGCCACCCGCTCCGGCAAGTCCACCCTGTTGGCCCGGCTGATCACCCAACTCGCCCCGCAACCCGTCGCCCTGGTCGGCATCGACTGCAAGGGCGGTATGGAACTCGGCCTCTTCGCCGAACGGCTCAGCGCGCTGACGACATGCCGTCGTGAGGCAGTCGCCGTGCTCACGGCGCTCGTCGTCGACATGCAGGACCGCATGAGCGTCTGCCGTGCGGCGGGGGTCCGCTCCATCTGGGAGCTCCCGGAGAAGCTGCGCCCCATACCCGTGGTTGTGATCGTCGACGAGATCGCGGAGCTCTACCTCTCCGACGGCCGGCGCGAGAGCAGGGCGGAAGCCGAACAGTGCTCCACGCTCCTGCTGCGCCTGGCCCAGCTCGGTGCCGCGCTCGGTATGCACCTGGTCGTCGCCGGCCAACGCGTCGGCTCCGACCTCGGCCCCGGAGTCACCGCCCTGCGGGCCCAGCTCGGCGGCCGGATCTGCCACCGCGTGAATGACCCCGGCACGGCAGAGATGACGTTGGGCGACCTCAACAAGGACGCCGTCACCGTCGCCCAGTCGATCACCCCGGACGAGCAGGGCGTCGCCGTCTGCACCGGCCCTGACGGCGGCTGGAGCCGGGCCCGCTCCCACCTCACCTCGACCGAAGAAGCCGCGGCCACGGCCCGCAAGCACGCGGCCCTGACCCCCGAACTGCCCGCCATCGTCCGTGCCCTTGCAGCGCTCGAAGGAGACGACAAGTGATCAGCACAGGTACCGCCGTGTCCCTCGTGGTGGTCTTCGGGATCATCACCTTCCTCCTCGTCCGCTCCCGCGACGTCCGCGCCTGGGAAGCCGTCTGCATCGCGCTCTTCGGCATGTACCTCGGCCAGACCCCCGTCAGCCTCACCATCAACGGCCTCCTGACCTGGGTCCTGAGCGGCTTCTCCCACTTCTAGACCGGCAGAAAGGACCAACGCAATGCCCATGCCCCGCGTGAGATGCCCCGTCTGCAAGGGCGACGGAGCCCGCAGAACCTGGACCGGACGCCTGCACCGCTGCCGCGTCTGCCGCGGCACCGGAACCATCCGCTGACCCCGCACACCTACCGCCCGACCACGTGAGGAGCGACCCCCATGGACGACACCGCGCCACCAACCACCACCCGTGCCGCCTCGGCGGCCCACCCCGGAAGGTCACCACCATCACCCCGGACTTCACCCCGGCTGGCAGGCGCGCCGCCCTCGACCGCGCGGCGCGCCTGCGTCAGCTCCCCGAAACAGACCGAGACGCCATACGCATCGCCCAAGATCCTCAATTTGCCCGCTGGATCGTACAGATCACTGCAAGCGGCGGCTGCGCCCACCCGATTCAGCTATCCGGCTCGACGACCACCCTGGACGCGACAACCGGTGAGATCGTCCACCGCTACGACACCCGCGGCGAACCTGGCGAACGGCTCCTCGTCCGCTGCCGCAACCGACGCGCAACCGTCTGTCCGCCCTGCTCCCGGCTCCACGCGGGCGACACGTTCCACCTCGTCCGTGCGGGTCTGCTCGGCGGCAAGAACGTCCCCGCCTCAGTCCGAGATCGACCCCGGCTGTTCGTCACCCTGACCGCCCCCTCCTTCGGGCCCGTGCACCGAGCCGGGGAGCTCTGCCGACCACGCCGCGGCATTGGTGAATGCGAGCACGGTCGCCGACTCGGCTGCGCGGCCCTCCATGAGGCGACGGACCCTCTCGTGGGCCAACCTCTCTGCGCCGACTGTTACGACTACGCCGGACATGTGCTCTGGCACGCCCACGCGGGCCCGCTCTGGGACCGCTTCGTCATCGGCGTCCGACGCCAACTCGCCACCTCGGTCGGCATCGCGCAGTCCCGCTTCCCCAAGCACGCCCGGCTGTCGTTTGCCCGCGTCGCGGAGTACCAGAAACGCGGCGCCGTACACGTCCACGCGGTCGTCCGCCTCGACGGCCCGGCCGGACCCGACGACGAACCCCCGGCCTGGGGAACCACCGACCGACTCGCCGACTCCGTGCGCGCCTCCGCCGGCCGAGTCGTGGTCCGCACACCGCACAGCCCTGCCGTCGGCGAACTCACCCTCCGCTGGGGCGCACAACTCGACGCCCGACCGCTGCGCATCAATGCCGGCGGCCCGGACGACGATGCCGTAGCCGCGTACGTCGCCAAGTACGTCACCAAGGGAGCGGGCGAGACAGGCGCCGGCACCGACTACCGGCTCACGAACCGGGAAGACATCGACGCCGCCCGCGTCTCCGATCACGTGCGGGCACTCATGCGCACGTGCTGGCGCCTCGGCGGGCTCCCGGAGTTCACGCCCCTGCATCTGCGGGCCTGGGCTCACACGCTCGGCTACCGGGGTCACATTCTCACCAAGTCACGTGCCTACTCGACGACATACGCTGCACTGCGCGCCGACCGCGCCGAACATCGCGGCCACGAAACCGTGCCAGGCACGATCACAGATGCTCATTGGCGCTACGTCGGCTCCGGCCACACCCCTGGCGCGGCGCTCATCGCCGCGGGCATCGCCGAAGACCTGGCTTCGAACCGTGAATTCGCGCGGCAGTTAGCGACGAATCCGGAGGTGATCTAGTGCCCGGCTCCAGCGTCATTTGGATCCCCGACAAGACGCTGTCTCCGGCCGAGCGGGCGCTATTGCTCCGGATTCTGTTCGGGCCTCATGCTCACCGCAGAATGGTTAGGAAAACCGACACAACGTCACATTGTCGCGATACGCTGGGAGTTGACACAGATGCCCCGGCAGCGGCTGCAACCGCCCCGGGGCTGGCCGACTAATTGGGAGTCGACATGTCCAGTGTAAGCACACCCCTGTCTTCAGCCATCGAGACCGTTGCTCGATCAACCGGCACACAGTCGCTGCGCGCCGTCGACTATCTACGGGTCTCCACCGAGGAACAGAAGAAGGGCTACGGCGTCGCCAGGCAGAGCCGGAAGACCCTCCGCCACATCGCGTTCAAGCAGTGGACGCACATCGCGACGTACAGGGATGAGGGAGTCTCCGGCTCCTTGGAAGCGGCTCACCGCGGTGATCTGAAGCGTCTGATGGAGGATGCACAGCAGATCCCACGCCCCTTCGACATCGTGGTCGTGCCCGACGGCCGTGTGATCGGCCGCAAGGGCCGTGCCTTCTGGCGCTGGGTCTGGGCCCTCGAAGACATCGGGGTGTACGTCGCCGTCGTCGCCGACGACTACGACAACACCACGATGGAGGGGCGCAAGAAGATGCGCCGTGACGCCGATTACGCCGAGACCGAGTGGGAGACGATCCGAGATCGTACGCAGGGCGGCTTGCAGGAGAAAGCAGAACTGACGCCGGCCGCGCACATCGGCGGGCGGCCTCCCTACGGCTACCGCATCGCCAACAAGGGGACCCCCGGCTCCTACCTGGTGGTCGACGAGGACGAGGCAAGGGTCATCCGGCGCGTTTACGACCTGGTCGTCGGCGAAGGACTCAACCTCCGCAAGGCCACTATCCGTCTGATCGCCGAAGGGTCCACAGCGCGCTCCGGCAAGACCTGGACACGCGACAATCTCCGGGATCGCATCATGTCGACGCCCGTACTCGACGGCGTACTCATCTTCCGTGGAAAGCACGCCAAGAATGACGAGAATGGCGACCCCCTCTGGGGCGACTCTGTGCAGATTGAACTGCCTCGGATCCTGACCGAGGAACAGAGTTCAGAGCTGCGACGCAAGGTCGCCGAAACGGCGAAGCACAGCAGCGGGCAACGATGGCTCTATCCGCTGAGCGGCCGAACTGTGAGCCTTTGCGGGAAGACGTACGCAGGGATCAGCTTCACACCGACGCGGGAAGGCGCCCGGTTCTACCGATGCTCTGGCAACGCGCCCAAGGACCTTGGTCAGAAGTCCTGTGGCTGCTCACGCATCGATGCCAACGCGCTTGAAAAGCACGTCTGGAAGCGTGTCACCGAGATCGCGAGCGACAGTGAGAAGCTCCAAGAGCTGGCCGCCGAATGGATCGGGATAGCGGCAGGGGACACGGTTGCCCTGGTCGACCGGATCGCGGACCTCGACCAGCAGATCGAGGGCATGAACGCTTCGATCACTGCCGTCATCGTCGCATCGGCCAAGCAAAGCAAGTCGGCGGACGCTATCGAGGCGGCTACAGCGGTCCTCGGTGATGAACTCCAACAACTTCAGAGCCTGCGTGACGAGGCTGCCGAATGGCTGACGGAGATGGAGGAGACCGACCGGCGCACCCGTGATCTCATCGCGCTGGCGAGCATGGCGAAGAAGTCGTTCCCGGGCATGGCCCCGGAGCAGCAAGCGGCCATCTTGGCCATGCTGGAACTGAAGGTCACGATCACGGGCCCGGTGCCCGACGATCGGCGCGGCGGTGTTCCTTGCACTGTGCGGGCCTGGTACACCGCTGCTGGCCTCGGTATCCCCGCTACCGGGCTCTCCGACGAGGAGTGGGCAAAGATCGCTCCCCTGCTCCCGAAGGGGCGCCGGGGGACCGTCCGCCGATCCGTGGACGCCATCTTCTACAAGGCTCGCACTGGTAAGTCCTGGCCCAACGTGATCAAGGAAACCGGTGCGACCATCCAGGCTTCAAAACACTTCAACACCTGGGCCTCCGACGGCACCTGGGGTCGCGTAAACGCCACCTTGGCGGACAGAGAACAGGTTCCCCTACCGGAGCTTCAGCTCCTGCCCTCGATGGTCATCGAAGGACGGGTCGACCCGAGCGCGATGCTGAACCCAGAAGGACGATCCCGAACGGGATGCCGATGATGGTGATGCACAGGATGACGCCTGCGAGCAGGTATCCGAGGAACAGCCAGAAGCCGCTCAGGATGAGCCAAATGACGTTCAGAATTGTCTTCACTGGTGACGACCTGCCATCTGCTCGAGCCGGGCGATACGCTCCGCCATCGGCGGATGCGTGGAGAACATCTTCGACATTCCCTGTCCCGGGCGGAAGGGGTTCGCGATCATCATGTGGCTCGCGGTCTCGATGCGCGGCTCGGGAGGCAGCGGCAGCTGCTTGGTGCCGGCGTCGAGCTTGCGCAGCGCGCTCGCGAGGGCGAGGGGGTCGCCGGTGAGCTGGGCACCGGACGCGTCCGCCTCGTACTCCCTGGAGCGGCTGATCGCGAGCTGGATGAGGGAAGCGGCGAGCGGGCCCAGAATCATGACCAGGAGCATCCCGAGAATGCCGGGACCGTCGTCGTCATTGGAGCGGCCGATCGGGATCAGCCAGGCGAAGTTGACCAGGAACATGATCACTGAGGCCAGGGCTCCGGCCACGGACGAGATCAGGATGTCGCGGTTGTAGACGTGACTGAGCTCGTGACCGATGACGCCGCGCAACTCGCGCTCGTCCAGGATGCGCAGGATCCCCTCGGTGCAGCACACGGCCGCGTTGCGCGGGTTGCGGCCCGTCGCGAACGCGTTCGGCGCCTCCGTGGGTGAGATGTACAGGCGCGGCATGGGCTGGCGCGCCTGGGTGGAGAGATCGCGGACCATGCGGTACAGGGCCGGGGCCTCGAACTCACTCACCGGGCGGGCTCGCATCGCGCGTAGAGCCAGTTTGTCGCTGTTCCAGTACGCGTACGCGTTCGTCCCGATCGCGACGAACAGCGCGACGATCAGACCGGTGCGACCGAAGAAGCTGCCGATGGCGATGATGAGTGCGGACAGCCCCCCGAGAAGTACGGCTGTCCTGAGCCCGTTGTGCCGGCGGTGCACGGTACGCCCTCCAAGTGGTGCGGCAGGGGAACCCTTTGCTTGCTGATGCTCTGCTTCCACTCTTCAGTGGACCCTCCCGTACTGGTCAACGCCAGACGGAGAGCACTAGTTCCCTTGTGCGCACGGCCTGGCGCGTGGGCCGTCCGGGTGAATCGAACGGTGATCCACGCGCGCGTGGGCCTCTTGGACGGGGTGGAGAAACCGGGTTGTCCCGGGCGGAGGAACCGGCCGCCGATTCAGAAGAGTCCGGTCGCCGAGAAGCGCAGGATCAGCTGGGGCGCACCGGACAGGACGACGCCCAGGACGGCCGTCAGGGCGATGGCCGCGGTGAGCGGAGCGGGGGCGCGGTGCGTGCCCGGCTCGCCCTCGGGGGCGCGGAAGAGCAGCGTCGTCCACTGGAGGTAGTAGAAGAGCGCGATCACCACGTTGACGGCCATGACGACGGCCAGCCAGCCGAGCCCGGCGTCGACGGCCGCGGAGAAGACGGTCACCTTGGCGAAGAGGCCGATGATGCCCGGCGGCAGACCGGCGAGGCAGAGCAGGAAGAAGCCGAGGACCAGCGCGGAGAGGGGGCTCTCGGCGTACAGGCCCCGGTAGTCGCTGATGCGGTTCAGGGGACTTCTGCGGGCCACCAGGGCGGCCACGGCGAAGGCGCCGAGGTTCACAGCGGCGTACATGAGGGCGTACGCGACCGTGGAGCCGATGGCCTTCTCGGCGTCCTTGGAGTAGGCGGCGGCAGCGATCGGGACCAGGAGGTAGCCGGCCTGTCCCACGGAGGACCAGGCGAGCAGCCGTACCGCGCTGTACGCGCGCGTGGCCCGCTGCCGCAGGGCGCCGACGTTCCCGACCGTCATGGTGAGGGCCGCCAGCGCTGCCAGCGCCGGGCCCCAGACATCGGCGTACGACGGGAAGGCGATGACGGTGACGAGGATCAGCCCGGAGAAGCCGACCGCCTTGCCGACGACCGACAGGTAGGCGGCGATCGGCAAAGGTGCCCCTACGTAGGTGTCGGGCACCCAGAAGTGGAAGGGCACGGCGGCCGTCTTGAAGGCGAAGCCGACGAGGGTGAGGACGACGCCCGCCTGGGCGAGGGTGTGGAACTGTCCGTCGACGTGCTGGATCCTGTCCGCGATCCGGGTGAGGTAGAGGCTGCCGGTCGTCGCGTAGACGAAGCTGACGCCCATGAGGCTCACGGCGGTCGCGGTGACGGAGGACAGGAAGAACTTCAGGGCCGCTTCCGAGGACTTCTTGTCGCCGCGCCTGATGCCGACGAGCGCGAAGGCGGGCAGTGAGGCGACCTCCAGGGCGACGATGAGCGTCGCGAGGTCGCGGGAGGCGGGCAGCAGGGCGGCGCCGGCGGCCGAGGAGAGCAGCAGGAACCAGTACTCCCCTTCAGGGAGTTCCTTGTCGGCGTCCTTCAGGGCGGTGACCGACAGCAGGGCGGCGAGGAGCGCGCCGCCGAGTACCAGGAGCTGGATGACCAGGGTGAAGCGGTCCGCCACATAGCTGCAGGTGTCCGCGTCGCCCGTCAGGCAGAACGTGGCCCGGTCGCCGTCCAGGAGGGGCAGCAGCAACAGCGCGGAGGCGGCCAGACCCGCCACGGACACCCAGCCGAGTACGGCCTTCCTCGCCTCGCCGATGAAGAGGTCGGCGACGAGCACGACGAGTCCGACGACCGCCGCGAGGGTGGGCGGCGCGATGGCGAGCCAGTCGACGGACTGGACCAGGGAACTCATCGGGTGCCTCCTGCGAGGAGCTGCTGTACGGCCGGGTCGGTCAGGCCGAGGAGGGCCCGGGGCCACAGACCGGCGACGACGGTGAGGGCGACGAGCGGCGTCCAGGCGGCGAACTCGTAGATCTGGACGTCGGCGAGCTTCGGCGCCTCCTGCGATGTGCCGCCCATGCAGACGCGGCGCACGACGATGAGCATGTACGCGGCCGTGAGCAGGGTGCCGAACACGGCGATCGCCATGAACGTCAGATAGGCGGGACGGCTGAGGCCGGCGGCGGGCTCGAACGCGCCGAACAGCGCCAGCATCTCGCCCCAGAACCCGGCGAGGCCCGGCAGCCCGAGCGAGGCGACCGCGGCGAAGGCCAGCAGGCCGCCGAGGCGCGGGGCCTTGCCGTACAGCGCGGCGCCCGTCTCCTCGGCGAGGGTGTCGAGGTCGGTGGTGCCCGTGCGGTCCTTCAGCGCTCCGACGAGGAAGAAGAGGAGGCCGGTGATGAGGCCGTGGGCGATGTTGGCGAAGAGCGCGCCATTCACGCCGGTCGGGGTCATCGTCGAGATGCCGAGCAGGACGAAGCCCATGTGGCCGACGGAGGAGTAGGCGATGAGCCGCTTGAGGTCGCCCTTCGCGCCCTGCTTGGCGAGCGCCAGGCAGGCCAGGGAGCCGTAGATGATCCCGACCACGGCGAAGGCGGCGAGGTAGGGGGCGAAGGTGCGGAAGCCGTCCGGGGTGATGGGCAGCAGGATCCTGACGAACCCGTACGTGCCCATCTTCAGCATGACGCCGGCCAGCAGGACCGAGCCGACGGTCGGAGCGGCGGTGTGGGCGTCCGGCAGCCAGCTGTGCAGCGGCCACATCGGCGTCTTCACCGCGAGCCCGATCCCGATCGCCAGAACGGCGATGACCTGCACGGATGTGGTCAGCGACCGGCCGTTGTCAGTGGCGAGTGCCACCATGTCGAATGTGCCCGCCTTGATTCCGATCAGGAGCAGGCCGAGCAGCATGACGACCGAACCGAGCAGGGTGAAGAGGATGAACTTCCAGGCCGCGGCCTGGCGCTGGGCACCTCCCCACCGGGCGATGAGGAAGTACATCGGGATGAGCACCATCTCGAACGCCAGGAAGAACAGCAGCAGATCGAGGACGGCGAAGGTCGCGAGCGTGCCGGACTCGAGGACGAGCAGCAGCGCGACGAATGCCTTCGGGGTCGGGCCCGCGGGCATCTTGAAGTAGGAGTACAGCGCGCAGAGGAAGGTCAGCAGCGCGGTCAGGACCAGAAGGGGGAGGGAAATGCCGTCGATGCCGAGGTGGATCCGCACGTCGAGCGCGGGGATCCAGCTGATGTCCGTCGTGGCCTGCATCCTCGACGGCTGGTCGTGGTCGAAGCCGAGCGCGAGGACGATCGCGGCGATGAGCACCACGCCCGTGACGGTCACACCGTGCCGCAGCGCCGCCTGCTCCGGCGACTTCCCCTTCAGCCCGGGCGGAGCCGGCAGAAGGACCGCGACGGCCCCGATCAGCGGGCCGACGACGATCAACGCGAGAAGAACCTGCATCACGGATTCACTGATATCGATCACGCGTGCTCACGCTCCCGTGGCGACGAGGAGGGCGGCGACCACCAGGACGACGGTGCCGGCGAGCAGCGCGCTCACATAGGTCTGCACATTGCCGGTCTGAGCACGCCGTACGGCCGTGCCCAGCCAGCGGGGTAGGGCGCCCGCGCCGCGTACATAGGTGTCGACGACCTCGCGGTCGAGGAACCGGACGAGCGAGGCTCCGGCCTGCACCGGGCGGACGAACAGCACGCTGTACACGGCGTCGAGGTGGAAGCCGACGGCCGCGTGGCGGTGCAGCGGGCCGAGCAGCAACCGGCCCGGGTCCGCGGGGTCGGGGGCGTGGGCCACGTCTCCGAAGGCGGGTTCGTGGGCGGCGATGGCCTCGGCCTCGACCCGTCCGGCATCGGCGCCGGGGTGGGCCGCGACCGCACCCATCGGTACGCGGGCCGCCAGGGCGGTGGTGTGCCGCCAGGCGCCGTAGGTGACGATCACGCCGACCAGGGCGAGCCCTGTGCCGAGCACCGAGGTGGTGAGGACCGGTGTCAGGTCCCGTCCGTCGAACCAGTCGGGCAGCGGGCCGATCGCCAGGCCGAGGACGAGCGACGGGACGGCGAGCACCCAGAGCACGGCCGTCATGGTGACCGGCTGCCTGCCGTGGTCGGGGGCCTCGGCTCCGTGCCCGCGGAAGGCCAGCAGCCACAGCCGGGTGGCGTACGCGGCGGTGAGGACGGCGGTGATCAGACCGGTCACGAGGACGATCCAGCCCGCGGCGCCGGGGGCCTGCTCGGTGTGCCCGGTGGCGACGTGCTCGGCGGCTCCGAGGACGGCCTCCTTGGAGAAGAAGCCGCTGAAGGGAGGGATCGCGGCGAGCGCGAGCAGGGCCACCGTCATCGTCCAGTAGGCGTCGGGGACGCGGGCCCGCAGGTCCTTCATACGGGACATGACGGCGAGCGAGTTGGTGCCGGAGGCGTGGATGATCACGCCGGCCGCGAGGAACAGCAGCGCCTTGAAGGCGCCGTGCGCGAGGAGGTGGAAGACGGCGGCACCGCGGTCGCCGACGGCGAGGGCGCCGGCCATGTAGCCGAGCTGACCGATCGTCGAGTAGGCGAGGACACGTTTGATGTCGTCCTGGGCGAGCGCCGCGAGCCCCGAACCGGCCATCGTGACACCGGCCATGACGGCGAGGACGATCATCGCGGCCGAGGAGGCCTGGAAGACGGGGAGGAGCCGCGCGACGAAGTAGATGCCGGCGGCGACCATCGTCGCGGCGTGGATCAGCGCGGAGACGGGGGTGGGGCCCGCCATCGCGTCGGGCAGCCAGGTGTGCAGCGGGAACAGCGCCGACTTGCCCGCCACGGCCGCGAGGAGGAGCAGGGCGACCAGGGTCGGGTGGTGCAGTCCGCCGCTCGCCACGGTGCCGAGGACCGTGGTGATCCGGAAGGAGCCGGCGTCGGTGGCCAGCGCGAACAGGCCGATGAGGAAGGGGACGTCGCCGAGTTTGGTGACGAGGAAGGCCTTGATGGAGGCGGCGCGGGCCTCGGGCGTCTCCCAGTAGTGGCCGACCAGGAAGTACGAGCAGATGCCCATGATCTCCCAGCCGACCAGGAGCACCACCAGGTCGCCCGAGTAGACGACGAGCAGCATCGCGGAGGTGAACAGGGAGACGAGAGCGGCGTACGAGGGGTAGCGCGGGTCGTCGCGCAGGTAGCCCGTCGAGTAGATCTGCACGCAGGTGGCGACGACGCCGACGAGTACGGCGACGAGGGCGGCGAAGCCGTCGATGTGCAGGCTCAGTTCGATGGGGACCGAGCCGGTCGGGGTGAGTTCGGTGTGCGCGTCGACGGCCTGGCCGCCGCCCTGGTCCACGGCGACCAGCACGGCGAGGACGAGCGACGCGAGAGGCGGCAGTACGGCGAGCGGACGGACGAAGCCCGGGGCCGTGCGGCCGAGGAGTAGTCCGGCGGCGGCGCCCAGGAACGGAAGGAGGGGGACGAGGACGGCGAGGGTGGTCGTGGTCACGCGGTGGCCTCAGCCTTCTCGGCCGCGGGGGCGTCGCTGTCGGGGTCGTCGGGGCCGTGGCCCTCGGCGGTGTCGCGGAGCTTGTCGATGTCCGAGGTGCCGCGGTTGCGGTACACGGCGAGGACGATCGCCAGGCCGATGCCGATCTCGGCGGCGGCGATGGCGATGGTGAACAGGGTCAGTGCCTGGCCGGAGTGCAGCGTGTCGCGGGCGGTCCTGGAGAGCCAGACGTCGAAGGCGACGAGGTTCAGGTTGACGGCGTTGAGCATCAGCTCGACCGACATCAGGACCAGGATCGCGTTGCGGCGCGCGAGGACCCCGTACAGGCCCGTGCAGAACAGGAGGGCGGCGAGCACGGCGGGATAGGCGAGGTGCATCAGCGGACACCTTCCTTGTCTTGCTTGCCGCTGCGGCTGCCGGGGACGCGCGGGGTGGTCGTCGCGGCGTCCGCCTTCGCCTTGCGGGAGAGGACGATCGCGCCGACCAGGGCGGCGAGGAGAAGGACGGAGAGCGCTTCGAAGGGAAGGACCCAGTTCTGGAAGAGGCTCGCTCCGGTCACCTCGGTGGAACCGGCGGCGGCGCCGTTCAGGTCGACCCAGGTCGTGCGGAAGGCGTCGACGACGACCCAGACCAGGGCGCCGGCCGAGGCGACGGCCACGGCCAGGGCGGCCCAGCGGTTGCCGGAGTCGGCGTCCGGGGAACGGCCGATCGGGGCCCTGGTGAGCATCAGACCGAACAACAGGAGGACGACGACGGAACCGACGTAGATGAGGACCTGCACCCAGGCGATGAACTCGGCCGTCAGCAGCAGGTATTCGACGGCGAGGCCGCCGAGAGTCACCACGAGCCACAGGGCGGCGTGCACCAGTTGCTTGGTGGTGACGGTGACGAGCGCGGCGCCGAAGGTGACCAGGCCGACGAGGAGGAAGGCGATCTCGACGCCGGTCGGGGAGAGGAAGCCGTGGTGTCCGGTGGCGACGGTGGTGGCCGTACGGGCCGCCGTTGCCGTGGCTGCTGAGAAGGTCACGACTGTCCCTCCTGCGGACCGGAGGAGGGCGTCGCCGGGGGCTCCGGCTGCCCACCCTGGTCGGTCTGTGCCGCTTGTGCTGCCTGTTCGGCCTGGGCTGCCTGTTCGGCCGCGAGTTTGTCGGCGGTCTTGCGGGCGGCGGCGATCTCCTTGGGTTCCTCGGCGCCGGGGTCGAGGGCGGGCGGGGCCGGGACGGTCCACATCCACTCGCGGAGCTTGTCGCGTTCGTGGGTGAGTTCGTGGATGTCGGTCTCCGCGTACTCGAACTCCGGGGACCAGAAGAGCGCGTCGAAAGGACAGACCTCGATGCAGATACCGCAGTACATGCACAGGGAGAAGTCGATCGCGAAGCGGTCCAGGACGTTGCGGCTGCGCTCGCGGCCACCCGGGGCGGCCGCTGGGACCGTCTCCTTGTGGGAGTCGATGTAGATGCACCAGTCCGGGCACTCGCGGGCGCACAGCATGCAGACCGTGCAGTTCTCCTCGAAGAGGCCGATGACGCCGCGGGTGCGGGGCGGGAGTTCGGGCTGGGCGTCCGGGTACTGCGCGGTGACGGTCTTCTTCGTCATCGTGCGGAGGGTGACGGCCAGGCCCTTGGCGAGGCCGGAGCCAGGGATGGGAGCCATGGTTACGCGATCACCACCTTGACGATGCCGGTGAGGGCGATCTGGGCGAGGGACAGAGGGACGAGGAGGGTCCAGGAGAGTTTCTGGAGCTGGTCCTCGCGCAGGCGGGGGTAGGTGACGCGGAGCCAGATGACGACGAAGGCGAGGATCGCGGCCTTCAGGAAGGTCCAGACCCAGCCGAGGCCGTCGGCACCCCAGGGGCCGTGCCAGCCGCCCAGGAAGAGGACGGTGGTCAGGCCGCACAGGACGACGATTCCGGCGTACTCGGCGAGCAGGAACAGGGCGAAGCGCAGGCCGGTGTACTCGGTGTAGGCGCCGAAGATGATCTCGGAGTCGGCGACGGGCATGTCGAAGGGGGGCCGTTGGAGTTCGGCGAGACCGGCGACGAAGAACACGATCGCGCCGACGATCTGCCAGGGCAGCCACCACCACTCGAAGGCGTCCACGATGCCCGGGAGCGAGACCGTGCCGGCCGCCATCGCGACCGAGGCCGCGGTCAGCAGCATCGGGAGTTCGTACGCGAGGAGCTGGGCGGCGGTGCGGAGGCCGCCGAGGAGGGAGAACTTGTTGGCCGACGCCCAGCCCGCCATGAGCGAGCCGAGGACGCCCACGCCCATGACGGCGAGGACGAAGAAGATGCCCGCGTCGACGACCTCTCCGACCGCGCCCTCGCCCGGGCCGATGGGGATGGTGAGGAGGACCAGGAGGTACGGGAGGAGGGCCACGGCCGGGGCGATCTGGAAGATACGGCGGTCCGCGCCCGTGGGGACGATGTCTTCCTTCTGCGCGAACTTGACTCCGTCCGCGACGAGTTGGGCCCAGCCGTGGAAGCCGCCCGCGTACATCGGGCCGAGGCGGCCCTGCATGTGGGCCATCACCTTGTGCTCGGTCTGGCCGACGATCAGGGGGAACGTCAGGAACACGACGAAGACGACAAGGAGGCGTAGGGCGACGTCGAGAGCGTCGTTCACTGCGTACCTCCGGAGGGGTCGTCAGGGGTGGGGGCGGGCTTCGAACCGAGGGTGGGGCCGGGCTTCGAACCGGGGCCGGGGTTCACGTTCGGCTCCTGATCGGACGCCGGCTCGGAGCCGGACGCCGACTCGGAGTCCGACGGGGACTCGGGCTCCGGCTCCCGCCGGGGCTCGGACTCCCGCCCGGAATCCGGGGCGGGCTTGGCTTTCGCCTCGGGCTTCGCCTCAGGGATCGGTTCAGGGGTCCCCGCGGACTTCACCTCGGGGGTCGGTTCCGCCGTCCCCTCGGGCTGGGACTCCGGCGTCGTTTCCGGCGCCGGTCTCCGCTCCGCCTTCGGCTCCGGGTCCTCGAACGCGGGCTTCGCCTGGTGCCAAGGAGCGTCGGAGCTGCGCGGTGCGGCAGGCCTTCTGACGGGCCTCGTCGCCGAGTCGGGCCCGGCTGCCCGAGGGGTACTCGCCGGAGAGGTCGCCTCGGCCGAAGCCGCCGGTTCCGCAGTGGGCGTCTGCCCGGCGGGAGCCGTCGGCTCCGCAGCAGGCGTCGGTTCCGCACCAGGCGTCGGCTCCGCAGTGGGCGCCACTTGCGCACCAGCCGTCGGCCCGGCAGGAACCGTCGGCTCCGCAGCAGGCGCCGGTTCCGCAGTGGGCGCCACTTGCGCACCAGCCGTCGGCCCGGCAGGAACCGTCGGCTCCGCAGCAGGCGTCGGCTCCGCAGTGGGCGCCACTTGCGCACCAGCCGTCGGCCCGACAGGAACCTTCGGCTCCGCAGCATGCGTCGGTTCCGCAGTGGGCGTCGGCCCGGCGGGAGCCGTCGGCTCCGCAGCAGGCGTCACTTGCGCAGCTGCCGCCGGTTCCGCGGTGGGCGTTGGATCTGAAGGCGCAGGCGCTGTCTGTTGTGCCCGTTGGGTCGCCGAGCCCTGGCTCGCGCTGCGGGCTCTGCGCGCGGGCCGCGCGGCCTCCGCACCGGAGGCGGCACCCGCCCCCGCGGAAGCCGCACCCGCGTCCATGGCCCCGGCGGACGCGCCGGACGTACCCGCGTCGGCGGGTGCGGCGGCAGGAGCGGCAGGCGCCTGACTGGCCGACCCCTCCCCCGCCGTGCGGGCCCTGCGCACCGGGCGGTCGCCGGCCGGGCGGGCCGCGCCGCGGGCCGGGCGGGACGGGGCCGGGGGGAGCTGGCCCTTGAGCGGGCCCCACTCGTTGGGGTCGGGAACGCCGGGCGGAAGCATCTGGCGGCGCTTCGGGCCGCCGTGCTCGGACTCGCCGGGTTCCTTCGCGCCGGGCCAGGCCTTGGCCACGCGGGCGGCCAGGACGAAGTCCTTGCGCAGGGGATGGCCTTCGAAGCCCTCCGGCAGGAGCAGGGGGTCGAGGCCGGGGTGCCCCTCGAAGGCCACCCCGAACATCTCGTGGGTCTCGCGCTCGTGCCAGGCGGCGCCCGCGTAGACGGAGACCGCCGACGGGAGGACCGGGGTGGCGTGCGGGACGGTCGTACGGACGAGGAGGCGGCGTACCGGGGACAGGGCCACGACGTGGGCCGAGACGAGGAAGCCCGTGCCGGGTTCGTCGACGGCGCTCAGCCAGTCGAAATAGGTGCAGCCCAGCGTGTCACGGGCCGTCTCCAGGGCCGCGATCCAGGACGCCGGGGGTACGTCGACCGTCAGGACCTCGTACGACTCCTCGGCCGTGGCGTCGGGGCCGAAGAGTTCCTCGGCGGGGCCGGGAAGCCAGCCGACGGTCATCGGTCCTCCTCACCGGGAGCGGTCGCATCCGTCCCCGGAACGCTCGTCGCCGAAGGGACCGGGGGCTTCACCAGGCCGCTCTGGAGCGCTGCGGCCGACGGTCGCGGCGCGTCGGACCCGTACCGCTCCCCCAGCGACTCCCGGGCGATCTTCTCCTGGAGCTTGAGGATGCCCTGGAGCAGGGCCTCGGGGCGGGGCGGGCACCCGGGGACGTAGACGTCGACGGGGATGATCTGGTCGACGCCCTTGGTGACGGAGTAGGAGTCCCAGTAGGGGCCGCCGCAGTTGGAGCAGGCGCCGAAGGAGATGACGTACTTCGGTTCGGGCATCTGCTCGTACAGGCGTTTGACGGCGGGCGCCATCTTGTCCGTGACGGTGCCCGACACCACCATCAGGTCGGCCTGGCGCGGGCCCGGCGCGAACGGGATCACGCCGAGGCGGATGAAGTCGTGGCGGGCCATCGACGCTGCGATGAACTCGATCGCGCAGCAGGCGAGGCCGAAGTTGAAGACCCAGAGCGAGTAGCGGCGGCCCCAGTTCAGGACCACCTTCATGGGCTCGGGGGCGAGGCGGGCGAGCGCGCCGAGCCGCTTCGGCTCGGGCAGCAGCACCGGCTGTTCCGGGGTGGAGGGGGTCACGTCCATGTCAGGACGCCCTTCTTGTATGCGTACAGCAGGCCCACGGCCAGGAAGCCGAGGAAGATGAACATCTCGACCAGCGTCGCGGCGCCGTAGCCGGGAGCGGCGAAGACCGTGGCCCAGGGGAAGAGGAAGATCGAGTCGACGGCGAAGATGACGTAGAGGAAGGCGTACACGTAGTAGCGGACCTGGGTGTGGGCCCAGCCCTCGCCGACCGGGTCGACGCCGCACTCGTACGTCAGGAGTTTCTCGGGGGTGGGGACCACGGGCCGCAGCAGGCGGCCGGCCCCGAAGGCTACGGCGACGAACAGCACGCCCACCACGGCGAGCAGTCCGACGACCGAGTAGGACTGGAAGTAGTCCGCCGCGACGACAGTTCCGGTCGCCGTGACAACGGTCGGTTCCGGCACGTCAGCCCCTCACTCCCTGACCTCGTTGCGCCCCGTCGTGCGCCGTCGCGCACTCTGTGATGCGCCGTGTTCGACGATCTGTACGGACGGGAGTCTAGGGCCTGCTAAAGAGAGCGTAAGCAGCCCGTCACGCCTCGACCATCCCTCGGCCACCGGGGACGCGTTCACGTCTCACGGTGTGAACATGGCCCGGGAGCATCTCGGCGTCACGTCCTGCCGTCACCCCTGGGGGTGGGGTTTTCCCCAGTGCATCGCGGCGGCCCACCTCATGGCGCGGCGGCGCGCCGCCGGGCAGGGTAGCGGATATGACCGAACGCATCACGCCCGCCAGTCCGCCGGACGATCCGTCCGAAGATGACCGGCCGCCCACCGTACGATTCGCCCTCGAACCGCAGACGTGGAAGGAGATCTCCCATCTCCTGGTGAATCTGCCGGCCTCGATCGTCGGGTTCGTGTACGTGGTGACGATGCTGGCCACGGGCGCGGGGCTCGCGGTGACGGTCGTCGGGCTGCCCCTGCTCGCGGCCGGGCTGCGGGGTTCTCGGCAGCTGGGCAAGGCGGAGCGGGCGCGGGCGCGGCGGCTGTTGGGGCTGCGGATCGACGAGCCGAGCCCGTTGCCGGTGCGCAGGACCGGCTTCTTCGGCTGGCTGTGGTCGAGTCTGAAGGACCCGGTGGGCTGGCGGGCGGTGCTGTACGACCTCATACGGCTGCCCTGGGGCATCGCCACGTTCACGATCACGCTCGTGTCGCTGTTCGTACTGTGGCCGGTACTGCCGTTCATCGCGCGGGGGCTGACGAACGTGGACCGGGCAATGGTGCGCGGGCTGCTGTCGCCCTCCGACGAGTTGGAGCGCCGCATCGCCGAACTGGAGTCGGACCGCGGGGTCGTGGTCGACACGGCCGCCGCCGATCTGCGCCGGATCGAGCGCGATCTGCACGACGGGGCGCAGGCCCGGCTCGTCAATCTCGCGATGGGGCTCGGCCTGGCGAAGGAGAAGCTTCTGGAGGACCCCGACGCCGCGGCGTCGATGGTCGACGAGGCGCACGGCGAGGTGAAACTGGCCCTTCAGGAACTGCGGGATCTGGCCCGGGGCATCCACCCGGCGGTCCTCACCGACCGGGGTCTGGACGCCGCCCTGTCCGCGATCGCCTCGCGGTGCACCGTGCCCGTGAAGGTGACGGCCGAACTGGAGACGCGGCCGGCCGCCGCCATCGAGGGCATCGCGTACTTCACGGTCTCCGAGCTGCTGCAGAACGTCAGCAAGCACAGCGGGGCGAGGTCCGCGTCCGTCGACGTCTGGCGGACGGACGCGCGCCTGCTCATCCAGGTCTCGGACGACGGCCGCGGCGGGGCGGGACTCGACGGCGGTACGGGTATCGCGGGGCTCGCGGACCGGCTCGGCGCGGTGGACGGACTGTTCGTCGTCGAGTCACCGGTGGGCGGCCCGACGGTCATCACGGCCGAACTGCCGTGGCGGGACCGGTAGCACGAGCCCGCGCGGCAGACGGGCCCGCCCACGTCCGCCGAGGTAGGGAAAACCCCCGGTCCAAGACGCCGATCCGCTCCATGGCCGGCGGGCGTCCCGGACGGCAGGGTTGAGGTACGAGCCGACGCGCAGGACGAGTCGAGGCGCAGGACGAGACGAGAGAACGGACGGACCGATGGCCACGGACTACGGACACGGATACGGGCACCGGAGCGGGCCCGGATTCGGCGGGGCGGGTGCCGACGAGCGGCGGCACCGTCTCCCGGCCCCGCTGCGGGCGCCGATCGAGGCCCGCAGCTGGCGTGAGTTCGGCTACGTGATGCTGGGCCTGCCGCTCGGGATCATCATGTTCACGTTCGCCGTCACGATGGTCTCGCTCGGCGCGGGCCTGCTGATCACCTTCCTCGGCGTACCGGTGCTCGCCGCGGCGCTGGCCGGCTGCCGCGGCTTCGGCTCGCTGGAGCGGGCGCGGGCGCGGGGGCTGCTCGGTGTCGAGGTGGCCGAGCCCGAGCCGCTCAGGATGAAGAAGCACGGGGCGATGGCGTGGATGGGCGCCGTGCTCAAGAGCGGCACGTCGTGGCGGCACCTGCTGTACGCGGTGGTCCAGTTCCCGTGGTCGGTGTTCTCCTTCGTCGTGGCTCTGAACTTCTGGGCGTACGGGTGGGCGCTGCTGACGTATCCGCTGTGGTTCTGGATCTTCCCGATGTACGGCGGTCAGGACGGACTCCAGCTGTACGGCGACGGGACGCACTCGATCTATCTGGACAACCCGTTCGAGATCACGGTGACCGCGCTGGTGGGGCTGCTCTTCACGATGGCGACCCCGTGGATCGTGCGGGCGCTGACGAGCGTGGACCGGCTGATGGTGCACGGGCTGCTCGGCCCCTCGCGGCTGGCCACGCGTGTGGTGGAGCTGGAGTCGGACCGGGGGGTCGTGGTCGACACGGCCGCCGCCGATCTGCGCCGGATCGAGCGCGATCTGCACGACGGCGCACAGGCCCGGCTCGTCGCCCTGGCGATGGATCTGGGGCTCGCCAAGGAGAAGCTGACCGAGGACCCGCAGGCCGCGGCGCGGATGGTGGACGAGGCGCACGGCGAGGTCAAGACGGCACTGCAGGAGCTGCGGGATCTCGCGCGCGGTATCCATCCGGCGGTGCTGACCGACCGCGGGCTCGACGCCGCGCTGTCCGCGGTGGCCTCGCGCTGCACGGTTCCGGTGCAGGTGGAGGTGGATCTGCCGGCGCGGCCGGCGCCCGCGATCGAGGGGATCGCCTACTTCACCGTCTCCGAGCTGCTCCAGAACATCAGCAAGCACGCGCGGGCGACACGGGCGACCGTGGATGTGTGGCGGGTCGAGAACCGGCTGATGATCCAGGTCGCCGACGACGGCGTCGGCGGGGCCGACATCTCCGAGGGGTCGGGCCTCGCGGGGCTGACGGAGCGGCTCGACGCGGTGGACGGGATTCTGGTGGTGGACTCGCCGGTGGCCGGCCCGACCCGGATCACGGCGGAGCTGCCCTGGCGGGGCTGAGACGCCCGGCCGGGGAGATCCCCCAGGGGCGGTGCCCCCACCCAGGGTGGGTCAAATCACCCGCGATTACTGTCAGGTAACTCCCGTGCACGGAAAGGATGTCGCCGACAAGTACGTCCGGAGGCGGACCC
>NZ_JBSFYW010000009.1:0-196268 GCF_053599975.1 Streptomyces sp. NPDC005141 | reverse complement strand
CACTGCCTCCAGCGAGGGGAACTGTTCGACGAACAAACCGCGTTCCCCTCCCTTCTTGCGGAGGCAGCTTGACGCCTAGCTCCGTGAGATGTCTTCGCTAGTCCGGCCCCATTCTGCCCTGCTCCCGGGCCCCGGACTCGGGCACCCTGACCGGGAGCGGGTACACCGGGGGAGTACCACCGAATTCCGGGCATACCGCCTGGTGGTCGCACCAGCCGCAGAGTTTGGTGGGACGCGGCCGCCACTCACCCGTCTCCGTCGCCAGCCGGATGGCGTCCCACAGGGCCAGCAGCTTGCGCTCGACACGCTCCAGGTCCTCGATCACCGGGTCGTACGTCAGCACGTCACCGCTGCCGAGATAGACGAGCTGGAGCCGGCGCGGGACCACCTGCTTCAGCCGCCACACCACCAGGGCGTAGAACTTCATCTGGAACAGGGCACCCTCGGCGTACTCGGGCCGCGGCGCCTTTCCCGTCTTGTAGTCGACGATCCGGACCTCGCCCGTCGGGGCCACGTCGACCCGGTCGATGATGCCGCGCAGGGTGAGCCCGGAATCGAGCCGCGCCTCGACGAACAGCTCCCGCTCCGCCGGTTCGAGCCGCGTCGGGTCCTCCAGCGTGAACCAGCGCTCCACCAGCTGCTCGGCCTCGGCGAGCCAGCCCGCGAGACGCTCGCCCTCCGGATCGTCGGCGAACAGTTCCACGACCTCCGGCCTGCTCTCCCGCAGCCGGTCCCACTGGCCGGGGATCAGCGACTTGGCGCGCGGCGCGGTCCGGTCCACGGCCGGGGCGTCGAAAAGCCGCTCCAGGACCGCGTGCACCAAGGTGCCCCTGGTCGCCGCCGCACTCGGCTTCTCGGGCAGCTTGTCGATCACCCGGAAGCGGTACAGCAGCGGACACTGCATGAAGTCACTGGCACGCGAGGGCGACAGCGAGGCCGGCGCGCGCGCGACCGCCGGGGCCGGTCCGTCGGCGGCGGGCGCGACGGCTTCGGTGGCCGCGGCCGCTTCGTCGGGCGCCGCGCCCTCGGTGCTGGTTTCCATGACGACAGACTCTACGGCCCGCCACTGACAGTGACCCCGTCCCGGCGGGGCGACGGCGCGGAAAACAGGGGGGGTGCCGGGGCGGAACGTGCCGCGACCGCCGCATACCATCGACCACAGACCCTCCTGCTCCGCGCGACCGGGGGCGGGAGACGCTTCGAACGAGGGGACATCGTGGACGAGAGCGGCGGGAGCGGGCAGCCGCGGTCCGGTACCGGCGAGGCGACCGAGCACCCCGAGAGGCCCCGGGCCTCCGCCGGGCCGGCCGCCGACGCCACACGCACCGGAGCGGCCGGACCCGACACCCCCACCGGGCCGGCGCCCACGGCCCCCGATCACGACGCCCCGACCGAGGCGGACAACGACCCGGACAACGACCCGGACACCGACGCGGACACCGACGCGGACACCGCGGCCCGGGACGAGACCGAGACGCCCGCCCGGGCACAGACCGGCTCCCGCTCCCTGGCCCACTCCGGGACCGGGGCCGACGACGGCACCACCGCTCATGACCGGACCGGGCCCGAGGAGGACCCGGCGCCCGGACCGGAGTCGCCCTCCGGCACCGAAGCATCCCGAGACCCGCTGGTGAAGGCCCCAGCCGCCACCGAAGCCACCGGGGAGAGCGGAGCCCACGGCGAGCCCCGCGAGACGTCCGATGGCCCGGGCGAACCCCACGGCGAACCGCCGTCGTCCTTCACGGCCCGTGACGACCTCACCGACGCCCACCGGACCCGCGCCCGCACACGCAAGGGCAAGGGACGCCCCCCGCGCCGCAGGAAGGAGCCCGGCGGCGGACTCCTGATGGGCCGGCCGTTCGGTGTGCCCGTCTACGTCGCACCCAGCTGGTTCCTCGTCGCTGCCCTGATCACCTGGGTGTTCGGCGGCCAGCTCGACCGGGTCCTGCCCGAACTCGGCGCCGCCCGCTACCTCGTGTCCCTCTTCTTCGCGGTCGCCTTCTACGCCTCCGTACTCGTCCACGAACTCGCCCACACCGTCGCGGCCCTCCGCTTCAAGCTGCCCGTGCGCCGGATCCAGCTCCAGTTCTTCGGCGGTGTCTCGGAGATCGAGAAGGAGGCCGAGACCCCGGGCCGCGAGTTCGTGCTGGCCTTCGTCGGCCCGCTCCTCTCCCTCGTCCTGTCCGGCGTCTTCTACCTCGCCATGCTCCCCGTCGAGCCCGGCACGGTCCCCGGCGTCCTGCTGGCCGGCCTGATGATCTCCAACCTCATCGTGGCCGCCTTCAACCTGCTGCCCGGCCTGCCCCTCGACGGCGGCCGGATGCTCCGGGCCGTCGTCTGGAAGATCACCGGCAGGCCGATGAGCGGCACCGTCGCCGCCGCATGGGTCGGCCGCGCCCTCGCCGTCTCCGTGCTGATCGGACTGCCGCTGCTCACCCAGTCCGAGGCACTCGGCGCCGCTCCCGACGACCTCGGCGGCATGGACACCGTCACGGACGCCCTGCTCGCCGCCATCCTCGCGGCCATCATCTGGACCGGCGCCGGCAACAGCCTCCGGATGGCCCGGCTGCGCGAACACCTGCCGGAACTGCGCGCCCGCTCGCTCACCCGGCGCGCGGTGCCCGTCGAGACCGGCACCCCGCTCTCCGAGGCACTGCGCCGCGCCAACGACGTCGGCGCCCGCGCCCTGGTCGTCGTCGACGCCGACGGCGAACCGCTCTCCCTGGTACGCGAGGCCGCCATCGTCGGCGTACCCGAGCACCGTCGTCCCTGGGTCGCCGTCAGCGGCCTCGCCCAGGACCTCACCGACGGCATGCGGGTCTCCGCCGAACTCGCCGGCGAGGACCTCCTCGACGTCCTGCGCGCCAGCCCCGCCACCGAGTACCTGGTGGTGGAGGACTCCGGCGAGATCTACGGCGTCCTGTCCGCCGCGGACGTGGAGCGGGCCTTCGTGAAGGCCATGGCCCGGCCCTCCTGACGGTGGTCGGCGGCCCTGCCCGGGACCGGTAGGCTGTTCACATGTCCGAACCGACCGGTGCCGCCCGCAGGCGCGGGCCCTTCAAGGTCGGGGACCAGGTTCAGCTGACCGACCCCAAGGGCCGCCACTACACGTTCACGCTCGAGGCCGGGAAGAATTTCCACACCCACAAGGGTTCCTTCCCCCACGACGAGCTGATCGGTGCTCCCGAGGGCAGCGTTGTCCGCACCACGGGGAACGTCGCCTATCTCGCGCTGCGCCCCCTGCTCCCCGACTACGTCCTGTCCATGCCCCGCGGCGCCGCCGTGGTCTACCCCAAGGACGCGGGGCAGATCCTGGCCTTCGCCGACATCTTCCCCGGCGCCCGCGTCGTGGAGGCGGGGGTCGGCTCCGGCTCGCTCAGCAGCTTCCTGCTGCGCGCCATCGGCGACCAGGGCATGCTGCACTCCTACGAGCGCCGCGAGGACTTCGCCGAGATCGCCCAGCAGAACGTGGAGCGCTACTTCGGCGGCCCGCACCCCGCCTGGCAGCTCACCGTCGGCGACCTCCAGGACAACCTGAGCGACACCGACGTCGACCGTGTCATCCTCGACATGCTCGCCCCCTGGGAATGCCTGGAGTCCGTCTCCAAGGCGCTCGTTCCCGGCGGCATCCTCTGCTGCTACGTGGCGACCACCACCCAGCTCGCGCGGACCGTCGAGTCGATCCGCGAGATCGGCTCCTTCAACGAGCCGACCGCGTGGGAATCGATGATCCGCAACTGGCACGTCGAGGGCCTGGCCGTCCGCCCGGACCACCGGATGATCGGCCACACCGGCTTCCTGCTCACCGCCCGGCGCCTCGCGGACGGAGTCGAGCCGCCCATGCGCCGCCGCCGCCCCGCCAAGGGCGCGTACGGCGAGGACTACACCGGTCCGAACGCCGACGGCGGCGCCGCCCGCTGACGTACCCAACACACCGCCGATGTGGCCGAGTTCCCGGACGATCCCGGGAACTCGGCCACATCGCTTTTCCGTTGACGCACCACCAGAGCCCCGTCCGCCCGCCTGCACTCCGCCGAGAGCCCGGCCGACGGGTCCGCGCAGCGCGTCGGCAGGCCACCCGCAAGGTTGCTGACGGGTCGTCGGTAACCCGGCGAACGGGTCCGCGAGCCTGCCGGCAGGTCGCACGGAAGGCCGCGACGGTGCTCCCGCCGCCGTGAGCCGACCGCCCGACAGGGCTGCCCAGGAATCCGCCGGAGGCCCGGCCGACGTGCCTGCGGCGCGCGTGACCCGACCGCCCGGAGGCCCCCGACGGGCTTTCCCGGGTCCGGCCGGCGACAGATCCACCGAGTCCGGCGCGAGGTCGCGCGGCGGCGGCCCGCAGGCCGACCGAGGGACCGGGCCGCGACTCCTTCAGGACTCCCTCCCGGCGCGTCCGCCGGGGCCGTACCGGGACAGCCCCGGCCCGGCGCAGGAACTCCGTCGGGAACCCTTCACAAGTCTGGACCCCGGCGTTCCACCAGGCTGTGACGTGTGGCACCATGCGGGACACCCCCACCCCCACCGGCACAGCCCTCACGGGAGACACTCCTAGTGCAGCAATCCGCCGTCCCGGAACTGGCACACACGCACACCAGCCCCATCCAGTGGGTCGCCACGGCCACCGCCATCGCCGGAGTCGTGGCGCTGTCCTCGATCATCCAGCCCGATCCCGCGACGGCGGCCCAGCCCGGCGCCGGCGCGAAGCCGGCGGCAGCCCCGGCGGCCGCCCCCGATCCGAGCGGCGTGGACTTCCCGATCACCTGCGGGCCCACCAAAGTGCTCGTCGAGAAGAAGGCCTCCGGGGACCTGGACGGCGACGGCCGCCCGGAGACCGTGGCCGTCGTCCGCTGCGACGCCGGCTCGGGCACCCCGCCCAGCGGCGTCTACGTCCTCACCCAGGCCGAGGGGGCGAAGCGACCCAGGATCGTGGCGACCCTGGTCGATCCCAAGGACCGCCTGAGCGTCACGGACTTCGCGGTGCGCGACGGAGCCGTCACCGCCACGCTCCTCGGCTACTCCTCGGCCGACGTGCCGAGTTGCTGCCCCGACGTGAGGGACAGCGCCAAGTGGCAGTGGAAGAGCGGCGCGTTCGTGCGCTCGACACCGCCCCAAGCACGGAGCGTGTGAGCGCCCCCTCACGAGGCCCGGACGAAAGAAAACACCCTCCGCGCGGCGGAGGGTGTGAGAAACCAGACATCAGGTGACGCGGAGTGCCCGAAAAGTCACTCCGCGTCGGGACCGTAGACCTCGACCTTGTCCGAAACCCGACGGACATGGATGCAGTCGCCCGGGCACTCCTTCGCCGAGTCGGTCACATCGCGCAGAAGCGGCAGCGGTACGGGCGTTGTGGCGCCCACGGCCTGCAGCAGCTCGTCGGCGGGGCTCTTCACGTAGGCCAGACCGTCGATGTCCAGCTCAAAGACCTCGGGCGCGTACTGGACGCAGATCCCGTCGCCGGTACAGAGATCCTGGTCGATCCAGACCTCAAGCGCCTCGCCGTCGACTCCGGCCTCCTGCTGCACGGTCATTTCTCCTGCCGTTTTCTGCGTCGAGCGGACCGAAGACTGGGGAATCGGGCCAGCTCTGACGGGTGTTGAACACTTCGACCCTACCTCCGCCCGCTTCCCAATCATGTTCGGTGGGTATTCCCCTGGCGTGAGGGAGAGCGCAAGGGTGAAGATCGGACACACCCCTACAGTCTTTGTGATCTAGGGGTTTCAATCGACACCCACCCAGGTAGGGTCTGGAAGCGTCCAGCTCCCCTTGGAGGAGGTGAGGACCGTGGCAGCCCACGACGACGACATGAACCGCGGCATCCGCCCGGGACGAGGGTCCGATGACCCCGCCGGGCAGATTGCCTACCTTGAGCAGGAGATCGCCGTCCTGCGACGCAAGCTCGCCGACTCTCCGCGGCACACGAGGATTCTCGAAGAGCGGATCGTCGAGTTGCAGACGAACCTGGCAGGCGTGTCCGCACAGAACGAGCGGCTCGCGAACACGCTCCGTGAGGCCCGCGACCAGATCGTGGCCCTCAAGGAAGAGGTCGACCGGCTCGCGCAGCCGCCGGCGGGCTTCGGTGTCTTCCTCACGGCGAATGAGGACGGCACGGCGGACATCTTCACCGGGGGCCGCAAGCTCCGGGTGAACGTCAGCCCCAGCGTGGAGCTCGAGGAGCTCAGGCGTGGCCAGGAAGTGATGCTCAACGAAGCTCTCAACGTGGTCGAGGCCATGGAGTACGAGAGCTTGGGCGAGATCGTCACCCTCAAGGAGATCCTGGAGGACGGCGAGCGCGCCCTCGTCCAGGGGCACACCGACGAGGAAAGGGTGGTCCGGCTCGCCGAGCCGCTTCTGGACGTCAATATCCGTCCCGGGGACGCCCTGCTCCTCGAACCCCGTTCCGGATATGTCTACGAAATCGTTCCCAAGAGCGAGGTCGAGGAACTCGTCCTCGAAGAGGTCCCGGACATCGGCTACGAGCAGATCGGCGGTCTGGGCGGCCAGATCGAGATGATCCGCGACGCGGTCGAGCTCCCGTACCTCTACCCCGACCTCTTCAAGGAGCACGAACTGCGGCCGCCCAAGGGCGTCCTGCTGTACGGGCCCCCCGGATGCGGAAAGACGCTCATCGCCAAGGCCGTGGCCAACTCGCTGGCCAAGAAGGTCGCCGAAGTGACCGGACAGGCCACCGGCAAGAGCTTCTTCCTCAACATCAAGGGCCCCGAGCTCCTGAACAAGTACGTCGGTGAGACCGAGCGGCAGATCCGGCTCATCTTCCAGCGCGCACGGGAGAAGGCCAGCGAGGGCACACCCGTCATCGTCTTCTTCGACGAGATGGAGTCCCTCTTCCGCACCCGTGGATCGGGCGTCAGCTCGGACGTGGAGAACACCATCGTCCCGCAGCTGCTCGCCGAGATCGACGGCGTGGAGGGCCTGCAGAACGTGGTGGTGATCGGTGCCTCGAACCGTGAGGACATGATCGACCCCGCCATCCTGCGGCCCGGACGACTCGACGTGAAGATCAAGATCGAGCGCCCGGACGCCGAAGCGGCGAAGGACATCTTCCAGAAGTACCTCACCGAGCGTCTCCCGCTGCACCCCGAGGACGTGGGAGAGCACGGCGGCGACAGGGCGGCCACCGTCCACGGCATGATCCAGACAGCCGTGGAGCAGATGTACGCCGAGTCGGAGGAGAACCGCTTCCTGGAAGTCACCTACGCCAACGGTGACAAGGAAGTCCTTTACTTCAAGGACTTCAATTCCGGCGCCATGATCGAGAACATCGTGGGACGCGCCAAGAAGATGGCCATCAAGGACTTCTTGGAACACAGCCAGAAGGGCCTTCGGGTCTCCCATCTCCTCCAGGCCTGCGTGGACGAGTTCAAGGAGAACGAGGACCTGCCGAACACCACCAACCCGGACGACTGGGCCAGGATCTCCGGAAAGAAGGGCGAACGGATCGTTTACATCCGTACGCTCATCACCGGAAAGCAGGGCGCGGACACCGGACGCTCCATCGACACGGTGGCCAACACCGGTCAGTACCTGTAAAAGACAGGGCGGCTGCGGGTGCCCTCGGCGGGTACCCGCAGCCGACTGTTTTTCAGGACATGGCCGGACCACAGCAATGACGCAAATGATCTCCCCACCAGCGCAAAGGCGTTCTAGGCTCTTTCGTACCGCCGAGTCGCGAAGTGCGGGGACGGGCACCGCACACGCACCGGAGCGCCAGCGGTACTTGAGCAGCGCCCCCGACCGAGGGCGCCGCCGGCAAGGAGGGCCGCATGACCGTACGGCGAGTAATGGGCATCGAGACGGAGTACGGGATCTCCGTCCCCGGTCACCCCAACGCCAATGCCATGCTCACCTCGTCCCAGATCGTCAACGCCTACGCGGCGGCGATGCACCGGGCGCGCCGCGCCCGCTGGGACTTCGAGGAGGAGAACCCGCTGCGGGACGCACGAGGCTTCGACCTCGCCCGGGAGACCGCCGATTCCAGTCAGCTCACCGACGAGGACATCGGCCTCGCCAATGTCATCCTCACCAATGGGGCCCGGCTGTACGTCGACCACGCGCACCCTGAGTACAGCGCCCCCGAAGTCACCAATCCGCGGGACGCGGTCCTGTGGGACAAGGCCGGCGAGCGGATCATGGCGGAGGCCGCGGAGCGGGCGGCCCAGCTCCCGGGCGCCCAGCCGATCCACCTCTACAAGAACAACACCGACAACAAGGGCGCCTCGTACGGCACGCACGAGAACTACCTGATGAAGCGGGAGACCCCGTTCTCGGACATCGTGCGGCACCTGACACCGTTCTTCGTCTCACGCCAGGTCGTCACCGGAGCGGGCCGCGTCGGTATCGGTCAGGACGGGCACGAGCACGGCTTCCAGCTCAGCCAGCGAGCCGACTACTTCGAGGTCGAGGTGGGCCTCGAGACGACACTCAAGCGCCCCATCATCAACACCCGGGACGAGCCGCACGCGGACGCGGAGAAGTACCGCCGGCTGCACGTGATCATCGGAGACGCGAACCTCTCCGAGATCTCGACCTATCTGAAGCTCGGCACGACGGCACTGGTCCTCTCCATGATCGAGGACGGCTTCATCGCCGTCGACCTGGCCGTCGACCAGCCCGTACGCACCCTCCACCAGGTCTCCCACGACCCGACCCTCAAGCGACTGGTCACGCTCCGCAGCGGACGCACACTCACCGCGGTGCAGCTGCAGATGGAGTACTTCGAGCTCTCGCGCAAGTACGTCGAGGAGCGGTTCGGGGCGGACGCCGACGAACAGACCAAGGACGTCCTGCTGCGCTGGGAGGACACCCTGAACCGCCTGGAGAACGATCCGATGAGCCTCTCCGGAGAGCTCGACTGGGTCGCCAAGCGGGAGCTCATGGAGGGCTACCGGCGTCGTGACGGCCTCGACTGGGACGCGGCCCGGCTGCACCTGGTCGACCTCCAGTACGCGGACGTACGCGCCGAGAAGGGCCTCTACAACCGTCTCGCGGCCCGAGGCAGGATCAAGCGCCTGCTGGACGAGAGCGAGGTCGAGCGGGCCCGTACGAAGCCTCCGGAGGACACCCGGGCGTACTTCCGCGGACGCTGCCTGGAGCAGTACGCGGACGACGTGGCGGCGGCCTCCTGGGACTCGGTGATCTTCGATCTGCCGGGCCGGGATTCGCTGCAGCGCGTTCCAACCCTGGAGCCGCTTCGCGGAACGCGTAATCACGTCAAGGAACTCCTGGACCGGTGCCGTACGGCCGAGGACCTGGTCAGGGTCCTGTCGGGCAACTGAGCTTCCGCCCGGACGGCCAGGGGCCGGACAGGGTGGAATACCCGGCGTACGGGAATCATCGAGGTGGCCCCCGTACGTTGGACAAACTGCGGGGCCGATGTCGGACCCTGCTTGTAGGGTCTGATCAAGAACGTCGAACCGAGCGGGGTGAGGGTTATGGCGACCAAGGACACCGGCGGCGGACAGCAGAAGGCGACGCGTTCCACCGAGGAGGTCGAGGAGCAGGCGCAGGACGCACAGGCGACCGACGACCTCAAGGAACGCCAGGAGAAGCTGAGCGACGACGTCGACTCGGTTCTGGACGAGATCGATGATGTCCTCGAGGAGAACGCCGAGGACTTCGTTCGGTCATTTGTGCAAAAAGGCGGTCAATAGCGGACACGCCGGGCCTGCTCGAAGTGAAGCGATGCACCGGATGCGGGCGGCGCCTGCCGTTCGATTCGTTCACCGCTGACAGGAACCGGTGTGATGGGCTGCAAGTGCGTTGTCGGGAGTGCGTGGCGGACTGTTCGGCCGCGCACTACCGGCGGCGCAGGGAAGCCCTCGGCAAGACGGTGCGCGAGCAGGTGGACATCCCCGAGGGGCACAAACAGTGCCGAACCTGCGGGGAGGTGAAGCCGCACAGCGAGTGGCATCGAAACGCGTCGGCATCGGGCGACCTGTCCACCCGGTGCAGGGCCATCAGGGCGCGCGAGGATCATCTGAAACGCCACTACGGCCTCACCGAAGCCCAGCGCGACGCGATGGTCGCCTCTCAAAAGGGGCTCTGCGTGATCTGCTTGAAAGCTCCTGCCGTTCATGTGGATCACTGCCACAAGACGGGTAGTGTCCGTGGCGTACTGTGCTTCAACTGCAATTCGACCATCGGCAAGTTGGGAGATGATCCCGACGCTGTTCGTCGGGCTGCCGCCTACCTGGAGGGAAACGCGTGGAAGCCAACACTCGTAGCACCGGGCGTCTACCGGCTGCCTTCCTGACGCCCGGGTCGTCGTCCTTCATGGACTTCCTGTCCGAGCACCAGCCGGAGATGCTGCCGGGCAAGCGGCAACTGCCGCCCGTCCAGGGTGTGATCGAGGCCCCGCACGGC
This sequence comes from Streptomyces sp. NPDC005141, assembly GCF_053599975.1. NCBI lineage: Bacteria > Bacillati > Actinomycetota > Actinomycetes > Kitasatosporales > Streptomycetaceae > Streptomyces > Streptomyces sp. NPDC005141. The sequence goes on along the minus strand of NZ_JBSFYW010000009.1, from coordinate 185,888 downwards.
ACGACCATCGTCGCCGTCACGTTCCCCGGCGGGGTCGTCCTCGCCGGCGACCGGCGGGCCACGATGGGGAACGTCATCGCGCAGCGCGACATCGAGAAGGTGTTCCCGGCCGACGAGTACTCGGCGGTGGGCATCGCCGGTACGGCGGGTCTGGCCGTCGAGATGGTGAAGCTGTTCCAGCTGGAGCTGGAGCACTTCGAGAAGGTGGAGGGCGCCCAGCTCTCGCTGGAGGGCAAGGCGAACCGCCTGTCCACGATGATCCGTTCCAACCTCGGCATGGCCATGCAGGGCCTCGCCGTGGTGCCCCTCTTCGCGGGCTTCGACGTGGACCGCGACAAGGGCCGCATCTTCTCCTACGACGTGACCGGCGGCCGCTCCGAGGAGCACGGCTACGCGGCCACGGGCTCCGGCTCGCTCTTCGCGCGCAGCGCCATGAAGAAGCTCTACGCCAAGGACCTGACCGAGGACCAGGCCACGACGCTGGTCATCCAGGCCCTGTACGACGCTGCCGACGACGACTCGGCGACCGGTGGTCCCGATGTCGCGCGCCGGATCTACCCGATCGTCACCGTGATCACCGAGAGCGGCTTCCGCCGGCTCACCGACGAGGAGTCCTCCGAGATCGCCCGCTTGATCCTGGAGCGGCGACTTGAGCAGCCCGACGGCCCGCGCGCCGCGCTGCTCTGAGACCGGTCTCATTTTCCAGGTGATCCAGTGACTTCGACAGAAAGGGACGGATAACCGGTGTCGACGCCGTTCTATGTCTCACCCCAGCAGGCCATGGCCGACCGGGCGGAGTACGCCCGCAAGGGCATCGCCCGTGGCCGCAGCCTGGTCGTGCTGCAGTATGCCGACGGCATTGTGTTCGTCGGCGAGAACCCGTCCCGCGCGCTGCACAAGTTCAGCGAGATCTACGACCGGATCGGCTTCGCGGCCGCCGGCAAGTACAACGAGTACGAGAACCTGCGGATCGGCGGCGTGCGCTACGCCGACCTGCGGGGCTACACGTACGACCGTGACGACGTGACCGCCCGCGGTCTCGCCAATGTGTACGCCCAGACGCTGGGCACGATCTTCTCGTCGGCGGCGGAGAAGCCGTACGAGGTGGAGCTGGTGGTCGCCGAGGTCGGCGAGACGCCCGAGGGCGACCAGATCTACCGGCTGCCGCACGACGGTTCGATCGTCGACGAGCACGGTTCGGTCGCCGTCGGCGGCAATGCCGAGCAGATCAGTACCTATCTGGACACCCAGCACCAGGACGGGATGTCGCTGGCGGAGGCGCTGAAGCTGGCCGTTCAGTCGCTGTCCCGGGAGCCCAACGGCGGCGAGCGGGAGATTCCCGCGGAGCGGCTGGAGGTCGCGGTGCTGGACCGGACGCGCCCGCAGAAGCGGAAGTTCAAGCGGATCGTCGGCCGTCAGCTGGGCCGGCTGCTGGAGGCCGGGGGAGCGGAGACCGCGACGGAGGCCGAGGACGCCGACGACGACGAGTGAGGTCGTGGTTCGACCTCGCGCCCGTCCGTAGGGTGCTTACACGGAAGGGGCCGCCCCGGTGCATGCCGGCGCGGCCCCTTCCGTGTGCCGGTTCGGGTCCGTGGGCCCGGTGGTGACAGCGGTGGCGTCTACGAGCCTGGCGGGGCCGTGGAGCCTCGTACGACCAGTTCGACCGGGATGTCCCCCTGGGGGGGTGTGCGGCCGTCCAGGACGGCGAGGAGGGCCTTCATCCCCTGTTCCCCGAAGCGTTCCGCGTCCAGGCGGACGGTGGTGAGTTCCGGGTCGAGGGCGCGGGCCAGGGCGAGGTCGTCCAGGCCGGTGATGGAGATGTCGTCCGGGATGCGCAGGCCGAGGCGGCGGGCCGCCTTGTAGGCGCCCGCGGCCAGTTTGTCGTCGTCGCAGATCACGGCCGTGGGGCGTGGGCCGGGGGCGGAGAGCGCGGTCTGGGCCGCCGCGAGGGCGTCCTCGAAGGAGATGGGTGCCCTGGCGGTCCGCAGGTCGGTTCCGGGGACCGCGGAGAGGTGGGCGGCCAGTTCCTGGGCGCGGACCTCGAAGGTCCAGGACGGGATGTCGGCCGCGAGGTGCAGGAAGCGGCGGTGGCCCAGTTCCAGGAGGTGGCCGGTGACCTGGCGTACGCCGTCCTTGATGTCGAGGTTGACGGTCGCCGCGCCCTGGCTGCCGGCCGGGTCGCTGTCGAGCATGACCAGGGGGAGCTGGTCGCCGCGGATCGCCGTGAGGGCGTCGGCCGCCATGGAGGAGGCGATCACGCCGTCGAGGGCGGCCTGGGCGGAGCCGAAGGGGTCGCGGGCGGGGCCGATGCCTTCGGGGGAGGGGTACAGGACGACGCCGAAGCCGTGCTCGGCGGCCACCCGGGCCGCGCCGGTGTAGACGCCCGCGAAGAACTCCGTGGTGAGCGCGGGGACCACCAGGAGGACGGTGCGGGTGCGGCCGAGGCGGAGGTTGCGGGCGGCCAGGTTCGGGCGGTAGCCGAGCTCCTGGGCCGCGTCCCGGACGCGTTCCGCCGTGGCCTCGGAGACCCGGCCGCGCCATTTGTCGCCCAGCACCAGGGAGACCGCCGCCTGGGAGACCCCGGCGGCCTGGGCGACGTCCCGGCTCGTGGGGCGCGTACTACCTCTTGCCACCGTCGGCCTGCTCCTTCGTCTGGACTCCCGGACAGCGCACATGGTACGTATGGTGGAGACGTTATACGTAACACTTCGACGTCGCGCACTACGAGAAGGGCTCGACATGGCCGCGGGATACCTGGAGATTCTCAGGGCGAGGCACGCAGCCCGGCTGCTCGTCGGCACGCTCGTGGGGCGGCTGCCGAACGCCACCGCGGCCATCGCCGTCGTGCTGTTCGTCCGGGCCGAGGGCGGCACCTACAGCCTGGCGGGCGCGCTCGCCGCCGTGTACGGGGTGGCCAACGCGGTGGGACAGCCCCTGCTCGGACGGCTCGTGGACCTCCGCGGGCAACCGCGGGTGCAGCTGCCCGCTGCGCTCGTCTCGGCCTTCGGGATGGGCGTCTTCGCCTTCGTCGGGACGGACCGGCCGGTGCTCGCCTGTGCCGCGATGGCCGTGGCCGGGCTGTTCACGCCTCCCCTGGAGGGGGGCCTGCGGGCGCTGTGGCCCTCCGTCCTGCGCAAGGAGGAGCAGGTGCACACCGCGTACGCGATGGACGCCGTGGCGCAGGAGGTGATGTTCACCGTCGGGCCGTTGTTCGTGACCCTGTGCGTCTCGCTCTGGTCCGCCCGGGCCGCGCTGCTCATCCTGAGCGTCATCGGTGTCCTGGGGGCCCTCTCCGTGGTCCTCTCGCCGCCCTCGCGCGCGTGGCGGTCGGCTCCGCGCGAGGCGCACTGGCTCGGCGCCCTGCGCTCACCGGGGCTGCTGGCCCTGCTCGGCGCGTTGCTGTTCGTCGGCATGGCGATCGGCTCGATCACGGTCGCCGCGGTGTCGTACGCCGACGGGCACGGCGGGGACGTCGTGTACGGCTGGCTGATGGCGGGCATCGGCCTGGGCGCGCTGCTCGGCGGTGTGGTCTACGGCGCGCGCCGGTGGGGCGGCGCCCCGGAGCGGCGACTGCGGGTGCTCGTCGCCCTTCTGGCGGTGTGTTACGTCCCGCTGATGCTGGTTCCGGGACCGGTCGCCATGACCGCTCTGACGACGCTGGCCGGAGTGTTCCTCGCACCCTGCATCGCCTGCGCGTTCGTGCTGGTCGACCGGCACGCTCCGACGGGCACCGTCACCGAGGCCTTCTCCTGGCTCGTGACGACGTTCACCGTGGGCGCGTCGGTCGGAACGGGCATCGCGGGGCCTGTCGTCGAGTCGGGCGGGGCGGCCCGGGGCTTCGCCGTTCCGGGGGTCGCGGGCGTCGCCGCGCTGGTGGTTCTGCTGGCCACGGGGCGGGTCCTCGCAGCTACCGGCAGGGGTGCGGTCGTTGCGGTGTCATCGGAAAATGATCCAAACCGTGCCGTCGAACCCCGTTTCAGCTCAGGGGATCGGGCGTAATGTTCAGTCATGGACCGCCGCATTTTCGGGCTGGAGAACGAGTACGGCGTCACGTGTACGTTCAGGGGACAGCGTCGCCTGTCTCCCGACGAGGTGGCGCGGTACCTCTTCCGCCGTGTCGTGTCATGGGGCCGCAGCAGTAATGTCTTTCTGCGGAACGGTGCCCGCCTCTATCTCGACGTGGGATCACATCCGGAATACGCGACACCCGAATGTGACAACGTGACGGAGCTCGTCACCCACGACAAGGCCGGCGAGCGCATTCTCGAAGGACTCCTGGTGGACGCCGAACGACGCCTGCACGAGGAAGGAATCGCGGGCGACGTCTACCTGTTCAAGAACAACACCGACTCGGCGGGCAACTCCTACGGGTGCCACGAGAACTATCTGGTGGCCCGGCACGGGGAGTTCTCCCGACTCGCGGACATCCTCATTCCGTTCCTCGTCACGAGGCAGTTGCTGTGCGGTGCCGGCAAGGTGCTGCAGACACCGCGCGGTGCCGTCTACTGCGTCAGCCAGCGAGCCGAGCACATCTGGGAGGGTGTCAGTTCCGCGACGACCCGCTCCCGGCCCATCATCAACACGCGTGACGAGCCGCACGCGGACGCCGAGCGCTACCGCCGGCTGCACGTCATCGTCGGCGACTCGAACATGTCCGAGACGACCATGCTCCTCAAGGTCGGCGCCACCGACCTCGTGCTGCGCATGATCGAGGCGGGCACCGTCATGCGTGACCTCACCCTGGAGAACCCCATTCGGGCGATCCGTGAGGTCAGCCACGACATCACGGGCCGCCGCAAGGTGCGGCTCGCCAGCGGCCGTGAGGCCTCCGCGCTCGAGGTGCAGCGCGAGTACTACGAGAAGGCCGTGGACTTCGTCGACCGCCGCGGCATCCGCACCGGAACGGTCGAACAGGTCCTCGAACTGTGGGGTCGCGTGCTCGACTCGATCGAGGCCGAGGACCTCGACCGGATCGGCACCGAGATCGACTGGGTCATGAAGTACCAGCTCATCGAGCGGTACCGGGCCAAGCACAACATGACCATGTCGCACCCGCGGGTCGCGCAGATAGACCTCGCCTACCACGACATCCATCGCCGTCGTGGCCTCTACTACCTGCTGGAGAGGAAGGGACAAGCCGCTCGGATCTGCAACGACTTGAAGATCTTCGAGGGCAAGTCGGTACCGCCGCAGACCACTCGGGCGCGGCTGCGTGGCGACTTCATCCGGCGCGCTCAGGAACAGCGCCGCGACTTCACCGTCGACTGGGTGCACCTGAAGCTCAACGACCAGGCACAGCGCACGGTGTTGTGCAAGGACCCGTTCCGTTCGGTGGACGACCGGGTGGAGAAGCTCATCGCCGGAATGTGAGCCGGGCGTTCCGCCTGTGAAGCGGAACGCAACGCGGGGCGCCGTACGTTTTCCGTACGGCGCCCTTCTCACGTCGTAGAGTTGCGCGCACGCCATCAACCAAGATCGACCGATACGAGGCCCCCACCGTGCGCCGACGCTCACTCCTTCTCGCCGTACCCGCTGGACTGGTCACACTTGCCGGATGCGGTGACGACGGCAAGTCAGACACGGCCAAGTCCAGCAACAGCCCGTCGCCTTCGGCCTCCGCCGCGGCCTCCGCGCCGCCTCCGCCGAAGATCGTCGACGGTCCGCTGCCGGCGATCACCGCCGGTACGAAATTCGGGGAGAAGCCGACCGTCGCCAAGGGCACCGGTGAGCCGTCGAAGGACCTCGCGGTCAGGACGGTCATCGCGGGCAATGGCCAGACGGTCGCGGAGAACGACTACATCCAGGCCAACTACCTGGGCCAGATCTGGGCCACGGCGAAGGTCTTCGACAACTCCTACGACCGCAAGACGCCGCTGGTCATCCAGCTCGCGCAGGGCGGCATCATCGACGGCTGGCGCTACGGTCTGGTCGGCAAGAAGGCCGGCAGCCGCGTCGAGATGTCCGTTCCCCCGACCTGGGGCTACGGCACGCAGGGCAACGCGCAGGCGGGTATCAAGGGCACCGACACGCTCGTGTTCGTCGTCGACATCGAGAACACGTTCAATTCCAAGAGCTCCGCCAAGGGCAAGAACGTCGCGCAGAGCGACGCCGCGCTGCCGAAGGTCGGGACCAACACGGACGGCGACGCCCCCAAGATCACGGTGCCGAAGACGGATGCCCCCACGAAGCTCGTGGCGAACTACGTGATCGAGGGCGACGGCGAGGAGGTCGCGGCCAACAGCAGCGTCCTGGTGCAGTACGAGGGCGTGCTCTGGGACAGCGGCAAGGAGTTCGACTCCACGTACAAGCGGGGTCAGCTGACGTCGTTCTCGCTCCAGCAGGTCGTCAAGGGCTGGGCGCAGGGGCTGACCGGCAAGAAGGTGGGCAGCCGCGTCCTCATCGTGATCCCGCCGAAGCTGGGTTACGGCGACAACCCGCCGGCCGGCAGTGGCATCAAGAAGGATTCCACGCTCGTCTTCTCGGTCGACATCCTGGCGAAGATGTAACTCCCCGGTGATGTAAGACTGTCCGTGTTGCCCATACGTATACAAGCAGGAGCAAAGACGTGAGCATCGAGAAGCCCGAGATCGACTTCCCGGGCGGCGAGCCCCCGGCGGACCTCGAGATCAAGGACATCTGGGAGGGCGAAGGCCCCGTGGCCAAGGCGGGGCAGAACGTCACGGTGCACTACGTGGGTGTGGCCTTCAGCACTGGTGAGGAGTTCGACGCCAGCTGGAACCGGAACTCTCCGTTCCGCTTCCCGCTCGGTGGCGGCCGCGTCATCAAGGGCTGGGACAAGGGTGTGCAGGGCATGAAGGTCGGTGGCCGTCGCCAGCTGACCATCCCCGCCCACCTCGCCTACGGCGACCAGAGTCCGACCCCGGCGATCAAGCCCGGTGAGACGCTGATCTTCGTGGTCGACCTGCTCGAAGTCTGATCCCGGTAGACCGGATCCGATCACCTGGGGCCCATGCCTGTCCGGGCATGGGCCCTCGGCTTTTGCCGCGACACCGCGGAGCGGTACGGTCATCGGTCGGAAGCACCATAGGAAGGGCGTCGATGGCCATTGCCAAGGCCGAGCGGCTGATGAACCTCGCACTGTGTCTGCTCGGGACGCGGCGGCCGCTCAGCAAGCGCGAACTCCGCGAGTCCATCGAGGCCTATCTGGAAGCCGGGTCGGACGACTCCTTCAACCGGATGTTCGAACGCGACAAGGACGACCTGCGCGAACTCGGCCTGGTCATCGAGACGGTGGAGAACCTCGACGGCGAGGTCGGCTATCTCGCCCGCCGCGACAGCAACCGCCTGCCGCCCATCACCCTCGACGCCGAGGAGGCGGCCGCTCTCGGTCTGGCCGCCAAGGTCTGGCAGCAGGCCCGGCTGGCCGGTGCCGCGAGCGGCGCGCTCCAGAAGCTGCGTGCCGCGGGGCTGCCCGAGGACGTGGACCCGTACGGGGCCCACGGCGCGCTGGAGCCGCACATCCCCGTGCACGAGGCGGCCTTCGAACCCTTGATGCTCGCCTGCCGCGACCGGCGCCCGGTCGTCTTCGACTACCGCAAGGCCACCGCCGCGCGCCCCGAGACCCGGCATGTCGAGCCGTGGGCCCTGGAGTGCTGGCGCGGCCACTGGTACCTCGCGGGCTGGGACCGCGACCGGAGCGCCGAGCGCGTCTTCCGGCTCTCCCGGATCACCGGCAAGGTCCGCGCGCGTGCGGGGCGGTACACGGCCGAGGCGCCGGATGTCGTCACCGTGCGTGAGACGGTCGCCGGCTGGGCGGGGGAGATCACGGACCGCTCCGCGCTGATCCGGCTGCGCTCCGGTGCGGGCTACCCGCTGCGGGCCAAGGCCGTCTCCGTACGGGAACTGGGAGACGGCTGGGACGAGTTGGAGATTCCGTACGGGCACGGACTGGACGCCTGGCTCGTCGAGTTCGGGCCGGACGTCGTGGTCGTCGAGCCCGCCGAACTGCGGGCCGATGTCGTCGACCGGCTGCGCGCCGTGGCCAAGGGCTGAGGGGAAACGTAAGAAAGTGGCAGGAAAACCGGCCAGGCCCACGAACGCGATCGACCAGACCCGGCGGATGCTCTCCCTGGTGACGTATCTGCGCGAGCGCCCCGGCGCGCGCGTCGGCGATGTCGCCCGGGCCTTCGGGATCACCGAGGACGAGCTGATCTCCGACCTCGACGTGCTGCCGCTGTGCGGGACCAGCTTCCGCGGCGGGGATCTGCTCGACATCGACACCGACGGCGACCGGATCTGGTGGCACAACCCCGACGACGTCGCCGAGCCGCTGCGGATCGCAGCCGACGAGGCGACGGCACTGCTGGTGGCCGCGCGCGCGGTGTCCACCCTGCCCGGGCTGCGCGAGGGCGACCGGCAGGCGCTGCTGCGGGCCACCGCCAAGGTGGAGGCCGCTTCCGGGGAGGCGGCGGGTGCCAGTTCGCGGCTCTCGGTGACCTTCGAGTCCGAGGGCGGCGTCTTCGCCGACGTGGACCGGGCGATCTCCGAGCGGCGCCGGCTGTGGATCCGCTACTACTCGCCCTCGCGGGACGAGCTGAGCGAGCGCGAGATCGACCCGATCCGCCTGGTCAGCGTCGGTCACACCTATGTCGAGGCATGGTGCCGCCGCTCCGAGGCGCGCCGCACCTTCCGGCTCGACCGGGTCGCCGAGATCCGCATCCTGGACGAGCCGTCCGCGCCGCCCGAGGTCGAGCTGCGGGACCTGTCCGAGGGGCTGGTCCAGCCCGCGGCCGAGGACCCCGAGGTGGTCGTCGAGGTGGGTCCGGGCGGGCGCTGGGTCGCCGAGTACTACCCGCACGACAGCGCGGATGAGCTGCCGGACGGCGGGCTGCGTATCACTCTGCGGACCCCCGATCCCACGTCGCTGCGGCGGCTGGCCCTGCGCCTCGGCGGTGACGGCCGGATCGTCTCGCCGCAGGACCTCGCGGACAGTGCCCGCGGCGCGGCCCGCGAGGCGCTCGCCGCCTACGACGCGCCGGAGGGGCTCGAAGGGGTCGAGGACGGGCCGTACGAGAGGCGGGAGCAAGGACTTTGAGCACGTCGTCGACGGCCGGTACGCCGGGAAGGCCGGGCACCTCGGAGAAGTCGGGTGCCGCGCGGGCGGGGACCCCGGGTCGGACGGGGGCGCCCTCGGGTGCGTCGGAGATGTCGGTCGTGACGGCCTTCGCCGGGATGCGAAGGGCGGTCGAGGTCATGTTCAAGGCCGCCTGTCCCGACTGCCGGGCCGGCTTCGAGCTCACGCCGGGCGCCCTGCGCCTGGCCATCGGCGCCAGCAGCCGCACCACGTTCTACTCGTTCACCTGCCCCGAGTGCGGTTCCGCCGTCCGCAAGCCCGCGGGGGAGCGCATCGTCGAGCTGCTCACCGGGGGCGGGGTCCGCACGCTGCGACTGCACTCCACCCTCTAGGGTCGTCGTCATGTTCTGGCCGATGTTTGCGATCGCTGTGGGGTTCCTGGGAATCGCGGTTCTCGGAGTGCTCGCCGTCCGTGTCTTCCTGGAAGCGGAGCGTCTCGGCCGACAGGTGGCCGACTCCGCGCGCCGTATCAACAAAGCCGCCGATGACCTGGAACGGGCCGCTGTCGGGGCCGCTCGCTCTATGGATGCGGTATGAGTCGCTCCATGGATGAGCAATGAGTCACTGCAGCCTGTCAACTTCGTGCCGGGGCCAGGTACGCTCAAGGTCGCGGCCCGGATAACGAGGCGCGGACCGCGAACTGGGAGTACGCACAGGGATTGTCCCGCGTTCACCCCTGAGCGTTACGATCGCTGGCGAAACGACGATCGGACACATGTCCGACCGATCGGACAGCACCCCGACCATGCAGCCTCGGTGAGAAGGTAAAGACTTATGTTCGGAAGGCTCGGAGCTCCCGAGATCATTCTCATCCTCGTCGTCATCATCCTGCTGTTCGGCGCGAAGAAGCTTCCGGACATGGCGCGCTCCCTCGGCAAGTCCGCCCGGATCCTCAAGAGCGAGGCCAAGGCGATGAAGGACGAGGGCAGCAACCCCGCCCCGGCCGGCCCGCCCAGCACCGACGAGCAGCCCCCGGCTCAGCGCACCATCCAGGCCGCCCCCGGCGACGTGACCAGCTCGCGCCCGGTCAACGAGCCGACGGACACGACCCAGCGCTGACGCAGGGCCGGTGATCTCCGGCCCGCCGCATGAGATGAGGATGTGGGTTGCTCAAGTCTGCCCGCAACACGGAGAAGGACCCCGAGGGGCGCATGCCCCTCGCGGACCATCTTCGCGAGCTCCGCAACCGGCTCGCGAAGGCGGTGCTGGCCATCGTCCTGGTGACGATCGTCGCGGCCTTCTACTACAACGACATCATCAACTTCTTCACCAAGCCGGTCCTGGACTCCGTCGGGTGTCCGGAGACCTTCGCCGAGCTGGCGAAGCAGCCCAAGAACCACCAGTGCGCGCAGATCACCATCAACGGTCTGCTCGCCCCGTTCACCCTGGCGCTGAAGGTCTCCCTGATGGCGGGCGTCGTGCTCGCCTCGCCGGTCTGGCTCTACCAGCTCTGGGCGTTCGTCGCACCGGGTCTGCACAGGACCGAGAAGAAGTACGCGTACGCGTTCGTCGCCACGGGTGTGCCGCTGTTCCTGGGCGGCGCCTTCTTCGCCTACAAGGTGCTGCCCACCACGGCGAAGGTACTGATGGAGTTCACGCCGAACGGCGTCAGCAACCTCCTGCCGCTGGACGACCTGCTCGATCTCGTGACGCGCATGGTGGTCGTCTTCGGTCTCTCCTTCGAGCTGCCGCTGCTCCTGGTGATGCTCAACCTCACGGGCATCCTCACCGGTCGGCGCATGCTGGGCTGGTGGCGCGCGATGATCATGGGCATCACGGTCTTCGCGGCCCTCGCCACCCCGAGCACCGACCCGCTGACCATGCTGGCGCTCGCCGGGCCGATCTGGATCCTGTACTTCGGCGCGGTCGCCTTCTCGCTGCTCAACGACCGGCGCAAGCTTCGGCGCGAGGCCGCGGGACCGGCCGACGACGAGGCCTCCGAGCTCGACCTCACCCCTGAGGACATCGGCGAGACCGAGTCCGTGACGGCCCGCGGGGCCCTTCCGGAGCAGGCCACCTCGGACCGGGTCAACGGTTATGACGACGTGACCTGACGAAGCCCGGGACCTCGTAGGGTCAGCCTGTGACCAGCGAGATCACCCTCTTCGTCAACCCCACCGCGGGCCGCGGCCGGGGCGCCCACGCGGCGCAGCCGGCCGCTTCCGCATTGCGTGCCGCGGGATTCTCCGTCCGGACGGTCCTCGGCGAGAACGCGGCGGACGCCCTCACCCTGGCGCGGGAAGCCGTCGCGGACGGGACCGGCGCCCTGGTCGCGGTCGGCGGTGACGGCATGGCGAACCTCGCCCTGCAGGCCGTCGCGGGGACCCGTACCCCGCTCGGTCTGGTCGCCGTCGGCACCGGGAACGACTTCGCGCGCGCCCTCGGCCTGCCCGTGCGCGACCCGGCGGCATCGGGGCGCCTGATCGCCGAGGCGCTCAAGGGCGACCGGTTGCGTGATGTCGACCTGGGCCGGGTGAACGGCAGGTGGTTCGGCACCGTCCTCGCCTCCGGGTTCGACTCCCGGGTCAACGACCGCGGGAACCGGATGCGGTGGCCCGTCGGCCGCTTCAAGTACGACCTCGCCATGCTCGCCGAGCTGGCCGCCTTCCGGCCCTTCCCGTACCGCGTCACCCTGGACGACGGCGAGACCCGGGAGATCGAGGCGACGCTCGTGGCCGTCGGCAACGGATCGTCGTACGGCGGCGGCATGAGGATCTGCCCCGGCGCGGACCTCGGTGACGGGCTGTTCGACATCACGGTGGTCGGGGACTGCAGCCGTACGACGCTGCTCAAGGTGTTCCCGAAGGTCTACCGGGGCACCCACGTCGGTCATCCCGTGGTGACCGTGCACCGGGCGGCCCGTGTCGAGCTCGTCGCCGAGGGCATCACCGGCTACGCGGACGGGGAACCGCTCGGGCCGCTGCCGCTCACCGCGGAGTGCATACCGGCCGCCGTACGCGTCGCGCTTCCCTGAGCTGCGGGGATCCGATGTTTCACAGCATCTGATACGGATAATGATCGTCCTGATGTCAGTGCGTCCCGGTAGTCTCGAAAGCACGATGACAGAGGACCTCTCACCGGCCGAGCGGTATGCGGCAGCACGCAGGCGCGCTGTCGAGCAGGCCACCGCGCTCGCCTCCTTCCGCGAGATGTACGACTTCGGCCTCGACCCCTTCCAGATCGAGGCCTGCCAGGCGCTCGAGACGGGCAAGGGTGTGCTGGTGGCCGCGCCCACCGGCTCGGGCAAGACGATCGTCGGCGAGTTCGCCGTCCACCTCGCCCTCCAGCAGGGCAAGAAGTGCTTCTACACGACACCGATCAAGGCGCTCTCCAACCAGAAGTACTCCGACCTGTGCCGGCGCTATGGCGCGGACAAGGTCGGCCTGCTCACCGGCGACAACAGCGTCAACTCCGAAGCCCCGGTGGTCGTCATGACCACCGAGGTCCTGCGGAACATGCTGTACGCGGGCTCGGGGACCCTCCTCGGCCTCGGCTACGTGGTGATGGACGAGGTGCACTACCTCTCCGACCGCTTCCGTGGCGCCGTCTGGGAGGAAGTGATCATCCACCTCCCCGAGTCGGTGACCCTGGTGTCGCTGTCGGCGACCGTGTCGAACGCGGAGGAGTTCGGCGACTGGCTGGACACCGTGCGCGGCGACACCCAGGTGATCGTCTCCGAGCACCGTCCCGTCCCGCTCTTCCAGCATGTGCTGGCCGGACGCCGGATGTACGACCTCTTCGAGGAGGGCGAGGGCCAGCGGAAGGCCGTCAACCCCGACCTCACGCGCATGGCGCGCATGGAGGCGAGCCGTCCGTCGTACCAGGACCGCAGACGGGGCCGCGCGATGCGCGAGGCCGACCGGGAGCGTGAGCGCAGACAGCGCTCGCGGATCTGGACACCCGGCCGCCCCGAGGTCATCGAGCGGCTCGACTCCGAAGGGCTGCTGCCCGCCATCACGTTCATCTTCAGCCGGGCGGCCTGCGAGGCCGCCGTGCAGCAGTGCCTGCACGCCGGGCTGAGGCTGAACAACGACGCGGCGCGCGCCAGAGTCCGCGAACTGGTCGAGGAGCGCACCGCCTCCATCCCGGACGAGGACCTGCACGTCCTCGGCTACTACGAATGGCTGGAGGGTCTGGAGCGCGGCATCGCGGCCCACCACGCGGGCATGCTGCCGACCTTCAAGGAGGTCGTCGAGGAGCTCTTCGTCCGCGGTCTGGTCAAGGCCGTCTTCGCGACCGAGACCCTGGCGCTGGGCATCAACATGCCCGCCCGCTCGGTGGTGTTGGAGAAGCTCGTCAAGTGGAACGGCGAGCAGCACGCCGACATCACCCCCGGCGAGTACACCCAGCTCACCGGTCGCGCCGGCCGCCGCGGCATCGACATCGAGGGCCACGCGGTCGTGCTGTGGCAGCGCGGCTTCAGCCCCGAACACCTGGCGGGACTCGCGGGCACGCGCACCTATCCGCTGCGCTCCAGCTTCAAGCCGTCGTACAACATGGCGGTGAACCTGGTCGAGCAGTTCGGGCGGCACCGCTCGCGCGAGCTTCTGGAGACGTCCTTCGCGCAGTTCCAGGCCGACAAGTCGGTGGTCGGGATCTCCCGGCAGGTGCAGCGCAACGAGGAGGGCCTCGAGGGCTACAAGGAGTCCATGACCTGCCACCTCGGGGACTTCGACGCGTACATGGTGCTGCGCCGCGAACTCAAGGACCGCGAGACCGAGCTGGCCCGGCAGGGCATGTCGCAGCGCCGGGCCGAAGCGGCCGTCGCCCTGGAGAAGCTGAAGCCGGGTGACGTGATCCATGTGCCGACCGGCAAGTACGCGGGGCTGGCGCTGGTGCTGGACCCCGGGCTGCCCGCGGGCAGGTCGAACGGCCACCGGGGCTTCGAGCAGCACGACGGCCCGCGTCCGCTGGTGCTCACCGCCGAGCGCCAGGTGAAGCGGCTGGCCTCGATGGACTTCCCGGTGCCGGTCGAGGCGCTCGACCGGATGCGGATCCCCAAGTCCTTCAACGCGCGCTCACCGCAGTCCCGGCGCGACCTGGCGTCCGCCCTGCGGACCAAGGCCGGGCACATCGTCCCGGACCGGCACCGCAAGAAGCGCTCCGAGGCCGCCGACGACCGTGAGATCGCCCGGCTGCGCACGGCGATCCGCGCGCACCCCTGCCACGGGTGCAACGACCGCGAGGACCATGCCCGATGGGCCGAGCGCTACCACCGACTGCAGCGCGACACCTCACAGTTGGAGCGCCGTATCGAGGGCCGGACGAACACCATCGCCCGCACCTTCGACCGGATCGTCGCCCTGCTCACCGAGCTGGACTATCTGCGCGGCGACGCGGTCACCGAGCACGGCAAGCGGCTCGCCCGGCTGTACGGCGAACTCGACCTGCTGGCCAGTGAATGCCTGCGCGCCGGTGTCTGGGACGGGCTCGCCCCCGCGGAACTGGCCGCCTGCGTCTCGGCGTTGGTGTACGAGTCCCGGGTCGCCGACGACGCGATGGCGCCGAAGGTGCCGTCCGGCAAGGCCAAGGCCGCGCTCGGCGAGATGGTCCGCATCTGGGGCCGTCTCGACGCGCTGGAGGAGGACTTCGGGATCAGCCAGACCGAGGGTGTCGGCCAGCGCGAACCGGACCTCGGCTTCGCCTGGGCCGCCCACGAGTGGGCGTCCGGCAAGGGCCTCGACGAGGTGCTGCGCGAGGCCGAGATGCCCGCCGGTGACTTCGTGCGCTGGTGCAAGCAGGTCATCGACGTCCTCGGCCAGATCGCGGCCGCCGCGCCCGTCTCGGGCGGCGAGAAGTCGACGGTCGCGAAGAACGCGCGCAAGGCGGTCGACGCCCTGCTCCGCGGAGTGGTGGCGTACTCGTCGGTGGGCTGACGGCCGGCGGCGCCCGGTCGGCGGTGAGCCGAGCACGATGCGGCCGGTGGTGTTCCGTCCTCCCTTCCGGGAGACGGCGCCCCACCGGCCGCGCCCGTTCCGGCGGGGGCGCCGCCGACGGTCCGGGCGGCTCGGCGACCCGGCCGGCTCAGCGGCCCGGGCGGGCGCTCAGATAGGCGCGCCAGCCGCCGTACTCCGTGATGTCGGGCGCGCCGTTCAGCGCGCCGGGTTCGCAGAGGAATCCGGGCACGCGGCTGCCGTCGGCCAGTTCGACGCTGCCCAGCGTCATCGGTCGGGGGAGCGCCGTCAGCAGGCGTCCGAGGCCGTCCGCCGGGAGGTTCCACACCTCGGCCTCGACGGCGCCGCCGCCCGCGCCGACATGGACGAGGCCCGGCTTCGGCGGGCTGGTGTCCAGGGCGTGCAGGCGGTAGACGGCGGCGGTCGTGGTCGTACGGTCGAGGCGCGCGCCCAGGGACAGCAACTGCGTGTTGAGCGGCTGGCCGGACAGATGCGCTCCCACCACGGCGAGGCTCGTCCCCGGCTCCAGCGAGCGGGCGATCCGCGCGAGCCGCTCGTCGGTGAACGCGGGTCCGATCAGCATCACGCCGAAGGGGAGTCCGGCGGGTGTCCGTCCGGCCGGGACGGCGACGGCCGCCAGGCCGAAGAGGTTCGTGGAGTTGGTGAAGCGGCCCAGGCGGGCGTTGGCGCCCAGCGGGTCGGCGGCGACCTCGGCGAGCGTGGGATGGCCGGGCGCGGTGGGCAGGAGCAGCGCGTCCGCGTCGGCCAGTCCGGCGAGCGCCCGGGTGCGCAGCGAGGCCAGCCGCTCCTGATCGGCGTACAGCCGGTGGGCCGGGACGTCCCGGGCACGGGTGATGATCCCCGCGACGGTCGGGTCGAGACCGGCGCCCCCTTCGGCGGTCAGTTTGTCGATGAAGCTCCCCACCGCCGTGTAGCGCTCGGCGACGAAGGCGCCCTCGTAGAGCATCGCGGCGGCCTCGGTGAACGGGGTGAGATCGAGGGTGCGCACCTCGGCCCCGGCCGCCACGAGCCGACGCACGGCAGCCTCGTACGCCTCGGCCCAGCCCTCGTCCAGTTCACCGAGCTGTGCCGTCGGCGGGACGGCGATGCGCCAGGGTCCCGGCGCGCGCTGCTCGAGGGGCGGCAGTGCGCGTCCGGAGGGGGAGGCCAGGTGGGCGAGGGCCTGTTCGGCCTCCGGGAGTGTGCGGGCGAACACGGTCACGCAGTCCAGGGAGGCGCAGGCCGGGACGACACCGGTCGTGGGCACCAGACCGCGGGTCGGCTTGAGGCCGACGATGCCGTTGAACGCGGCGGGGACGCGGCCGGAGCCGGCGGTGTCCGTGCCGAGGGCGAGGTCGACGATGCCGAGGGCCACCGCCACGGCCGATCCCGAGCTGGAGCCGCCGCTGATCCTTTCCGGGTCCAGGGCGCACCGGACGGCGCCGTGCGGAGAGCGGGTGCCGACCAGTCCGGTGGCGAACTGGTCGAGGTTCGTGGTGCCGAGGACGATGGATCCGGCCGCGCGGAGGCGGGCGACCGCGGGGGCGTCGGCCTCCGGGGTGTACGCGTAGGCCGGGCAGCCGGCGGTGGTGGGCAGGCCCGCCACATCGATGTTGCCCTTCGCGGCGAACAGCGTGCCGGCGAGCGGGAGGCGTTCACCGGCGGCGGCACGGGCGTCCATGGCCCGGGCCTCCTGCTCGACCTCCCGCCGGGGGCGCAGGTCGATCCAGATCTCGGGGCGGTCCGCGGCCTCGATGCGGGCGTACGCCATGCGGACTCGGGTGAGGGCGGACATCGGAACTCCTTGTGCTGGGGTGGTTCCCTCGGGTGCGGGCGGGCGGGCGGGCGGGCGGGTGCGGGCGGGCGGGTGTGGACGGCGGCGGGTGCGGGCGCCGGCGGTTCCACGGACGGTGCCTACGGTTCCAGGGGCGCCAGTACCACCAGCGCCGTGCCCGCCTCCACCTGGTCGCCCGGTCTGGCGAGGATCTGCCGGACCACGCCGTCGATCGGGGCGGGGACGCGCGACTCCATCTTCATCGCCTCCAGGGCGAGCAAGGGCTGCCCCGCCGTCACCGTCTCGCCCTGCTCCACGTTCAGCTGCCACACCGAGGCGGCGAACTCGGCCTCGATCAGCCGGCCGCCCTCCGGGACGCTCACCTCGGCGGCCGGAGCCGGTGGGGTCCCCGCCGCCTCCGCGCGGGTGAACTCGCCCGCCGCCTCCCAGGCATCCCGTTCGGCGGAGAACGCGCGGCCCTGTCCGGCCCGGAACTCCGCGATCGACTCGGCGTTCTCGGCGAGGAAGGTCTCGTACGCGGCGAGCGAGAAGGTGCCCTCCTCGACGCGCGGCACGAAGCGGCCGGAGATGATGTCGGCCCGCAGCTCCAGGAGTTCGTCCGCCTCCACCGGGTACCACTTGATCCGGTCGAAGAAGCGCAGCAGCCAGGGCGAGCCCGGCTCGAACGCGCCGCGCTGCTGCCATCCCGACCACACCTGGGTCGTCCGGCCGACGAACTGGTAGCCGCCGGGGCCCTCCATGCCGTAGACGCAGAGGTAGGCGCCTCCGATGCCGACCGAGTTCTCGGCGGTCCAGGTGCGGGCCGGGTTGTACTTCGTGGTGACCAGACGGTGGCGGGGGTCGAGCGGAGTGGCGACCGGGGCGCCCAGGTACACGTCGCCCAGGCCGAGGACGAGGTACTCCGCGTCGAAGACCGTGCGGTAGACGTCGTCCACCGAGTCCAGGCCGTTCACGCGGCGGATGAACTCGATGTTCCACGGGCACCAGGGCGCGTCGTCGCGGACACCTGCCATGTAGCGGGCGATCGCCTCGCGGGTGGCCGGGTCGTCCCAGGAGAGCGGGAGATGGACGGTACGGGAGGGGACGACGAGCCGGTCGCTCGGGGGGAGGGCGCGGACCGTCCGCCGTACGGCGTCCAGGAGTTCGCGTTGGGGCAGACGGCGCGGGTCCGTCTGGATCTGGAGCGAGCGGATGCCCGGCGTCAGATCCGTGACGCCGTCGAGATCCGCCTCCGTGACCGCCTCCATCAGGGCGTGCACCCGCATGCGCAGGGCCAGGTCCAGCTGCATGGGCCCGAACTCGACCAGCAGGTTGTCGTCGCCGCTGCGGCGGTACGTCACATCGCCGTCCCGGGCGAGCACGCCGCCGTCGACGATCGCGGGCCGCTCCGAACCGTCCTCGGCCAGCGGCGCGAAGCGCACCGTGTCGCCGGGGCGGAACTGGCCGAGCTTCCAGCGCTCCGTGCTGACGACGGTCGCCGGACAGACGAAGCCGCCCAGGGAGGGGCCGTCCGGGCCGAGCAGCACCGGCATGTCGCCGGTGTAGTCGACGGCTCCGACCGAGTAGGGCGTGTCATGGATGTTGGACGGGTGCAGTCCGGCCTCGCCGCCGTCCGTGCGGGCCCAGCGCGGCTTCGGGCCGATGAGCCGGACGCCGGTGCGGGCCGAGTTGAAGTGGACCTTCCAGTCGGCCGCGTAGAAGTCGTGGATGTCGTCCTCGGTGAAGAACTCCGGTGCGGCGTGCGGTCCTTCGAGGGCGCCGACCCGCCACTCGGCCGTGAAGCCGGGACGTTCGCCGGACGGCACGGGTGTCCCGAGCGCCGTGACCGCGCCGCCGTGCAGCACGTCTCCGGTCCGCAGGGTCCGGCCCCCGTGGCCGCCGAACCGGCCGAGCGTGAAGGTGGAGGCGCTGCCGAGGAAGGCGGGCACGTCCAGGCCCCCGCCCGCCAACAGGACATAGGTGCGCAGACCGTGTTCGGCGGGCGCGCCGACCTCCAGCACCGCCCCGGCCGGCACGGTCACCGGCTCCCACTGGGCGACCGCGGCCCCGTCCACCGTGACCGGCGCGGGAGCTCCCGTGACACAGACCGTCGTCGCGTGCGTGAACCTCAACGTCGGTCCCTGCAGCGTGCATTCGAGCCCGGGCGCGCCCTCGGAGTTGCCGAGCGACCGGTTGCCGAGCCGGAAGGAGAGGTCGTCCATCGGGCCGCACGGCGGGACTCCGACCTGCCAGTAGCCGGTGCGGCCGGGCCAGTCCTGCACGGTGGTGAGCGTGCCGCCGGACACGACCTCGATGCGCGGGGTGGGATCGCCGACGCGGGCCAGGGTGGCCGTCGAGTGCGCCGCCCGCCGGAAGGACGGTTCGGCGAGCGCGGCCCGGATCAGACCGAGGTTGGTCTCGATACCGTCCACCCGGGTTCTGGCCAGCGCCTCGTCGAGCCGCTCCAGGGCGTGCGCCCGGTCCGGGCCGTACGCGATGATCTTCGCGAGCATCGGGTCGTACGACGTGGTCACCTCGGTGCCCGTCTCGACCCAGCCGTCCACGCGGACGCCGCCGGGAAACTCCACCCGGGTCAACAGGCCCGCGCTCGGCCGGTGTTCGCGCGAGGGGTCCTCGGCGTACACCCGGGCCTCGACAGCGTGACCGCGGGGCGCTCCGGGGTCCCGTACGACCTCGGACTCGCCCCTGGCCAGGCGGAGCATCCAGCCGACCAGGTCGACGCCGTAGATCTCCTCGGTGACCGGATGTTCCACCTGGAGACGGGTGTTGACCTCCAGGAAGTACGCCTCCTCGTGGGCGGCGTCGTACACGAACTCGACCGTCCCGGCGGAGCGGTAGTCGACCGAGGCGCACAACTCGCGGGCGGCGAAGGCGAGTCGGTCGCGCACGGCGGAGGGCAGGCCCGGAGCGGGGGCCTCCTCCAGGACCTTCTGGTTGCGGCGCTGCAGCGAGCAGTCGCGGTCCCCGAAGGTGACGACACGGCCCCGGCCGTCGCCGAAGACCTGCACCTCGACATGGCGGGCGTGCTCGACCAGGCGCTCGAGGAAGACCCCGGCGGAGGAGAACGAGGCGGCGGCGACGCGCTGCACCCGGTCCCAGGCCTCGGTCAGTTCATCAGCCGATCGACATGCCGACATACCGATGCCGCCGCCACCGCCGGTGGCCTTGAGCATCACGGGGTAGCCGATGCGGCCGGCCGCCTCCAGGGCCTCGGGAAGGCCGGAGAGCAGTCCTGTTCCCGGTGCCAGCGGCACCCCCGCGGCCTGGGCCGCCGCCCGCGCCGTGTGTTTGGCGCCGAACAGCTCCAGCTGTTCCGGTGTCGGTCCGACGAACACGATCCCGGCGTCCTCGCAGCGCCGCGCGAACGCCGCGTCCTCGGACAGGAAGCCGTAGCCGGGGTGGATCGCCCCGGCCCCGGTGTCCTTGGCGGCCTTCAGGACCAGGTCGCCGTCGAGGTAGGACTCCTTCGCGGGGGCCGGGCCGAGGCGTACGGCCTCGTCGGCGAGCCGGACGTGGGGTGCCGACCGGTCGGCGTCGGAGTACACGGCGACCGTGCGCAGGCCGAGTTCGCGGGCGCTGCGGATGATCCGGACGGCGATCTCGCCGCGGTTGGTGATCAGCAGGGTGTCGAAGGTCATGCGGACGCCCCGATCGTCATGGCGACCGCCGTCGGTTCGAAGCCGTTGCACGGGTTGTTGATCTGGGGGCAGTTGGAGACCAGCACGATCACGTCGCGCTCGGCGCGCAGCGCCAGCCTGAGCCCCGGTGCGGAGATGCCGTCGACGATGCCGAGGCTGCCGTCCTTCTCGACCGGCACGTTCATGTACCAGTTGATGTTCGAGACGAGGTCGCGCTTGCCGAGGCCGTGACGGGCGCCCTCCGCCAGGAAGTTGTCCACGCAGGCGTGCTGGGACCAGGTGTGGTGCCCGTAGCGCAGGGTGTTCGACTCCTTGGAGCAGGCGCCGCCGACCGTGTCGTGCCGGCCGACCTCGTCCTGGACGACGGTCATCAGCGGGGTGTGCTCGTTCGACATCAGCACACTGCCCGTCGTCAGGTAGATGTTCCCCTGCGCCTGGATCGTGTCGGGCGCGCTGTAGCGGACGGCGGTGTCCTCCGCGGCGTACACCAGGAAGTCGACGGCCTGGTTGCCGTGCAGGTCGGTGACGGTGAGCGTCTCGCCGGCGCGGACGACCGCGGACCAGGCGGCGCGGGCCGGGACGGTGACGTGGGTCATGCGAGCCCCCTCGTGGCAAGGTGTTCGGAGGTGTTGAGGAAGGCGCGGCGGCCCTCGGGGGTGGCCTCCCACAGCGGGTCGCCCGCCGCGGTCGCCCGTGCGCGCCAGGCCAGCACCTCCAGGGAGGTGCTCGTGTAGTCCGGGCGCGGATCGGCCGGATGCGGCACGTTGGCGATCAGCACGGTGACGTCCTGCTCGGCGCGGAGGGTGACGCTGCCGCCGGGGCCGGCCGAGCCGGTGAAGTCCAGTGAGCCGTCGTCGCGTATCTCCACGCCCTGGAAGAAGGAGAGCGAGGGCGGCAGATCGCGGGGCGCGAGCCCGTTCTTGGCGGCGGCCAGCTTGAACAGCTCACGTCCGGCCGGGGACGCGGACTGCGGAGTTCCGTCCCCGTACCGCCCGGTGTTGCGTACGAGCGTGGAGGTGCCGCACAGCGCGTCGTGCCGGCCGGAGGAGTCGGCGACCACGGAGGCGAGCACCCGGCCCTGGTCGGAGAGGAGCAACTGCCCCTGGCCGAGGTAGGCGTTCCACTGGACCTTGACCGTGTCGGCGACGTTCAGGCGCTCCCACGGGCGGTCCGCGACGTACAGCAGGAGGTGCGCGCAGGCGTCGCCCGTGACGTCGGTCAGGCGCAGTTCGGTGCCCCGGGCCAGCACCTTGTGCGTGTAGTTGCCGCCCGCCACGGTCTCCGCCCACACCAGATGGCCCGCCTCGCAGGGCGGCGCCGGCCAGTCGCCCGCGGGGACCACGGGCATGGCCTCGGCGCGGGTTCCCTCCTGGGCTCGGGCGTGATCGCGTGCTCCGTGTGTGGTCGCTGTCGCCATCGCGGGTCCTCCGGCTCCTGGGTCATTTCTGTCGCCCGACAGAAATTAGGGGCGGGGTGGGTCGCGGCCGTGTCCCGGGTGTTGCCGCGCGGTTACCTGTCCCTCACGGAAGGCGCACCCCGAGGGGCGGCCGGGGTCCGCGCCCGCGCACCGCCGCCCGGGGTCCGCCGCACGGGCCGCGGCCACCCGGCGGCGCGCCGTGCGTGTGCGAGGATCGAACGCATGGGAACAGGTGGCGGGCGACGGGTCGGCAGGCCGCGGGCCGCGCAGCGGCCGGACAGCGGGCTGACCCCGCGGGCCGAACTGCTCGACGCCGCCGCCGAGTTGTTCACCACGCGGGGGTACGCGGCCACCACCACCCGGGCCGTCGCCGAGCGGGCGGGTATGCGCCAGGCGTCCATGTACCACTACGTGTCCGGCAAGGAGGAGCTGCTCGCCGAGCTCCTGGAGTCCACGGTCACGCCCTCGCTCGCGTTCGCCCGCGAGCTCCTCGCGGATGACGCGGCGCCGGCGGAGGGCCGGCTGTGGGAGCTGTGCCGCACCGACGTGGAGGTGCTCTGCGGGGGCCCGCACAACCTCGGCGGCCTCTATCTGCTGCCCGAGGTACGCGCCGAACGCTTCGCCGGCTTCCATGCCGTACGGGCCGAGCTCAAGGACACCTACCGCCAGTTGCTCGCCGCCACGGCGGCCGGCGGCGCGCTCGCCAAGAGTGAGCTGGATCTGCGGACGGATCTGCTGTTCGGGCTGATCGAGGGAGTCATCCTCGTGCACCGCTCCGATCCGCAGCGCCCGGTGTCGGCCTTCGCCGAGGCCACGGCGGACGCGGCGCTGCGCATCGCCGGAATCTGAGGGTCTTCACCGCCGCTTCACCCCGGAGAGGTGTGGATTTCGCCTACCCGGACGTCATCACGCACCGTGTGCGAGTGGGGGCGCAGCGTGCAAATGGGGCCGAGGGTACTCCAGTCGCTTGGGCGATTTCAGGTGCTTGCTGAATATGACACAGCGATGATCCGGTCGGACTAAGCTCGCCCGCAGCGCGCCGAGTTGAGATGTATTCGTGCGCTTGTTCCCAAAAGTTCCGAAGATCGCGTTTGATCCGTTCCGATCCATGCCGTTTCCCCCACAAACCTCCCCCACCCCAGCCGACTTGTCTCAGAGGGCATACATGGTGAGTGTTCAATCGCCTCCCGGTGGCCGTGAACTTCCCTACGCGCGTGTGCTGTTGCTGCCGGCCATACTGATGGCCGTGGCGACCGGCGCCGCCGTCGCCGCGGTGACGGAGCCGGCCCGGGCCGCGGTCGCCCTGTGCGGTGGCTTCGCCACACTGCTGGTCATCGCGATCGGCGGCGAAGCCGTCCGCCGCGGCCGGGTCGCCCGTGAGCTGCGGGCCGACTTCGCGAGCCGCACCGCCTCCCTTGAACAGCGCATCGCCGCGCACGATCAGGAGATCGTGCGCTTCACCCGGGAGATCCTTCCGTACGCGCTCGACCGACTGCACGACGGAGACTCACCCCCGGAGGTGGTCCGCACCCTGGGTCGCGGCACCCCGGAGCACCGCGAAATTCCCAAGTCCCAGCAGGACTTGCTGAAGAAGCTGCTCAAGATCGTCGACGCCGAGGAGTCGATGCGCGACGCCGCGCAGCGCTCCTTCGTCAACATCGCCCGGCGCGTCCAGGCCATCGTCCACCAGCAGAACAACGAACTCCGCGAGATGGAGGAGGACCACGGGCGCAACCCCGAGGTCTTCGACGACCTGCTGCGCATCGACCACGGCACCGCGCTGATCGGCCGGCTCGCCGACTCCATCGCGGTGCTCGGCGGCGGCCGCCCCGGACGCCAGTGGCCCGAGCCCGTACCGCTGTTCAGCGTTCTGCGCGGTGCGATGTCCCGCATCCTGGAGTACCGGCGCATCGAGCTGCACAACATTGTCGACGTCGCCGTCACCGGTGTGTCCGTCGAACCGCTCATCCACGCCCTGGCCGAGCTCCTGGACAACGCCACCCGCTACTCGCCGCCGCACACCAAGGTGCACGTCACGGCCATCGAGGTGCAGACCGGCGTCGCCATCGAGATCGAGGACGGCGGCGTCAGCCTCAGCGACGAGGCCCGCGGCAAGATCGAGGAGCTGCTGCGGCTGGCCGCGGCGGGCGTCGACCCGAACGTGATGGGCCAGGCACCCCGGCTCGGCATGGCCGTCGTCGGACGACTCGCGCAGATGTACAGCATGCAGATCTCGTTGCGGCAGTCCGCGTACGGCGGTGTCCGCGCCGTCCTCGTCGCACCGCGCGACATGCTCACCACCGACTTCGCCCCCGGTCTCGCGCACGGCATCGGAGCCACCTCCGTGGCCGGCATCGACAACGGAGGGGTCGAGGGACCGGCGCGCAAGCCCAAGAAGCGCCGGCCGACCACCGGCCCGCGTATCCCCTCGTCGAGCGGCGACCTCGGCGAGGACGACGTCCCGGTGGTCACGGAGTGGACGCCGGGCGGCCTGCCGCAGCGCCGCAGCCGCGTCAAGGTCCCGCTCAGCCAGCGGTTCGCCGAGGCGCGGGCCGAGCAGGAGGCCGCCGAGGCCACCGGCATCCCGTCCGCATGGTCGCCCGAGCCCACACCCGAGGAGAAGGAACCCGAACCCGGGCTGTGGGTCGAAGCGTTCATGAACGGACTCAAGGGCGACCCGGACCCGACCGCATTCAGCACGGACAACCAGCCGGCACCTGCCGAGGCCGACGACGAGGGGGACCTCAAGTGATCCAGCAGCGAGCCAACTTCGACTGGATGCTCAAGGATCTCGCCGACGGGGTGCCAGGCATCCAGCAGATCGTGGTGCTCTCCGCCGACGGTCTGCGCATCGCCCGCTACGGCGGCGACCCGGACGCCGCCGACCGGGTCGCCGCGGCCTGCGCGGGCCTGCAGAGTCTGGCCGGAGCCGTCGCGGGCGAGATCCCCAAGAGCGACGGCCGGATGCGCATGGTCATCATCGAGATCAACGGCGGCTACTTCTACCTGATGTCGGCCGGAGCCAACGCCTACCTCGCGGTGCTCGCCAACCAGACCGCGGAACCGGGACTGATGAGCAACCGCATGCGCGACCTCGTCGTACGGATCGGCGCCCATCTGACGAGTCCGCCGAGGCGCAACGGGCAGACCGTATGACTCCTCCGCAACGCCGGCGGCGCCAACCCAAGGAGCAGCCCCCGGAACCCCCCGCAACGGGTTCCCCCCTCGTCGGCCCGGAAGGCGACGAGGGGGAGGAGGGCCAGGGCAAACCGAAGAACCCCGAGCGCTTGTACGTGCTCACGGGCGGCGGCGAGGGCGGCGACCGGGCCGCCCTCGACCTGGTGACCCTGGTCGTGGCGCGCGCCGCCACGCCGCCGCCCGCCGCCCAACCGGAGCAGTCGGCGCTGCTGCGGCTGTGCAAGGCCCCCTTGTCCGTGGCCGAGATCTCGGCCTATCTCAATCTGCCGTACAGCGTGGTGACCGTCCTGCTCACCGAGCTGCTGACGGCCGAACTGGTACAGGCGCGCGCCCCGATCGTCCGGCAGGCGCTCCCCGACCGTTCCCTCCTCGAAGCGGTGATGCATGGACTTCAAAAGCTCTGACACCGTCACGGGCCCTCGTGCCGAGGACCACCTGCCGCACACCGCGCAGGCGGCGGTGAAGATCGTGATCGTGGGCGGCTTCGGAGTCGGCAAGACGACCATGGTGGGCTCCGTCAGCGAGATCAAGCCGCTGACGACCGAGGAGACCATGACGCAGGCCGGCATCGGAGTCGACGACAACTACGGTTCCGAGACCAAGACGGCCACCACCGTGGCCATGGACTTCGGCCGGATCTCCATCACGGACCAGCTGGTGCTCTACCTGTTCGGCACACCGGGCCAGGAGCGCTTCTGGTTCCTGTGGAACGGCCTGTTCGAGGGAGCGCTCGGCGCGGTCGTCCTGATCGACACCCGCCGGCTGGAAGTCAGCTTCGACGTGATCGGCCGCCTGGAGGAGCGCGGTGTTCCGTTCGTCGTCGCGATAAACGACTTCCCCGACGCGCCCCGGTACCCGGTCGAGGACCTGCGGGTCGCGCTCGACCTGGCCGAGGAGATCCCGATCGTGAAATGCGACGCGCGCCGCAGGGCCTCGAGCCGCGACACCTTGATGACGCTGATGCGGTTCCTGCATTCGCTGGCGATGACTTCGGCGCGCGTCTGAACGCCGTACGGTGAACGGCACCCGCACGCCAACTCCCTATCCATAGAACGTACTTCAGCTTCGGAGCGATCATTGTGACGACTGAATCCCACTCTTCGACCGGCACGGAGGAACCCCCGTTCGGTCCGCCGCCCGGCTGCCCCGCCCACGGTGCCGGTGCCGGTGTCGGGCCGGGCGGGCTGCGCCGTCTGTACGGGCCCGAGGCGGAGGACCTGGGCGCCCTGTACGAGAAGCTCCGCGCCGAACACGGCGCCGTCGCACCCGTGTTACTCCACAACGACCTGCCGATCTGGGTCGTCCTCGGCCACGCCGAGAACCTGCACATGGTCAGCACGCCCTCGCACTACGCGCGCGACAGCCGGCTGTGGACCGCCGTCCAGGACGGCACGGCGGGCGCCGACCACCCGCTCGCCCCCCACATCGCCTGGCAGCCCATCTGCGCCCACGCCGAGGGCGACGAGCATCTGCGGCTGCGCGGAGCGGTCACCGGCGCCATGACGACCATCGACTTCCGCAGTCTGCGGCGCTACATCAACCGCGCGACGCAGCGCCTGGTCAACGAGTTCTGCGAACTCGGCGAGGCCGACCTGGTCGGGCAGTTCGCCGAGCATCTGCCGATGTCCGTGCTGTGCGAGATCATCGGCATGCCCGAGGACTACAACGACCGCATGGTGCAGGCCACCCGCGACCTGCTCAAGGGCACCGAAACCGCGATCGCCAGCAACGAGTACGTCATGAACGTGCTGACGCAGCACACCCTCCGGCGCCGCGCCGAGCCCGAGGACGACTTCACCAGCCATCTCATCAACCACCCGGCCCGGCTCACCGACGACGAGGTCGCCCAGCACCTGCGGCTCGTGCTGCTCGCCGCGTACGAGGCCACCGCCAACCTCATCGCCAATGTGCTGCGCATGCTGCTCACCGATCCGCGATTTCGTGCCCAGCTGAACGGCGGGCAGATGACCGTGCCCGAGGCGGTCGAGCAGTCCCTGTGGAACGAGCCGCCCTTCAGCGCCGTCCTCGGCTACTTCGCCAAGCAGGAGACGGAGCTCGGCGGTCAGCGCATCCGCAAGGGCGACGGACTGCTGTTCGGGATCGCGCCGGGCAACGTCGACCCCCGGATCCGTCCCGACCTGGCCGCCAGCATGCAGGGCAACCGCTCGCACCTCGCCTTCGGCGGCGGGCCCCACGAGTGCCCGGGTCAGGACATCGGCCGTGCCATCGCCGATGTCGGCGTCGACGCGCTGCTGCTGCGGCTGCCGGACGTCGAACTCGACTGCGACGAGAACGACCTGCGCTGGCGGGGATCCATGTCGTCGCGCCACCTCGTGGATCTGCCCGTGCGGTTCGAGCCCAGGCCGACCCAGGACGTCACGCAGCGGCCCTCCGTCCGCGCGCTGCCCGCCCAGCGGTCCCACTGGCAGGTCATGACGGACGGTCCGGCGCAGGCCGCGCCCGCACCCGAGCCGGTGGCCCCGCCGGCCCCGCCGGTCGCTCCGGCCCCCGAGCCCGCCCACCGGCTCGGAGCCTGGCAGCGCCTCCTTCGGTGGTGGCGCGGCTACTGATCCCCGGGGGGCCCGGCCGACCACACGTCGTACGAGGTCCAGGCCTCCAGCATCCGTCCACTCACGAACCGATGGGCCAGCCCGGTGACCGGATCGGTGAACTCCAGTGCCCGTGCCAGCAGTTGCAGCGGACGCCGGAAGTCACCGGCCGGCACCGGGCCGGTCACCACCGGGTACAGCGGATCGCCGAGGATGGGGACCCCCAACGCGCTCATGTGCACCCGGAGTTGATGGGTCTGTCCGGTACGGGGAGTCAGCCGGTAGCGCGCCAGCCCGTCCCGGTGCTCCACCAGCTCGATCCAGCTGACCGCGTTCGCCTCGCCCGCCACCTCTTGCGCGGCCATCACCCCGCGTTCCTTGAGGATGCGGCTGCGGACCGTGCGCGGCAGACCGAGAGCGGGGTCGTACGGGGCCAGGGCCTCGTACTCCTTGCCGACCAGCCGATCGCGGAACAGCGACTGGTAGGCGCCGCGTTCCCCGGGCCGTACGGTGAACAGCACGAGCCCGGCGGTCAACCGGTCGAGGCGGTGCGCGGCGCCCAGCGCCGGCAGGCCGAGCTCCCGGCGCAGCCGGGCGAGGGCCGTCTCGGTCACATGGCTGCCGCGCGGCGTGGTGGCGAGGAAGTGCGGCTTGTCGGCGACGACGATGTGCTCGTCGCGGTAGACCACGTCCAGCGGGAACGGCACCCGCTCCTCGTCCGGCAGCTCCCGGTGGAACCAGAGGAACATCCCCGGTGCGTAGGCCGCTTCGGCCGTCAGCGGCCGTCCGCCCTCCCCGACGATCAGCCCCTCGTCGATCATCGCGTCGATGACCCCGTCTCCCGCCGCGAGCCGCTCCACCAGATGCTCCCGCACGGTGGCCCAGCTCCCCTCCTGCGGCAGTCTGAGCCGCACGGGGTCGACCCCGTGGCGCTGCGGGAGGGGAGAGGGCGGGATCCTGGGCTTGCGTCTCACCTGGTCAAGCGTACGAGGCCGGGACCACCTCGGGAGACTCCGGCGCCGTCGCCCGCGCCCTGTACGCCCGGTACCCGGCTCCGGCGACCAGCGTCACGGCGAGGAACAGCAGGGTGAACCACTGGAAGTACCAGTGCCCGCCCGCCGGGTCGTACACCGCGGCACGCGGCCAGGCCAGGTTGACCGTCATGAAGAGGCCGTAGACGAGGGCGAGCGCGTTGACGGGGACGCCCCAGCGGCCGAGGGAGAAGAGCGGGGCGCCCGTCTCGTCGGTGCCGTCCGCGGTGAACTCCCCGCGGAGTCGGCGTACCAGCAGCGGTCCGGTGACCATCGCGTACGCGAGGTACAGCATCACGATGCAGGTGGTGCCGATCGCCAGGAACGCGTCAGGGGAGGCGAAGTTCAGGAGCAGCAGGGCGGCCGCGAGGACACCGACGACCAGGGCGGGAGCGCTCGGCATGCCGGTGCGCGGGTCGACCTTCGCGAGACGGCCGGAGAAGGGGAGCTGGTTGTCGCGGGCCATCGAGAAGAGCATGCGGCAGGCGGCGGTCTGGATCGCCAGGGTGGCCACCGCGACGGCCACCACCACATCGGCGAGCAGCGCCCGGCCGACCCCGTCGCCGAGGCTGCTGGTCAGGACGTAGCTCAGGCCGTCGACACCCAGGCGGCCGTTCGTGAGACTGGGGGCGGCGAGCAGTCCGCCGAGCACGATCAGCCCGCCGAGCAGGCCGGCCGCGCCGAGCGCGGTGAGGATCGTACGGGGCGCGGTGCGCCGCGGGTCGCGGGTCTCCTCGCTCATCTCGCCGGCGCTGTCGAAGCCGATCATCACGTACGCGGCCATGAACGAGCCCACCATCAGGGCGCCGAGCAGACCCGTGCCGCCCTCGCCGGTGTGGAAGGTGATGCCGGGGGAGCGCTCGGAGTGGGTGAACAGCAGCACGACGATCAGGACCGCGCCGATGATCTCCGCGGTGACGCCGATCCGGTTGACCGCGGACATCACGCGGTTGTCGAGGATGTTCACCAGCGTGGTCAGGACGAGCAGGACCACGCCGAGGACGGCCGCGTTGGCCGCGCCGTCGGGGCTGGTCGGGGCCGGGTCGTCGCCGATCAGCTGGAAGCCCGACCAGATCGCGGGCAGGACCATCTGCAGGGCGAGTGCCGCCGCGGCGACCACCACGATCTGTCCGATGACCATGATCCAGCCGGCGAACCAGCCGAAGGAGAGGTTCGACAGACGCGAGGACCACTGGTAGATCGCGCCGGAGATCGGATAGCGCGCGGCCAGTTCCGCGAAGCACGCGGCGACCGCGAGCTGGCCGATCAGCACGGCCGGCCAGGTCCAGAAGAAGACCGGGCCGCCGAAGGCGTACCCGAAGGCGAAGAACTGGAAGACCGTCGTGAGGACGGAGATGAAGGAGAACCCGGCGGCGAACGAGGCGTACCGGCCGAGGCTGCGGTGCAGCTCCTGGCGGTAGCCGAACTCGGTCAGGGAGCGGTCGTCGGGGGACTGGGGCGGATCGGGGCGTACGTCGGAGGGGGCGGTGGTGGTCACGGCGACACCTGCCTTCGGCGCGGAAGGGTGAACGGGATTCCTGTCGGGTGACAGAAATTAGGGAGACCCTGTTTCGCCCGCGTGACGCGGCCGTGTCGGCGGCGGGCCGAAGTCCTCACGCGCCCGCGGACCGCTCCGACGCGATACATCGTGTGTCTTGACGCGTGTTCCGGATACGCGATATGTTCGGCTACGGATATTCGGAGACGAGTCGAGAGGCGTGATGGCGATGAAGCGGCGCAAGCTGAGCAACCCGCTGGCGCTCGCCGTCATGACGACGCTCTGGCAGCGGCCGATGCATCCCTACGAGATCGCCCAGACGTTGCGCCGTCAGGGCAAGGACACCAGCACGAAGATCGCTTACGGCTCGCTGTACACGGTCGTGCAGAACCTGGAGAAGCACGGCTTCGTCGAAGTCACCGATGTGGAGCGGCAGGGCAACCGTCCGGAGCGCACGATCTACGGCATCACCGAGGCCGGGCGCGAGGAGATGACCGAGTGGCTCTCCGACCTGATGGCCGTCCCGGCGCGCGAGTATCCGATCTTCGAGACCGCGCTCTCGCTCATGGGGGTGCTGCCTCCCGACGAGGTCGAGCGGCTGCTCACGGAGCGGCTCAACTCCCTGGAGGTGCAGGCCGCGAGCGCCCGCGGCGGCCTGGAGAAGCTGTACGAGACGCTGCCGCGGATCTTCCTCGTGGAGTCCGAGTACCAGCTGCACATGGCCGAGGCGCAGGCGGAGTGGGTCCGGGGTCTCCTCAAGGAGCTCAGGGAAGGCACCCTGCCCGGCGTCGAGGAGTGGCGGAGCTTCCACGAGACGGGGGAGATCCCGCCCGAGTTCCAGGACTTGGAGGAACGCCACTTCGAGCAGTGACCCGAAGAAGAACAGACCCCGGCGGGACTGTTGCACCAGTCCCGCCAGGGTCTCGAACCCCGAACTGAATCCGCCGTGCGGCAGTTCCAGGCGATCGAGGTGCGGCACACCCAGGATAGCCCGGCGCTCTTCACGCGGATCGGCTCGGCAGTCACCCGAGATCACTCGGGAATCCGAGATCACCCGGCTTCATGCCGGACATCCGCTCACTCTGGAGAGCAACCGCCATGAGTAGTACTCGTGCGCCCGCGGTAGAGGCGCGTCAGCTCATCAAGACCTATCCCGGTGACGTCACCGCCCTCAGCGGCATGGACCTCACCGTCGAGCAGGGCACCGTCCTCGGCCTCCTCGGCCCGAACGGCGCCGGCAAGTCCACCACCGTCAAGATCCTCACCACCCTGGCCCGCCCCGACTCGGGCACCGCCACCGTCGCGGGCCACGACGTACTGCGCCACCCGGACCGCGTCCGGCGCGCGATCGGGGTGGTCGCCCAGAGCTCGGGCACCGACCCGGCGGCGACCGGGAGGGACAACCTCCGGCTCCAGGGCAGGCTCTACGGACTGAAGGGCGCGAGCCTGGACCGCCGGGTCGACGAACTCCTGGAGCGATTCACCCTCGCCGACGCCGCGCGGCGCCCGGTGAAGGGCTACTCGGGCGGCATGCGACGGCGCCTGGACGTGGCGCTCGGTCTGGTCCACCGCCCCGAGGTGCTCTTCCTCGACGAGCCCACCACCGGACTCGACCCCGAGGCGCGCACCGCGATGTGGGACGAGATCGCCCGGCTCGCCGGCGACGAGGGCCTGACCATCCTGCTCACCACGCACCACCTCGAAGAGGCCGACCGGCTCGCCGAGCGCGTCGCCATCGTCGACCGCGGCCGTGTCGTCGTCGAGGGCACCCCGGACGAGCTGAAGGGCGAACTGCGGGGCGACGCCGTTCACGTGGAACTGCGCGAGGCGGTCGGCGAGGCCGGCCGTACGCTGCTGGAGGGCAGTCTCGGCGGACTGCCGGGCGTGCATCAGGTGCTGCTCGACGGGCGGCGGATCAGCGTCCGCGCCGACGACGGCGGGGCCGCGGTGCCCGCGCTCCTCGGGGCGCTGGAGCGGGCCGGGGTCGGGGTCGCCGCCGCGACCGTCGCCCGTCCCTCGCTCGACGACGTCTATTTCCGCTACGCGGGCCGCCGTTACTCGGAGGCCGAGGCGGAAGGCACCCGCCCGTTCGTCCTCGCCGGAGGTGCCCGATGAGCACGGCCGTCTCGCAGACCTGGTACATGACGCAGCGTCAACTCATGGTGTTCGCCCGCCAGCCCGCGTACGCGGTCATCACCCTGATCCAGCCGGTGATCTGGCTCTTCCTGTTCGGCAGCCTCTTCAGGAATGTCGTCGAACTCGGCGGCTTCGGCACCACCTCGTACCTGGACTACCTGGTGCCGGGTGTGGTCGTGATGAGCGCCCTCAGCTCCAACATGTGGGCCGGGATGGGCACGTTGGAGGAGATCCAGCGGGGCACGCTCGACCGCTTCCTGACCACGCCGGTCAGCCGGGCCGCGCTGATGAACGGCAACGTCGTCAACAACGGCCTGATCACCGCCCTGCAGTCGGTGGTGATCGTGCTGCTCGGGCTCGCCGGGGGCGCCGACTACCCGGGCGGCATCGGCGGTGTGGCGATCCTGGTCCTCGCCTCGGTCCTGCTCGGCACGATCTTCGGCGCGCTTTCCAACGCGCTCGGCATGCTGGTGCGGGAGCGGGAGTCGATCATCGGCATCAACACCTTCCTGCTGCTGCCGCTGACGTTCCTCTCCAGCGCCTTCATGGCGCCGTCCCGGATGCCCGGCTGGATGCGGCACATCGCCGACTTCAACCCGCTCGACTGGGCCATGGTCGCGGGCCGTTCGGCGATGTCCGAGCACCCCGACTGGGGTGCCGTGCTCGTCCGGTCGGGCGCGCTGCTCGCGCTCGCGGTGGTGGCGGTCTGGTGGTCGATCCGCACGTTCCGGTCGTACCAGCGGTCGGTCTAGTCCGCGGGCGGTCGGCCGGTCTCGCCCACGGGAGGTGGCCGGTCGGCCCACGGGCGGCGGTCGGTCCGGCCCGCGGTCGGCCCCCGCCCGGCCGACCGTACATACGTCAGGAGGCGGCCCGTCGCGCGTGGCCGCCTCCTGACGTATGTACGGGGTGTGAGCGGGCGTCAGGCCGACGCCTCCTGCTCCGCCTCCACCTGGGCGTTCCACGCACGCTTCGACGCCTGCCAGCCGTCCTCGTTGTGGCCGCGGCGCCAGTAGCCGGAGATGGACAGGTCCTCGCGGGCGATCTCCCGCTCGACCCGCAGCAGTTTGCGCAGCTCCTTCACGAAGCCGGCCTCGCCGTGCACGAACGCGTGCACCCGGCCCTCCGGGAAGTCCAGGCCGCGCACGGCCTCCACCAGGGCCGTGCCGACGGGCCGGTCGCCGCGGTGCAGCCAGACGACCTCCGCGTCGGAGTCGATCTTCTGCTCCTCCTCGGGTCCGGAGACCTCGACGAAGGCGCGGACGACGGCGCCGTCGGGCAGCGACTCCAGGGCGGCGGCGATCGCGGGCAGGGCGCTCTCGTCACCGGCGAGCAGATGCCAGTCGGCACCCGTGTCGGGCGCGTAGGCGCCACCGGGGCCCATGAACCGGACGACCTCGCCCGGTTGCACCCGCAGGGCCCACGGCCCGGCCAGTCCCTCGTCGCCGTGCACCACGAAGTCCAGTGTCAGCTCGCGCACTTCGGGGTCCCAGGCACGCACGGTGTACGTCCGTGTCACCGGCCACTGTTCGCGCGGGAACTCCTCGCGGATGCGGTCCATGTCGAAGGGTTCGGGATAGCTGACGCCCAGGGCGCCGAACAGCAGCTTCACATAGTGGTCGGTGCTGGTACCCGTGGCGAACTCCGCCAGGGTGTCGCCTCCCAGCACGACCCGTTGCATGTGAGGGGTCAGCCGCTCGGTCCGCACCACCTTCGCGGAGTGGGGTTTCCGGGGCTTGCGTTCCGGGCGCTCTGCCATGGCTGCCTCCTGATTCACATGGTTAGGCTTACCTAAGTTAGCACCTCTTCCTCTGTGGCACCTATGTATGAACCGGTACCAGTCATGTCAGAAGCGTTCAACTATGCCTGCAGAGTCGTGAGCAGGCGGTGCAGCGAACCGCCCAGACCCCAGCGCGCGGCGAGTTCGTCCAGCCCGGCCGGATCGCGCGGCGCGTGCGGCAGCGCCGTGTCCACCTCGGGCAGCGGCACGTCACCGGCGACCTTGACGACCGTCGGCGCCACGGCGACGTACGGCCGCGACTCGTCGAGACGCTTGCGCTGGGAAGGGGTCAGCCTGGCCTTCGGGTCGTCGACCGCGGCCATGATCCCGGCCAGGTCGCCGAACTCGGCGAGCAGTTTGGCGGCCGTCTTCTCCCCGATGCCGGGCACCCCGGGCAGTCCGTCGCTCGGGTCGCCGCGCAGCAGCGCCAGATCCGCGTACCCCGGGCCGTCCACGCCGTACTTCTCGCGCAGCCAGGCCTCGTCGGTGAGCTGGAGCGTGCCGACACCCTTGAGGGGATACAGGACGCGCACCCCCCGCTTGTCGTCGACGAGCTGATACAGGTCACGGTCGCCGGTGACGATGTCGACCGGACCGGTGGCGCGTCCCGTGAACGTGCCGATCACGTCGTCCGCCTCGTACCCCTCGACCCCCACGCGCGCGATGCCCAGCGCGTCCAGGACGTCCTCGATCACGGGCACCTGCGGGGAGAGCGTGTCCGGCACCTCCTCCTCGTCCGGACCGGTCTCGGTCTCCACCGCGACCCGGTGCGCCTTGTACGACGGGATCAGGTCGACCCGCCACTGCGGGCGCCAGTCCGCGTCCATGCACGCCACGAGATCGTCGGGGCGGTGGTCCTTGACCAGGCGGTCGATGAATTCCAGCAGCCCGCGCACGGCGTTCACCGGTGTGCCGTCCGGGGCCCGCACGGATTCCGGCATCCCGAAATAGGCGCGGAAGTACAGCGAGGCGGTGTCGAGAAGCATGAGTCGTCGCGTCTGCAGGGTCACGATCCGCATCATGCCGTACGCCACGGACAGTGACCTGGACCACTCCCGTGTTTGCTCCGTGTAAGCGGGGGCAGGCGCCGCCTCTGAACGGACCCGGTTGTGCATTCAACCGTCACCAGTCGTCGGGAACGTCGAAAGCGTTCGTTCAGCCCGTTCCCCATGTCCGAACGAGAGGCACCCGTGTCATCCAGGCTTGAGGCCGACCATCTGTACAAGGTGTTCGGAAGACGATCGGAAGCGGCCGTGGAGCGGCTCCGTCAAGGGGCCGACCGTGAGGAACTGCGCGCCGACGGCACCACCGCCGCCGTGATCGACGCGTCCTTCACGGTGGAGCCGGGGCAGATCTTCGTCGTCATGGGCCTGTCCGGATCCGGCAAGTCCACGCTGCTGCGCATGCTCAACGGACTGCTGGAGCCCACCGCGGGGCACGTGCGCTTCGACGGCCAGGACCTCACCGCGCTCAGCGCGCGCGAACTGCGCGAGGTCCGCTCCCGGAAGATCAGCATGGTCTTCCAGCACTTCGCGCTGTTCCCGCACCGCAGCGTGCTGGAGAACGCCGCCTACGGCCTGGAGGTCCAGGGCGTACCGGCCGCCGAGCGCAAGGAACGCGCGACCACGGCCCTCGAACTGGCCGGACTCGCCGGCTGGGAGAAGTCCTGGCCCGACGAACTGTCCGGCGGTATGCAGCAGCGCGTGGGGCTCGCCCGCGCGCTCGCCACCGACGCCGACCTGCTGCTCATGGACGAGTCGTTCAGCGCGCTCGACCCGCTGATCCGCCGGGACATGCAGGACCAGCTGATCGAGCTCCAGAAGAAGCTCAAGAAGACCATCGTCTTCATCACGCACGACCTCAACGAGGCGATGCGCCTCGGCGACCGGATCGCCGTCATGCGCGACGGCCGCATCGTCCAGATCGGCACCGCCGAGGACATCCTCGTCCGGCCCGCCGACGACTACGTCGCCTCCTTCACCCAGGACGTCGACCGCTCGCGGGTGCTGACCGCGGGCGCCGTCATGGACTCCGCGATACGCGGCGACGAGGCGGACTGCGCCTGCGAGACCGCCACGCCGGACACCTCCTTCGTGGACCTCTGCGCGATCAGTGCCAGGCTGTCCCATCCGGTCGCCGTCCTCGACAAGGAACGCGTTCTCGTCGGAGTCGTCCCGCGACAGCGGCTCGTCGGCTTCCTCGGGGACGAGCAGGGCGCCCCGGTCCGGTGCTCGACGTCGCGTGACGAGGCGGTGAAGGCCGGTGCCTAGGATCCCCTTCGGCGACTGGGTCAACGACGCGGTCGACTGGCTGCTGAACCACATGGCGTGGCTCTTCGACTTCCTCAAGACCGTCTTCTCGGGCACCTACGACGGCATCAACGCCGTCCTCCAGGCGCCCCAACCACTGCTTCTCGCCGGTATCTTCGCCGTCATCGCCTTCTGGCTGCGCGGCACCTCCGCCGGTGTGCTCACCTTCGCGGGGTTCACCTTCATCGACTCCCTCGAACTGTGGGAGGACGCGATGGTGACCCTGTCGCTCGTCCTCGTCGCGACCCTCATCGCGCTCGTCGTCTCGGTGCCCGTGGGTATCTGGGCGGCCCGCTCCGACCGGGTCAGCGGGATCGTCCGGCCGGTGCTCGACTTCATGCAGACGCTGCCGGCGATGATCTACCTCATCCCGGCGATCCTGTTCTTCGGCACCGGTGCCCCCGCCGGCATCGTCGCCACTCTGATCTTCGCGCTGGCCCCCGGCGTCCGCATGACCGAACTGGGCATCCGCCAGGTCGACAAGGACCTCGTCGAGGCCGCCGACGCGTTCGGCACCACCCCCCGCGACACCCTGCTGCGCATCCAGCTGCCGCTGGCGCTGCCCACCGTCATGGCGGGCGTCAACCAGATCATCATGCTGGGCCTGTCCATGGCCGCCATCGCGGGCATGGTCGGCACCGGAGGCCTCGGCGGCGACGTCAACGAGGCCATCGGCCAGCTGAACGTCGGCCTCGGCTCCGAAGCGGGCGTCGCCATCGTCATCCTCGCCATCTACCTCGACCGCATGACCGGCGCGCTGGGTACCCAGGTCTCCCCGCTCGGCCGCCGCGCCGCCGCCAAGGCGCGCGCCGCACAGGGCCTGAAGATCTGGTCGTACCGCCCCCGTCCCGTCGTGGCCATGGTGGGCGTCGTCGTCCTCGCCCTGGTCGCGGGCGGCATGGGCGTCTTCAGCGGTGCCGGATCGACCTCCACCGCGGCCGACGGCGAGAACGTCGGCCAGGGCAAGAAGGTCACCATCGGCTACATCCCCTGGGACGAGGGCGTCGCCTCCACCTTCCTCTGGCAGGAGATCCTGGAGCAGCGCGGCTTCCAGGTGGAGACCAAGCAGTTCGACGCGGGTCCGCTGTACACCTCGCTGGCCCAGGGGGACATCGACTTCGAGACCGACTCCTGGCTGCCGACCACGCACGAGCAGTACTGGAAGAAGTACGGGAAGCAGCTCGACGACCTGGGCTCCTGGTACGGCCCGACGTCCCTGGAACTGTCCGTGCCCGCCTACATGAAGGGCATCGACTCCCTGGAGGACCTCAAGGGGCAGGCCGCGAAGTTCGGCGGCAGGATCACCGGCATCGAGTCCAGCGCCGGAATGATGGGCCTGCTCAAGAGCAAGGTGCTCAAGGAGTACGGGCTCGACAAGGAGTACAAGGTCGTCGACAGCTCGACGCCCGCGATGCTGGCCGAGCTGAAGCGCGCGTACGCCAAGAAGGCACCGGTCGTCGCCACCCTCTGGTCGCCGCACTGGGCCTACAGCGACTACAAGCTGAAGAAGCTCAAGGACCCGAAGGGCGCCTGGGGCAAGGGCGACGGGGTGCACACCCTCTCCCGCAAGGGCTTCGCTCAGGACAACCCGGTCGTCGGCGAGTGGCTGAAGCACTTCAGGATGACCGAGAAGCAGCTGACCGGTCTCGAGGCGGAGATCAACAAGGCCGGCAAGGGCAAGCAGCAGGACGCGGTGCGCGCCTGGCTCAAGAAGAACCCCGGTGTCGTCGACAAGCTGGCCCCGGTCGAGGGCTCCGCGTCCGCCACCCCGGCCGAGGCGAAGCGCGCGGTGGACGTCGCCTGGTTCCCCTGGGACGAGGACGTCGCCGTCACCTACCTCTGGAAGAACGTGCTGGCCCGGCGCGGCTACACGCTGAACCTGAAGCAGATGGACGTCGGCCCGGTCTACACCGGTCTCGCCTCCGGCGACCTCGACCTCAACTTCGACGCCTGGCTGCCGTACGCCCAGTCCAACTACTGGGAGCAGCACAAGAACGATCTGAAGGACCTGGGGACCTGGTACGAGCCGACCTCTCTGGAGATCGCCGTCCCTTCGTACGTGAAGGACGTCACGTCCCTCGCCGACCTCAAGGGCAAGGCCAAGACCTTCGACGGGAAGATCATCGGTATCGAGCCGGGCACCGGTGAGATGAACCTCCTCAAGAAGAAGGTGCTTCCGGGCTACGGGCTCGACAAGGAGTACAAGGTCGTCGACGGCTCGACGCCCGCGATGCTGGCCGAGCTGAAGCGCGCGTACGCGAAGAAGGAGCCGGTCGCGGTCGTCCTGTGGTCGCCGCACTGGGCGTACAGCGAGTACAAGCTCACCAAGCTCACCGACGACAGGAAGCTCTTCGGTGAGGGCAACACGATCCGGACGATCTCCAGCGAGAAGTTCCCCGGCCAGTACCCGGAGCTCACCGAGTGGATCAAGAACTTCAGGATGAGCGAGGCCGAACTCGGCAGCCTGGAGAGCGAGATCAAGCAGCGCGGGCAGGGGCACGAGGAGGACGCCGTCGCCGCGTGGCTCAAGGAGCACCCGGACATGGTGCAGCGGATGACTCCGCAGTAGACGGTGCGGACCGTTCACCCCGAGGGGTGGTGAGCGGTCCACGCCGAGGCGTGGTCAGTGGTTCACTCCGAGGGGTGGTCCTCGTCGCGCGGGTTCTTTGACCCGCGGGGCGAGGACCACCCCTCGCGGCGTCGGCGGGGCCCGCGGCTCGGCTCCCTCGCCGGAGCCCGGAGTCGCGCGGGCGGCCCTGGTCCACAGCCGCTGCGTGCCCCGCCGACGCCCCCGTTCGTCCCGGAGGGACGCCGTGCGCACGCACCGTCCGGGCCCTCTCCTCCTTGGGAGGGCGGGCCGTACGTACGCCCGATGACACCCGTGGCCACGTACTCACGTACGAGAGAGATCCGGACAACCGCGTCGCGGTACGGGTCGCCCCGGTCCCGGTGCCCGCCGGACCGACGGCCGCGACCGCACGTCCGACGCGCCGCCCCTCCCCGCGCGCCGCTCCAGGCACGCGGCGGCCGCCGCCACCCCGTACGGCGCCACGGTCCGACGCACCGGCCGCCGGCGGACAGGACACCCCGCGGACCGCCAACCTCGCCTCGTGCGCGTCGACTTCGGGACCCGGCGCACCGAGCCCGACCAGCGGCTGGAGCGCACCCCGCGGGCCGGGGGGCCGACGGCGACGCGGATGACCGCGCTGCGCTCCCCGAACTCGACGGCGGACGAACGGTGTTGACCGATGGACGGCGCGGGCGCGGGGACTTCGGGAGCCGGCGGACGTATGCCTACGATCCGGCGCGCGGCCCGGTCTCCCGGCGCACGCCGGAAGCGGCCGGAGGCCGGCCCATGCCTCTGCGGTGCCGCCGGCGGAGGCGAACGGGCATCCCGCCCTGGTGGTCGGCCCTTTCGTCCCGCGCGAGCCGGCCGCGCCCTCGGGGGCGGGCGGGCTCA
Organism: Streptomyces sp. NPDC005141; assembly: GCF_053599975.1. Lineage (NCBI taxonomy): Bacteria > Bacillati > Actinomycetota > Actinomycetes > Kitasatosporales > Streptomycetaceae > Streptomyces > Streptomyces sp. NPDC005141. The sequence goes on along the minus strand of NZ_JBSFYW010000009.1, from coordinate 146,092 downwards.
CACGGTGGCGCGAACTGTAACCCTCGCACTCCCGCGATGTGACAGCGATGTGACGGGTGCATGAAACGGTTTGCCGAACATGCGTAGGGTGCAAACAACTCATCAGAAGGAGCGGGCCGGAAATCCGGACGGTTCGCGGACCGACGACGCGAGGGAGGGAGCCGGAGCCATGGGCGACCACAAAGAACAGCCACTTCGGGTGGGTGCGGCCGTACGGCGACGGCGTCGGGCACTACGGCTCACCCTCGCCGTGGTGGCCGAGCGCAGCGGCCTGTCGGTGCCCTTTCTCAGCCAGGTGGAGAACGAACGGGCGCGGCCCAGCAAAAGCTCCCTGGAGAGAGTCGCGGACGCCCTCGGCACCACCGCCGTCGAACTGCTGGCCGCCGCCGACCCGGCGTGCAGTGTCGACGTCGTGCGCGCCGACGCGGGCGCCGAGTTCACGCCCGAGGCCCATATGCGCCCCCTGGTGCGCGGTCACCACCAGATGCACGCCACCGAGTTCACCGGTGACCACGAAGAGGGACGCGAACTCCAGCACCGCAATGACAAGTTGATGTACGTCGCCGACGGTGCCGTCGAGGTCGAGGCGGAGGGGCGGGCCCATCGCCTCGGCCGGGGCGACACGCTGTATCTGACCGGCGGCGTGCGGCACCGCTGGCGCGCCACCGTGCCGGACACCAGGGTGATCGTGGTCGAGGTCGCCGACCACATCGACGCGGTCGAGGACCGGCACAACGTCGGCAGGCGCTGAGCGCCGCGGGCGGGAAACGGCGGGCGATGACGGCACGGGAGAGGCCGACGGGCATGCGGGTGGCGTCCCTCGTGCCCTCGCTAACGGAGGCGGTGGCCGTGACGGTGCCCGCAGCCCTGGTCGGCGCGACCGACTGGTGCAGCCACCCCGCGGACCTCGACGTCGTGCGGATCGGGGGCACCAAGAACCCCGACGTCGACGCCGTCGTGCGGCTCGCGCCCGACCTCGTCGTCGCCAACGAGGAGGAGAACCGGGAGCCCGACCTGACCGCCCTGCGGGAGGCCGGCATCGAGGTACTGGTCACCGAGGTGCGGGACGTTCCGGGGGCCCTTCGGGAACTGGACCGGGTGCTCCGCGCGTGCGGCGCCCCCGGCCGTCCGCGCTGGCTGGACGAAGCGGAGGCCGCGTGGGCGGCGCTGCCCGCCCCGGCACGCCGTACGACCGCGATCGTGCCGGTCTGGCGGCGGCCCTGGATGGTGCTGGGCCGCGACACCTTCGCCGGAGACGTCCTCGCCCGGCTGGGCGTCGACAACGTCTACGCGCGCCACGAGGACCGCTACCCCCGCATCCCGCTCGCCGAGCTGACCGCGGCGGCCCCGGATCTCGTGGTGCTGCCCGACGAGCCGTACCGCTTCACCGCCGACGACGGGCCGGAGTCCTTCGCGGGAGTGCCCTGCGCCCTGGTCGACGGCCGCCTGTTGACCTGGTACGGACCGTCGCTGTCCGAGGCACCCGCCCGCCTCGGCGAGGCGCTGCGAGCCGCCGGCCGCCGGCCGGGCGGGTCTCGGTGACTCAGGTGCGGGTACCTGCGCGACACCAACTCGACGTGGGCGAACACAAGCACCGGCGTGGACGGCGTCAGGGCTTCACCTCGAACCGTGGACACCGCTTGCCACGCGGCAGTGGCCGGCGTGACCGACCGTTGTTCCCCTGGGCTTTCTCGGCTCGGCTCAGGACAGGCTCGGCCACTGGAGCCGGCCGGGCCGCCGGACCGTGGTCCCGACCGGGAGTTCCGGTCCGGCGGCGGGGTCCGTTCAGTCCACGGGCCGCTCGGGCGCCAGCAGCTCCCGGAGTTCGTCCATCGCCTCCCGAAGCCGGTCGGCGAACGTCCGCATCTGCGCGGCGACCGCCGACGGCGTGCTCAGGTAGAGGTTGAACCGATCGGGAAGCAGCACATAGGCGACACCGATGCACTGGCTGCTGGTCGATCCGAAGCCGAAGTGCTGGATATTGACGGACGGCGCGGAGCTCGTGCTCAGGTAGTCGTCCCGCATGATCGACCAGCCCGGCGTCCGGTACAGCGCGGGCTGCTCGGTCACCCCGAGCCCGGCCCCCCGCCGGCGCTGGATCAGCTCCAGCTCCCACAGGTGCTGCTCCGGCACCTGCCCGGCCTGGCACGCCTTCGCGCGCGCCACATGGGCCTCCGTGGCTGCCCGGAACGCGGAGCGCCGGGCGTCCGCGTCCGCTGCCGGGTCCTCCATCGCCGCCACGAAAGCCACCATCTCGGTGGTGACGACGCGCATCGCCTCGGTCCGCCCGTGCCGGTACTGCCGGGTGGCGATCGACTCGTACGTGGCGCCCAGGTGCCCCTTGGCGCGCTGGTGGGCGAGCTGGTAGGCGGCCTGGACGAACGCGTCCGGCGAGACCCCCAGCACCTTGGCCGCGCCGCTGCCGAAGTCCGCGAACGACAACGTGCTGGTCGCGGTGTTCTCGCCGTACGCCGCGAACGCGTCGGCGGCGGAGCGCGCCTGGTCCCGCAGCGCGTCGTCCAGTTCGAACACGATCGGCTCCAGCGCCGGCAGCCCCTGGGAGCGGGCTCCGGACTGCCGGGACTGCTCCTCGGCCGGGGTGTTGAGCAGGGCGTCGGTGAAGGTGAGGATCGTGGTCCCGTCCAACTCGCAGTGCTCGACGTTGATGCCCGCCCGTCCGTCGGCGAAGACGACGAAGGACACGGCCTTGTCGAACCAGCGGTTGCCGCGGTCGCCGTACAGCAGCTGGTCACAGGCGTCCTGGACGTCCGCGGGGGCGAAGTCTTCCAGAGCGACGCAGAACAGCGCGGTCTCGACATCGTCGAGGGCGTCGGCGTTGCGGGGGTGGCAGGCGAGAAGGGACTCCCGGGCTGCCGCCCACTCCGCGCGGGCCATGGTGGTGAGGTGGCCCACCGAGGTGTCCGCGTCGGCCGGGTCGGCCTTCATCACGGCGCGCAGCCCCGCCTCGATGTCATCCAGGCTGTGCGGGACACCGTCCGGACCCAGCACGTCCAGCCGGAACATGCCGCCCCGGAAGAACACCACGACGTGCCGGGCCTCGGACGGGCCCGGCCACTCCTCGGTGTAGGGGGCGCGGACGGTGTCCTGCTGCGCGCCGGGGATACGCGTGGTGGAGAACAGAAACTTGTTCTGCACCATCGACTGAGGTGTCCCGCGCTGCACCACCGGCGGAATCAGCGCCTGATCGAGCTGCCGCTTGTAGTTGAGGGCCCCGGCGACGAGCCCGGCCGCCCGCTCCACCTGCGCCTGGTCGGAGTCCTGGAACAGGAAGAAGAAGTTGGCGTTGAGGGCGATCCGGTCCCGGCGGCCCAGGTATCGGTACGGCCAGAAGGTGTCGAGCCAGCTGTGCACGCCCTCCGTGGCGTCGTATTCCTCCAGCGCGGCATGCAGCACCCGGCCGGGGCCACCGGGTCGGAGAAAGGCGGCAACCTCCGCCTCGGTCGCCGACCGCTCGGCGGCGGTCAGCAGCGGCGTACACCAGGCGAGAAACCTCTCGCAGCTCGCGTCCAGCGTAGGCAGCGGCACGCGCGGGAGGCTGTCCTCCCGGGCGAAGGTCGCGTTGCCTGACGCATCCTGACTGGTCTTCAACTCTGTTCTCGATTCGGATCGTCGGTACCTGTGATGTCGTACGGCCGGGAAAGGTAGAGCTGTGCGTACAGCCAGCCTTCCGCCTCCAGGCCCTGTGGATCCAGCCCTGCGGCCGACATGCTGTCGAGCACGAGCGCCTGCTCCTGCGGGGAGGCGAACCGCCGCTGTCTGAACACCTCGTCGACGCGGACGGTCCGGTAGCCCAGACCCGCCAACGCGCGCTCGACGGAGTCGAACGGGAACATCCGCAGCACGAAGTGCGCCATCCAGGGCCGGTGGGTGCCCTGTGCCCGGACGACTCGCGTGAGCGTCCGCTCGGTGACGTAGCCGACGCAGCCCGTCGAGATCACCAGGTCCGCACCCGAGAGCTGGGCGCGCTGTCGCGGTGTGGGCTCGTGCTCCTCCAGGTCGGCGTGCACCACGTCGTCGAGGAACCCGGCCTCAAGAGCGTAGGACAGCGCGCTGCCGGAGGTGTCGAGGCCGACGAAGCGGACCGCTTGCGGGGGTTGGCGTGACCGAGCCAGCTCCCGGTCGCGGGCCAGCAGAGCCTCCCGGCTCTCACCCGCACGCTCCTCGTCGCCGTAGCGCGCATACAGCTCGTCCATGGTCGCGTCGTACTTCAGCAGGGCGGCGTTGATTCCGTAAGAGCAGCCGATGTCCAGCACCTTCGGTACCGCGACCTGCTGGGACTCCCGGTACTCCGTGATGATCTTGGCGAAGTAGGGCTTGGCCTGCTGCGGAACGCCGTAGTCGAGCGGGCGCAGCGCCGTGAAATAGGTTCGCGGATCGGGCTGGTCGTAGATGTGGTCGAGTGAGACTTTTCCGGTCACGTCGAAACGCACAGGGCTTACCTCCGTGGGATCGCGCAGGGGAAACGGCGTACGGCGACTACGCGTTCTCGCCGCCCGCTAGTCCAGGAGCCGGTCGCCGCGGACCGCCCGCCCCTCGGCCGCCAGGTGCTCGGGCAGCACCCGGCCGAAGAGCTGCCGGGTCCGTTCCACGCTCCCGATGACGCCGGGGCGCTCGCTGTAGGCGAATATCGCGGAGTGGCGCGCGACCTCGCCGCGCACCGGACTCACTCGGTGCAGCGAGAAGCGCCCTTTGAACAACTGCAGGTCACCCGGTTGCAGGGGGAGGCGCCGGGTCAAGCGCTCGCCCCGGCCGTCCACCACGTCCCGGACGTCGTCGAAATTCTCGTCCCGCGCGGTCCGGATGTTCGGGCAGTACTCGAAGACGCCGCCGGCCTGCGCCTGCTGGGTGAGCATGCTCACGGTGAACTCGTTGGTGTCGAAGTGCCAGGGGTGCTCCATGCCCGGTGCGACGACGTTGAGAACCAGCCCGGAGAGCGGGTCCGCCAGCTCGTGCAGCTCCGGCAGTTCGAAGCAGCGGGCGATGAAGTGCCGGAACACCGTGTCGGAGTAGAGCCGGCTGATGAGGGAGTCCGCGGGGATGCGGTCCCGCGCGACGAAGGCGTTGCCCCGCTCGAAGGTCTTGCGGCCCGGATGGTCCTCCGGCAGCGCCGAGTCCACTGCGATGTTGTAGACGTTCACCGTCTCGACGTCGTGGTGCGCCCGGGGGGCGATGGCCGAGCACTCCTGCCGCAGCACATCGCGCAGCGACGGGCGGATGAAGTCCGGCAGCACGGTGCAGCCGAGAGTCGACAGGTCGCGCCGGGCGTCGGCAACCACGGCCTGTCCCCGGGCGCTCGCGAGTTCCGACAGGGGATAGCGAGCCGTGTCGACCGCCTGATCAAGCGTCAGGGCTTCCAAAGAGCGCATTCGATCCTCTCCACATGCGGGCCGCCCCTCTTGCAGGCCCGCGGTTCCGCCTCTTGACGCACACAGGGGACGAGCGACGCGATCCGTGCCGTCGGCCGGACCCCACTCTCGGCTCTTCAGTAACTCGACCGGCAAGAAGGGCACTTGAAGTTCCCACAGTGGCGCTGTGTTGTCTGTGACACGTCACACTGCCCAACTGTGTGCTCCAGCATGCCTTCATGGGGTGGACACGGGCCGACCGTCGCGCAGGAGCCGCAGGAGCCGCAGGAGCCGCAGGAGCCGCAGGAGCCGCAGGGGCCGCAGGGGCCGGTGTACCTGTGCGAGGGTCAGCCCGAGAAGCCGGGCGTCACGGCGCTGCGAGCAGCTTCCCGCTGAGCAGGCCGTGGGCCGTACGGACGGCGGCCACCGACCACGCGGCCAGCAGCAGGACGTACAGGGCGACCGCGAGCGCGTCGAAGGCGGCCAGACCGGTGTGCCGGGCCAGGCCTTCCGCGCCGGTCACGCAGGTGCCCACGGGGAAGGTGAACGCCCACCAGGTCATCGCGAAGGCCATGCCCTGACGGCGGGCCCGCACGACCATCGCGACGGCCAGCGCGAGCCACAGCAGTGCGAAACCCAGCACGGGGACGCCGTAGAGCACGGCGAGGAGCGCGAAGCCCTGGTCGAACGGGGCGGGCATCACCCCGGGCGCCGCGTCCGCGAACTTGCCCACCGCGGTCGTCGACTGGCCCAGCGGGCCGAGCACCAGGAAGAGCGTCGGGGTCAGCGCGAGCGGCAGGGGACCCGAGGTGACCAGCCGGGCGAAGATCACCGGCAGCATCACGAAGGTGCCCAGCAGGCTGAGCCCGAACATCGCGACACAGGCGAGGAGCAGCGTTTCCCGGGGCTGCCCGGGCGGCAGGTGGGGAACGAGGAGGGGGCCGAGGGCGGCCGACACCATGGGGGCGACGATCGGCAGCAGCCACACCGGGGACGCCTGTCCGGGCTCTATGCGATGCCGTACGACCATCAGGTACGGGACGGTCACCGCCGCGGCGAGTCCGACCACCGTCCCGGCGGTGAACAGGACGGCGTCCACGGCGACCGCCGCCGGTGTCCCGATCCAGTCCCGGCCGACGAGCAGGGTGCCGCCGCCCACGGCGAGCAGGGCCATCGACAGGCAGCCGTAGAAGGGCGCCACGGCCGGGTCGAGGAGGTGCGCGCGGGCCTGGTCGCGGTGGTGCCTCCAGTGCAGGGCGCGGGCGGCGAGCAGCGCCACCAGCAGGGTGAGCGAGAGGGCCCACACGACGGCGCAGGCGGTGCGCAGGCCCGGCACGTCCCCGGGCAGTCCCGCTCCCGCCGTGGCCACGATCGCGGTGCCCATCACGGAGGCGTACCAGTTCGGGCCGAGATGGCGGACGGCGGCGACGGCGCGGTTCCGCGACACGCGGGGGGTCTTCGTGTCGCGGACGGTTCCCGCCTTGTGGGCGGTGAAGGGCTGGGCTGCGGTGACCATGGCTCCACGGTCGCGGGCCCGTCGGCTCCCCACCAGGGAGCGCACGCCTATGAGGGCATAAGCTGGGTTTATGACTAGCAGTGCTGAGGAGCGGCCCGGCGCCGGGATCGCGCACCGGGTACCCGACCTCGGCGCGCTGGAACTGCTGCTGGCGGTGGCGCGCCTCGGGAGTCTCGGGCGCGCCGCACGTGAGCTGGGGATCACCCAGCCGGCGGCCAGCAGCCGGATCCGTTCCATGGAGCGGCAGCTCGGGGTGGCGCTCGTCGACCGTTCGCCGCGCGGGTCGCAACTCACCCGTGAGGGAGCGCTCGTCACCGACTGGGCGCGGCGGGTGGTGGACGCGGCCGAGGCGTTCGACGCGGGGGCGCAGGCGCTTCGGGACCGGCGCGACTCGCGGCTGCGGGTGGCCGCGAGCATGACCATCGCCGAGTACCTGCTGCCCGGCTGGCTGATCGCCCTGCGCGCGCAGCGCCCCGACACCGCCGTGTCCCTGCTCGCCGGGAACTCGGCCGCCGTGGCCGAGCGGCTGCTGTCCGGCGAGGCGGACCTCGGCTTCGTCGAGGGGCTCTCGGTGCCGTCCGGTCTCGACGCGACGGTCATCGCGCACGACCGTCTGATCGTGGTGACGGCGCCCGGACATCCCTGGGCGCGCCGTCGTGCGCCGCTCGGTGCGGCGGAGCTGGCCGCCACGCCGCTCATCCTCCGGGAGGAGGGGTCGGGCACGCGTCAGGTCCTCGACACCGCGCTCGGCGGGCTCGCCCGTCCGCTGATCGAGCTGTCCTCGACGACGGCGGTCAAGGCCTCCGCCGTCAGCGGCGCCGGGCCCGCCGTCCTCAGTGAACTCGCCCTCGGTGAGGAGCTCTCCGCCCACCGGCTGGTGAGTATCCCGCTCGCCGATGTCCGGCTCGCCCGCGCCCTGAGGGCGGTCTGGCCCACGGGCCACCGCCCCACGGGCCCGGCCCGCGACCTGCTCTCCCTGACGCGAGGCTCCGCCTAGGACAGGTCCTGGCCGCACCTGCGTCGTTTCGCCCCCTCCGCCCCTGCCCGTCCCGTCCCGGGGGCGCCGCCCCCGGACCCCCGCTCCTCAATGGCAGGAGGGGCTGAATTTCAGCCCCTCCGGCGGGCAGGGGCGTAGGGGGCGAAGAAGGCGTCCGTGCAGGTCCCGGTCCAATCAGGACGCCGCCGCGACCAGGCCCCGTACGACCCGCAGGTCGTCGTCCATCTCCGGGTGCCACTGGACGCCCAGCGCCCAGGCCGGGCCGGGGAGTTCGATCGCCTCGACGGTGCCGTCCGCCGCGTGCGCGGAGACCAGGAGGCCGTCACCGAGGCGGTCCACCGCCTGATGGTGGTGGGTCGGCACACCGCACGGCTCCGGTACGAGACCGGCGTACAGCGTCCCCGGTACGGGTGTCACCTCATGGTGTCCGAAGACCCCGGCGTCCTTCACGTGCCCGTCGAGGTGCTGGACGAGCGTGCCGCCCAGGGCCACGTTCAGGAGCTGCTGGCCCCGGCAGATGCCCAGGAGCGGGGTGCCGGATTCCAACGCGGCCCGGATCAGGGCGAGTTCCCAGGCGTCGCGCTCGGGAGCGGGCGGTCCCGTGCGCGGGGAGCGCTCGGCGCCGTAGCGGGCGGGGTCGACATCGGGGCCGCCCGCGACGACGACCCCGTCGAGCCGGGCGACGGTCGCGGGTGCCAGCGCGGGATCGTCAGGCGGCAGCATCGCGGCGAGTCCGCCCGCCCGCTGCACGAGCCGCGGATAGCCGGCCGGCAGCAGTGCCGCCGGCAGCTCCCACACCCCCCAGCGCACGCGGGACTCCAGATACGTACTCACACCGATCAGCGGCCTGCCCACGCTGTTCTCCCTCGGATCCGGTCGCCACGACGCCCACGCGAACTCAATGGAAAGGTCTCATACCTTTGCGGGACGGGGGAGGGGAACGCGAGGCGCCCCTCGCGCCCCCTCCGCTCAGGCCAGGAACCCCCGCAGCAGCGCCGCCGTGCCCGCGCAGTGCTCGCGCATCATCTCCCGAGCCCCGTCCGCGTCCCCGTCCAGCACCGCCTCGACGAGCGCGCTGTGCTGGCGCTGCGAGTGCTCCAGGTTGCGGACGAGGAGCGGGATGCAGTCCAGGAGATCGTTGACCGAGGCGCGGACCGCCGCGTACCGCGCGGTGAGCGAGGGGGAGCCGCACAGTTCCGCGAGAGTGAGGTGGAGCATGGTGTCCAGCCGGCGGTAGTCGGTCAGCCGGGCGTCGTTCGTCCGGGCCAGTGCCTCGCGCAGGCGGCCGGCCTGCTCCGCGTCGAGCCCGTGCGTCGCGCACAGCCCGGCCGCGCCCACCTCCAGGACCTCGCGGAAGCGCAGGACGTCCTCGATGTCGACCGCGGCGACCCGGCGGCGCAGCTCGTGCTCGCCCGGTGTGTCGGTACGTGCCAGCACGAAGGTGCCGCCGTAGCGGCCACGCCGCGACTCGACCAGACCCTGGTCCTGGAGCACCTTCAGGACCTCGCGCAGCGTCACCCGGCTGATCCCGAGCCGCTCCGCCAACTCCCGCTCCGCGGGCAGCCGTTCACCGCCCGGCACCAGGCCGAGCCGGACGATCTGGAGGATCTGCTCCAGCGCCTCCTCGAAACCGTTGCCCGCCCGCACCGGCCGCAGCACCGGCGTCAGCCGGTCGTCCGTCCCGCGGTCGGGTTCCGTCCGCGTCATCCCGTCGCGCCCCCTTCCCAAGCAATGGTTCTCCGCAATACCTTATGGCTCTCGGCTGACCCAAGGAGGCTTTTCCGGTGGCAGACCGCACACCCCCGCTCTCTGTCGAAGAACTGCGCCGTCTCGTCGAGGCCGGGGCCATCGACACGGTCGTCCTGGCCTTCCCCGACATGCAGGGGCGGCTCCAGGGCAAGCGGTTCGCCGCGCCCTTCTTCCTCGACGAGGTCCTGGAGCACGGCACGGAAGGCTGCAACTACCTCCTAGCCGTCGACACGGACATGAACACCGTCGACGGATACGCCATGTCCTCCTGGGACCGCGGCTACGGCGACTTCGCCATGCACCCCGACCTCGCCACCCTGCGGCGCGTCCCCTGGAACGAGGGCACCGCCCTGCTCATCGCCGACCTCGCCTGGAACGACGGCTCCCCGGTGGTGGCCGCGCCCCGTCAGATCCTGCGCCGCCAGCTCGACCGCCTCGCCGAACTCGGCTACACCGCCCAGGTCGGCACCGAGCTGGAGTTCATCGTCTTCAAGGACACCTACGAGCAGGCCTGGGACGCGGCCTACCGGGGACTCACCCCGGCCAACCAGTACAACATCGACTACTCGGTCCTCGGGACAGGCCGCATCGAGCCCCTGCTGCGCCGCATCCGCAACGAGATGCAGGCCGCGGGCCTCACCGTCGAGTCAGCCAAGGGCGAGTGCAACCCCGGCCAGCACGAGATCGCCTTCAAGTACGACGAGGCCCTCGTCACCTGTGACCAGCACACCGTGTACAAGACCGGCGCCAAGGAGATCGCCTCCCAGGAAGGCGTCTCGCTCACCTTCATGGCCAAGTACAACGAGCGCGAGGGCAACTCCTGCCACATCCACCTCTCGCTCGCCGACGCGGACGGCAGGAACGTGATGGCCGGCTCCGCCAAGGATCCCGGCGGCATGTCCGAGGTCATGCGCCACTTCCTCGCCGGACAACTGGCCGCCCTGCGCGACTTCTCGCTCCTGTACGCGCCCAACATCAACTCGTACAAGCGCTTCCAGCCCGGCTCCTTCGCGCCGACCGCCGTCGCCTGGGGATACGACAACCGCACCTGCTCGCTCCGCGTCGTCGGCCACGGCCGGTCGATGCGTTTCGAGAACCGGCTGCCCGGCGGCGACGTCAACCCGCACCTGGCCGTCGCCGGACTCGTCGCGGCCGGTCTGTACGGCATCGAGCAGAAGCTGGAGCTGCCTGAGGCGTGCGCCGGCAACGCCTACGCCTCCGCTTACGCGCACGTCCCCACCACCCTGCGCGAGGCCGCCGAACTCTGGGAGAACAGCCCCATCGCCCGGGCCGCCTTCGGTGACGAGGTGGTCGCGCACTACCGCAACATGGCGCGTGTCGAGCTGGAAGCCTTCGACGCCGCGGTGACCGACTGGGAGCTGCGCCGCTCCTTCGAACGCATGTGAGGCCCCCTTGCCGCACCCGCACCCGCACGACCATGAACTCCGGGTACTGAACCCCGCCACCGAAGAGGTCGTCGCCACCGTCCCGGCCGCCACCGCCCAGGACGTCGGGGACGCCGTCGTGCGGGCCACCAGGGCGCAGGCCGGCTGGGCCGCCCTCGCGCCGGCCGACCGCGCCCGGCTGCTGCGCCGCTTCGCGGCCGCTGTCGACGACCACGTTGAGGAACTGGCCCGCCTGGAGGTCCGCGAGGCCGGCCACACCCTCGGCAACGCCCGCTGGGAGGCGGGCAACGTCCGTGATCTGCTCGACTACGCGGCCGGGGGAGTGGAGCGCCTGACCGGCCGCCAGATCCCCGTCCCGGGCGGCCTCGACATCACCCTCCTCGAACCGCTCGGCGTCGTCGGGGTCATCGCGCCCTGGAACTTCCCCCTGCCCATCGCCGCCTGGGGCACCGCGCCCGCCCTCGCCGCCGGCAACGCCGTCATCCTCAAACCCGCCGAGACGACCCCGCTGACGGCACTGCGGCTGGCCGAACTCGCCCTGGAGGCAGGCCTGCCGGAACACCTCTTCCAGGTGCTGCCGGGCGCGGGCCCCGTCGCGGGAGCCGCGCTCGTCGAACACCCCGGCGTCGCGAAGATCGTCTTCACCGGCTCGACGGCCGTCGGCAAACAGGTGCTGGCGAAGGGCTCCGCCCTCCTCAAGCGCGTCACCCTGGAACTCGGCGGCAAGAGCCCCAACATCGTCTTCGCCGACGCCGACATCGAGGCCGCCGCGGCCGCCGCCCCGATGTCGTTCCTCGACAACTCCGGCCAGGACTGCTGCGCCCGCACCCGCATCCTCGTCCAGCGCTCCGTCCACGACCGCTTCCTCGAACTCCTCGCCCCGGCCGTCGAGTCCGTCGTCGTCGGCGACCCGTCCGACGAGGGGACCCAGATGGGTCCGCTGATCTCCAGGGCCCAGCTGGAGCGCGTACGGTCCTACGTCGACGCCGACACGCCCGGTATCCGGGGCAAGGCCCCCGAGGGCCCCGGCTTCTGGTTCGCGCCCACCGTCCTGACCGGCGTCGAGCCCCACGCACGCGTGGCCGTCGAGGAGGTCTTCGGCCCCGTCGCCGTCGTGCTGCCCTTCGAGGACGAGGCCGACGCCGTCCGGCTCGCCAACGCCACCGACTACGGCCTGTCCGGCTCCATCTGGACCCGCGACGTCGGCCGCGCCCTGCGCGTCTCCCAGGCCGTCCGCGCCGGCAACCTGTCCGTCAACTCCCACTCCAGCGTCCGCTACTGGACCCCCTTCGGCGGCTTCAAGCAGTCGGGAATCGGCCGCGAACTCGGCCCGGACGCCCTTACCGCCTTCACCGAGACCAAGAACGTCTTCATCAGCACGGAGGGCCCCGCACAGTGACCGCAGACACCCCAGAGACCATCTGCCGCCGCCTGGTCGGCCGTACCGCCGTCATCACCGGCGCCGCCAGCGGCATCGGCCTCGCCACCGCGCGCCGGCTCGCCTCCGAGGGCGCGCACGTCGTCTGCGGTGACGTCGACGAGCGGGGCGGCAAGGCCGTGGCCGAGGAAGTCGGCGGGACCTTCGTCAAGGTCGACGTGACCGACCCCGAGCAGGTCGAGACGCTCTTCAGGACGGCGTACGACACCTACGGCTCCGTCGACATCGCCTTCAACAACGCGGGCATCTCGCCGCCGGACGACGACTCCATCCTGGACACGGGCCTGGAGGCCTGGAAGCGCGTCCAGGAGGTCAACCTCACCTCCGTCTACCTGTGCTGCAAGGCCGCCATCCCCTACATGCGCCGCCAGGGCAGGGGCTCCATCATCAACACGGCGTCCTTCGTGGCCCGGATGGGCGCGGCGACCTCGCAGATCTCGTACACGGCCTCCAAGGGCGGTGTGCTGGCCATGTCCCGCGAACTGGGCGTCCAGTTCGCCCGGGAGGGCATCCGGGTCAACGCCCTGTGCCCCGGTCCCGTCAACACCCCGCTCCTCCAGGAGCTGTTCGCCAAGGACCCCGAGCGGGCAGCACGCCGGCTGGTGCACATCCCGGTCGGGCGGTTCGCCGAGGCGGACGAGATCGCGGCGGCCGTGGCGTTCCTCGCCAGCGACGACTCCTCCTTCGTGAACGCCACCGACTTCCTGGTGGACGGAGGCATCTCGGGCGCGTACGTCACGCCTCTGTAGACCTTCTCCCGGTACGGTCCCTCTGTCATGCGACACGGACGAAACCGATCATTCCGGCACCTGTTCGCGTGGACCCTGGCCGCGGCCGCCACCCTGGCGGCCGCGCCGCCCACCGCTCCTGCCCCGCGCGCGAACTGCCCACGCCTGTCCTCCGGTTGGTACGGCGACAACCGAGCCCACCTGCAAAAGGTCATCGACACCCGCGGTACCTGCGCCGGTGACGACCACGGGCACCGCGGGCGGCCGGTCGCCGCCTTCGACTGGGACAACACGGTCACCAAGAACGACGTCACCGACGCCACCATCTCCTGGGCGCTGCGCCACGACAGGATCCTGCGCCCGGCGAGCTGGAAGGCCACCAGCGAGTGGCTCACCGATGCGGCGGACACCGCCCTCACCGCCGCCTGCGGCACCCGGGTGCCGGTGGGCACGCCCCTGCCGACCGCCACCGGTCCGCGCTGCACCGACGAGATCCTGGAGATCCGCGAGACCGGCAGGACCATGAGCGGCGCCGCCGCGTTCGCCGGTGACTGGAACCACCGGCGCACCGTCCCGCGGTACGCCTGGGTGCCCCAGCTGTTCGCCGGACACACGGTCGCCGAACTGTCGGCGTACGCCCGCCGCGCCCGCGCCGAAGCCCTCGCGGCGCCCGTCGGCTCGACCCGCACGCTCGGCACCCACACCGTCCCGGCGTACGTCCGCTACTACGACCGGCAGCGCGATCTCATCCGGACGCTCCGAGTCGCCGGATTCGACGTGTACATCGTCTCGGCCGGCTCCGAGCCCGTCACCGAGGTCTGGTCCCGCGGCATCGGCATCGACGCGGCGCACACCATCGCGATCCGCTCCGTCCTGGACCGGCACGGCCGGATCACCACCCGGAACGAGGGCTGCGGCGACGTCCCCACGAGCCGTGGCGAGGTCATCCCGTACATCGACGGAAAGCGCTGCTGGATCAACCAGGAGATCTACGGCGTGCGCGGCGCCGCCGCCTGGCAACGGCAGGACGCCCGCCATCGGACCGCGATCGCGGCCGGAGACGCCGACACCGACGTCACCTTCGTCGGCGACGCCACCGGCGCCCATCTCGTCCTCAACCGCAACAAGGGCGAACTCATGTGCCGGGCCTACGACGGCGCCGACGGCCGCTGGGTGATCAACCCGATGTTCATCGAGCCGCTGCCCCGCAGACAGGGGCTCTACCCGTGCTCCACGAGCGTGTACACCGCACCGGACGGCACCCCCGGGCCGGTGCGCAGGCGGGACGGATCGGTCGTGCCCGACCTGGCGGACACCGTGTACTGACCTTCGCGGCACATCCTGGGGCGTGTCCGCGCAGTCCCGTCACCGCCCGAAGGGCGGGCGGGGCAGGCGAGACTTTCCGGGCACGCCCTAGAGTGCCGGGATGAGCATGACGCCTTCGCCCGGCTGGTACCCCGACCCGTCGTACCCGCTCGTCGAGCGCTGGTGGGACGGGACCGCCTGGACCGACCACCGGCGCCAGCCCGAGCTCCCCCAGCCTCTGACGCGGCCGGAGTCGCCCGCGGACGGCGGCTCCGGCCGGGCCAAGGCCGTCGCGCTCGTGACCGCCGCCGTGGTCCTCGTCGCCGCGATCGTCACCGGCGCCGTGCTGCTGCGCGACGACGGCGGCGGCGAAGAGGCCGCGACACAGACCACACCGGCCGTCGCGTCTCCCACGGACACCGGCGGCCCGTCGCCCTCCCCCTCCGGCCCCTCGCCCTCGGCCGGCGACCCGTCCGTCGTCGTGGACGAACTCAACGGCATCACCTTCCCGCTGCTCGACGGCTGGGAACGACCGAAATACGTCGCCGACCACGACACCGTGATGACGACCCCGGGCACCTACGACTGCCCGGGCGACCCCGGTCTGTGCCGGCACGGCCGGGTCGTCTCGCGCACCGCCACGGCGACCGACGAGACGTCTCCGAAGGCCCTCGCCGAGGGGGACATCAAGGACGCCGCCGACAGCGCGTACGAACACGACCTCGTCGACAGCCGCCCCTTCCGGGGCATCACCTCCCACCGGCTGGTGAAGGCCGGCTCGGTCGCCGTCGCCGGGCGCGCGGGATACTTCGTGCGCTGGAAGGTCAAGACCGGTGTGGGGCCCGGGGGTTACGTCGAGTCGCTGGCGTTCCCGTCCAGCGTGGGCTCGGAGTCCCTGGTCATCGTCCGGTTCGCCTTCGACGCCGGGGCCGACGGGCCGCCGCTCTCCGACATGGACCGGATCACCAAGGGGATCCGGTCGACCGGCGACGAGGACGGGGACGGCGGCGTGGGCAGCAGCATCGGCCCGTCGAAGTGAGCCGTGCCCCCCACCGGATCAGAGGAAGGTGTGCCCCTCACCGCGATACGTCGGGACCGTGGCCGTGACCGAGTCGCCCTCGACCAGGTGCAGCGTGTCGAACCGCTCGCACAGCTCACCGGCCTTGGCGTGCCGGAACCACACCTTGTCGCCGATGAGCAGATCGTCCGCCGGGGAGCCGAGCAGCGGGGTCTGGACCTCGCCGGGACCTTCCTGGGGGTCGTACGCCAGGCCCTCCGGCAGATACGGGACGGGCAGCCGGTCGGGACCCGCGGCGCCGGACGCCGGGTATCCGCCGCCCAGCACGGTCACCACACCCACGCCAGGCCGGCGCACGACGGGCTGGGCGAACAGTGCGGCCGGACGTCCGCTGAACGACGTGTAGTTGTCGAAGAGCCTCGGAACATAGAGCCCCGAACCGGCCGCGATCTCGGTGACGGCGTCCTCGGCGGCCGTGTGCTGGACACTGCCGGTGCCGCCGCCGTTGACGAATTCGAGGTCCGGCTCGATGGCCCGTACCGCCCGGACGACCTCGGCCCGCCGCTGGATGAGTTCCTTCCGGGCGGTGGCCTGCATCAGCCGCACGGCACGCGAGCGCAGCGGCCGCCCCGCGATCGCGTCGCCGACGCCCGCGATGTGACCCTCGTACGCCATGATCCCCACCAGCTTGAACCCGGGGGTGCGCCGGACGGCGCGGGCCATCTCCGCCACCTGGGCGGGGGAGTGCAGCGGCGAACGCAGCGCCCCGACCCGGACCCGGCCGCCGAACAGCTTGAGCGAGGTGTCCAACTCCAGGCAGACACGCACGACTTCGGTGCCACCCTGGCGTGCCTCGTCGATGAGACGGAGCTGCGCCGGGTCGTCGACCATGACGGTCACCGCGGCGGCGAGCTTGGGGTCGCCGGTCAGCTCGGCGTAGCCCTTGCGGTCGGCCGACGGATAGGCGAGCAGGACATCGTCGAAACCCGACCTGGCCAGCCACAGCGACTCGGCGAGGGTGAAGGACATGATCCCCGCGAAGCCGTCCCGGTCCAGGACGCGTTCCAGGAGGGCGCGGCAGCGGACGGACTTGCTGGCGACACGGATCGGCTTGCCGCCGGCCCTGCGGACGAGATCGTCCGCGTTCGCGTCGAAGGCCTCCAGGTCCACGATCGCGACGGGGGCGTCGAGGTGAGCGGTGGCCCGGTCGTAGCGGGCCCTGTCGGCGGCACGGGCAGTCATGACCGAAGCCTGCCAGACTCGATTACCGCAGGGTAGGGGGACGTTCCGGGCAGATGCCCCCGGGCTTCGGACTGGTTCCCGCCTGACGCGCGTCAACCCGTAGAGTGACGCGGGCGCAGGGAGGAACGACCTTGCCCCGGCGGGTCCTGCCCGGGGTGACGGTCCACCGGTGCGGGTATGCGTGCCCGTGGCGGGCCCCTTCCGCACACGAAACGGCTCGCCGAGTTCCGCGGCTGCCGACAGCCCGGTACGAGGAAACGGGGGGTGCATGAGCACGGAAGCGCGGCGCGCCTCGATTCCCCCGCGCCCCGGCACCCCACCCGCCGAGACGTCGCAGACCCCGCCCCCTCCGGCGAACCCGCCGCTTCCCGCGAACCCGCCGGCTCCGTCGACGCCACCGGCTCCGGCGAACCGTTCCGCTCGGACGACTCCGCCCGACGAACCGGCTCCGTCGATACCGGCCCGGTCGCCCGAGCAGCGTCCGTCAGGAGGGGAGGACTGGTCCGACGAGTCCCCCTTCGAGTCCGCCGCGTCCCCCGGGCGGGAAACTCCGTCCCGGTCCTCCGGGCACGGCGCGCCGAACCGCCCTCCGCTGGTCCCGCCGCGCCCCGTGAGCCCGCCTCGTCCGGAGGCCCCGTCGGTGCCGCCCCAGCCCGTCGGACCACCGTCGACGCGGGAGTGGCCCGGTTCGGCGAGCGGACGGTCCGTGGGCGGTGGCGGGTCCCGATCGTCCGACGGCGGTTCCCCACCGGCTTCCGCCGCCGCGCAGACCTCTCCGCCGGGTTCCGCGTCGGGAACCGTGCGGGCCTCGCGGGTGCCGTCGCCGCCGCGTTCCTTCGACTTCTTCGACACCTCGGCGGAAACGGACGAGGCATCCGGCACGGCGTACACCCCGCCGTCCGGCAGTCCTGCGGCGGCCTCGTCCGGCGCTCCGACGTCGGCCCCGTCCGGCGCACCCGCGTCCGCTGCGCCCGGCCGACTCCCGTCTGCCGCACCGGGCAGGCCGACGTCCGGCTCGCGCGGTGCGCCGACGTCCGGTTCACCCGGTGCGCCGGGGTCTGCCTCGTCCGGCGCTCCGGGTGCTGTCTCACCCGGAGTGCAGAGATCCGCTGCGCCCGGTGCGTCGACGTCCGGCTCGCCCGGCAGGCCGGGGTCTGCCTCGTCCGGTGCCCCGGGTGCCGCCGCGCCCGGTGGGCCGAGGTCCGCCCCGGCCGGCACCTCGCCGTCCGCCGCACAGCGCCCGCCGGCACCGTTCACCGCGCAGCGCCCCCCGTCGGAAGCCGAGCGGCGGGGCTCCACGGGATCCCCCTCTGAGCGCCCGGCCTCGCCGTCGGCGGCCTCGGAGCGCCCCGCTTCGGACGCCGCTCCGCGGGGTTCCTCATCCGCTTCCCGGCCGGAGCCCCGACGCTTCCCCCATCTCCGTCCCGAGGGGCGGCCGGGTTCGACGGTTCCGCCGCCGCCCGCGGCCTCCGCGCGCTTCCCGGACGCGCCGCCCGCTTCCGCCGAGCCGGTGCGTCCCGGTGGGGCACCGCACACCGCCGGGTCGTCGCAGCCCGGCGGAGCACCCCGCCCCGCGCAGCGCCCCGCCCGGTTGTCGCACCCCGCTGCGCCGGAGCGCGAGTCCGGTCCGGCACGCGGCTCCGGGCCCCTGCGTCCATCCGACCCCCCGCATCCGTCCGACCCCCCGCGCCCGTCCGGGCCCCTGCGTCCGTCCGAGCGTCTGCGCTCCTCCGAGCCTCCGCATCCCTTGGGAACCCCGCGCCCGGCCGAGCCCTTGCGTCCGTCCGAGCGTCTGCGCTCCTCCGAGCCTCCGCATCCCTTGGGAACCCCGCGCCCGTCCGAGCCCTTGCGTCCGTCCGAGCGTCTGCGCTCCTCCGAGCCTCCGCATCCCTTGGGAACCCCGCGCCCGGCCGAGCCCCTGCGTCCGTCCGAGCCCCTGCGTCCGTCCGAGCCCTTGCGCCCGTCCGAGCGCCTGCGTCCCTCCGAGCCTCCGCATCCCTCGGAACCCCCGCGCCCGTCCGAGCGCCTGCGTTCCTCCGAACCCCCGCGCCTCTCCGAGCCCTCGCGGCCCGTGGCATCGGCGTCCGGAGCGGCTGGGCACGCCCCTGTTTCCGGGGAGCGGCTCATGGAGACGCCGCGGCGGCCACGGACCGTCCGGGACGAGGAGCCCCCGGTGCCTTCCGGGGCGACACCCCCGTTCGCTCCGGCCCCCCGGGCGGCGTCCGCCGACGGCGCCCCGGGCGTGGAGCGCCCCTTCGTATCGTTCGCGGAGCCCGAGACGTACGGCGAGGGCACCTCGCGGATGAGTCCGTTCCGCGGCCGGGCCCGGCCCCGTACCCTGGTCGCCGCGGCCTGTGTCGTCCTCGGGCTCGGGCTCATCGGCGGTGCGGTGACGGGGAGTTGGCTCACCGGCGACGACGCGGACGGACTCGGTTCGCGCGGCGCCTTCACGGCGTCCGGAGAACTCTGGCACAGCGTGCCCGTGGACCAGCTCTTCCCGCCGACCGTGCGGGGCGACGGGGCGGGTCCCGGCGGCTCCGACCGCACCTGGACGCGGATCGCCGTCGCCCCGGACACCGGCTGCAAGGACGCCTTCGACCCGCTGCTGCGCCAGGCCCTCGCCCCCGTCGGCTGCCTGCGGCTGCTGCGCGCCACCTACGTGGACGCGACCCGGAGCCATGTCACCACCGTCGGCCTGCTGTTCACCAAGGCGGACGCGGCGGCCATGACCTCCCTGAAGGCCCGCTTCCGCAAGGAGGGCCTGGACCGGCGCACCGACCTGATGCCCCGCCCCTACGCGGCGAAGGGCACCGCCGCCGAGGACTTCGGCAAGGCCCAGCGCGCCTCCTGGACCGAGTCCGTCCTCACGGACGCCCCCGTCGTCGTGTACGCCGTCTCCGGGTTCGCGGACGGGCGCGCGGTCGCCACTCCGCAGCCCGCCGCCGAGGCGATGAAGGCGGACTCGACCGCGGCCGTGGCCCAGGCGGGCCTCGGCCATGAGGCGCGGGGTCTCGCCGACCGGGTGGAGCGAGGCCTCCGCAAGACCGTCACCTCGGCCACGGAGAAGCCGTCATGACCCGCACGGACGACCCCGCCGGCCGCATTCGGCAGACCGGCACGACCGCCGCGGTCGGCACGACCGCCGCGGTCGGACCGCGCCCGATGTCGGGGAAGCGCGTCCGCGCGGCCCTCACAGCTCGTCGGCCCCGCCTCTCCCGCAGGTCCGGCGTCCTCGGCGCCGTCCTCGCCGTCTCCCTCGCCCTGGTGCCCTCGACCGCCGCGCACGCCGACGGCATACGCGCCCAGCAGTGGGGCCTCGACGCGATGCACACACAGCAGGCGTGGCGGACCACCAAGGGCAAGGGCATCACCGTCGCCGTCCTCGACACCGGCGTCGACGCCCGGCACCCGGACCTCGCGGGCAACGTGCTCGCCGGCAAGGACATGGTCGGCTTCGGCGCGAGCCGCGGCGACCGGGCCTGGGCCCGGCACGGCACCGCCATGGCGGGCATCATCGCCGGGCACGGCCACGGGGCGGGTGACGCCGACGGCGTCATGGGCATCGCCCCGGAGGCCAAGGTCCTGCCCGTCCGCGTCATCCTCGAGGACGGCGACTCGGCCCGCTCCAAGGCCCGCAACACCCGGGGAAACGCGCTCGCCGAGGGCATCCGCTGGGCCACCGACCACGGCGCCGACGTCATCAACCTCTCCCTCGGTGACGACTCCAAGTCCGCCCACCCAGAGCCCGCCGAGGACGAAGCCGTCCAGTACGCGCTGAAGAAGGGTGCCGTCGTCGTCGCCTCGGCCGGCAACGGCGGTGAGAAGGGTGACCACATCTCCTACCCGGCCGCGTACCCCGGCGTGATCGCGGCGACCGCTGTCGACCGCTACGGAACCCGCGCCTCCTTCTCCACCCGCCGCTGGTACGCGACCGTCAGCGCCCCGGGCGTCGATGTCGTCATCGCCGACCCGGACGACCGCTACTACGAGGGCTGGGGCACCAGCGCGGCGTCCGCGTTCGTCTCCGGCGCGGTCGCGCTCATCAGGGCCGCCCACCCGGGCCTGTCCCCGGCCCAGATCAAGCAGCTTCTCGAGGACACCGCCCGCAACGTTCCCTCCGGGGGCCGTGACGACTCCCGCGGCTTCGGCTTCATCGACCCCGCCGCCGCCATCGAGGCGGGCGGCCGGCTCAAGCCGGAAGGCCTCAAGTCGGCGGCGTACGGCCAGAAGTTCTTCGGCCCTGGCCCCGACAGCCCCGACGACGGCGGCAGTTCCGCCGACTGGGCCGGCCCCCTCGCGGGCGCCCTGGGCCTGGCCCTGCTGGGTGCCTCGGTGGTCCTGTGGCGCGGGCGCAGAGCCCCGCATCTGTTCGGCCGTTCCTAGGATTTCCGGACCCGCGCACCACCGGTGGGCAGCAGGAAGTCCACCGACCCGGGTCCCTGCCCGCACCGGACCCGGACCCGCGGCGCCGCTCCGGCCGACGCACACGTCCCGCCGGTCCCGTCGCCGTCAGTCCACAGCGGTGTCCTGGTCAGTCCTCAGCGGTGTCCTGGAAGGCGGCCAGCGCGGCCTTCGACACCGCTTCAACCAGCGAAATGCCCTTCGCCTGAGTGGAGTTGCCTTTCGACAGCGCCGCCACCAGATAGGTGTGGCCGTCGGCCGAGACCCGCCCGACGCTGTTGATGTCCCACAGCCCGGTGGTGCTGCGCGCCAACCATCCGTTCTTCAGGGCCCATCGAGAACCGTCCGCAGCGGCCGACACCCCCCACTGCTGGTCGGTCGCGATCTCGCCCATGAGCCCCTGGAGATAGGACCGGGAGCTCTCGCTGAGTTCGGAGTCGTCACCGAACACCTGCCGCAGCAGCGTCAGTTGGTCGCTCGCCGTGGTCTGGGTCAGCCCCCACAGCTCGCCGTCGCCGCCCTCCGTGTCCGTCAGACCGAAGCGCTTGTTCGCCTCGTCCAGGCCGTCGGCCCGGCCGATCGCCCTCCACAGCGCGGTCGCCGACGCGTTGTCGCTGTTCTCGATCATCGCGGTGGCGTACGTCTTCTCCCGCGCGGTGAGACGCCGGCCCGCGTCCTGTGCCTGGAGCAGCAGCGTGGCCAGGATGTCCACCTTGACGATGCTCGCGGTGTCGAAGGCGGCGTCGCCGTACGCGGCGCTCTCACCGGAGTCGATGTCGAGGACGGCGACCGAGGTCTTCGCGCCGTCCGCCACCGTCACCGCCTTCATCGCCTTCGCGAGCAGTGCGTCCCGGTCCACGGCGGGCTCCGCGACAGGTTCCACCGATGCCTCCTCGGCGACGGTCGGCGACGAAGAGGGCGATGCCGACGCCGCAGCCGACGATACGGCGCCCGGGCCCTCGTGCGCCTGGGCCTTCACGTACACGGCCCCGGTCGCCGTGGCACCGACGAGGATGGCGGAGGCCACGGCGGTGTACAGGAGTGGCTTGCGTCGGGAGGGCCGGGCGCGGCGCCCGCGTGCTCTGTGACGGTCCATCCCGCGATGCTGGACCGCCGGGCTGTGTCCGCGGTTAGACGCGTGTTAGAGGTGTGTCAGGGAAGACTGAGAAACTGATGAATCCCGTCAATGCCGGGTTTCAGGGGCCGCACAAGCGCAGCAGCATCCCCCCGATAGGGTCGGGGACCGTGGCGAACAAGAACATTCCCGACTCCGGCTTCTCCGACGACGACGGTTCCGCCGACCCCCGGCTGAGCGCGGCGCTCGCCGCGTGGTCCGCGGACCGCACCGCCGTGCCGCCGGTCCTCGAGGCACTCGGGGGTGCCCGGCTGCTCGTGCCCGTCGTGGCCCTCCTCGGAGAGGTCGAGGAGGACGAGAACGGCCTGCGCCGCGAGAAGACCAGCGACATGGCGGTGCCCACGCTCAAGGCCGGGAACCGCACGGCCCTGCCCGCCTTCACGTCCACCGACGCGCTGGCCCGCTGGGACTCCGAGGCCCGCCCCGTCGCCGTACGCCTGATCCAGGTCCTGGAGGCCGCGGCGCACGAGAAGGCCGACACGATCGTGCTGGACCTGGCCGGTCCCGTGCCCTACGAGCTGACGGGCTCCGCCCTGCTGGCGCTCGCCGAGGGGCGTACGACCGCCGACCCGCTCGCCGATCCGGCCGTGATCGAGGCGGTACGGGCCGCGGTCGCCGCCGAGCCCCTGGTCGTCCGCGCCCATCTCGGCCCCGGCCGGGCGGACGGCACCCTCGCCCTCGTGCTCGACCCGTCGGCCGCTCCCGCCGAGACCGCTCGCGCGGTGGCCGAGCGGCTCGCGGCCGACGAAACACTGAGGGCCCGCCTGGTGCGCGGCCTCGACCTGGCGCTGCTGCCGGCCGAGGCGACCCCACCGGGCGAGCCCCTGTACGTACGCGGATAGGTCCGCGTCCCTGCGACGTACGGACGCGGGTCAGCCGTAGACGGGGCCCGTGTACTTCTCGCCCGGGCCCTGGCCCGGCTCGTCCGGGACGAGGGACGCCTCGCGGAAGGCCAGCTGGAGCGACTTCAGGCCGTCGCGCAGCGGCGCCGCGTGGAAGGAACTGATCTCGGTCGTGCTCGCGTCGAGGAGCCCTGCGAGCGCGGTGACCAGCTTGCGCGCCTCGTCCAGGTCCTTGTGCTCGTCGCCCTCCTCGGTGAGACCGAGCTTCACGGCGGCGGCGCTCATCAGGTTGACGGCGACCGTCACGATGACCTCGACCGCGGGGACCTCGGCGATGTCGCGGGCCATGGTGTCGTAGTCGGGGTTCTGGGGAGGGGTGTCACTCATGCCTCACACGATAGGCCCCGGCGCGCGCGCCCCCGGCCGCGGGAGTCCTCCTCCGGGCGGGAGACGGCGGGGAGGCCGCCGGTTAGCGCGCACCCGGCGGAACTGCTAACCTTGTGTAACGACCGGCCGGACACGTATGTGCTCGGCCCACAAGTGGAGGCTCCGATCTCCCACCTGACCGTCCTCCGGGACGGCGGGTCACCCGGTCAGGCGGCCCCCACCGTTCCGTACGGACGGTGGAGTCGTCCGATGTGCGCCCCGCGGCTGACCGCGGCGGTGCTCCGGTTAACCATGGAGCCCCGCCTGTGTCCCGTCAGGGGCATTTTTCATGCCCTGCGGCGGTTGGTCCACATGTCATCAGAGACATACGCGGCTGTCCGCCAGACCGCCGTGTGGTGCTACCGAGGAGGATCCATCAGCGCCGAGCCCCGCATCAACGACCGGATTCGCGTTCCCGAAGTGCGACTTGTCGGTCCCAGCGGCGAGCAGGTCGGGATTGTTCCGCTTGCCAAGGCCCTTGAGCTTGCTCAGGAGTACGACCTCGACCTGGTCGAGGTGGCGGCGACAGCCCGCCCGCCCGTCTGCAAGCTCATGGACTACGGCAAGTTCAAGTATGAGTCGGCCATGAAGGCCCGTGAGGCGCGCAAGAACCAGGCGCACACGGTCATCAAGGAGATGAAGCTCCGGCCGAAGATCGACCCGCACGACTATGACACGAAGAAGGGTCACGTCGTCCGGTTCCTCAAGCAGGGCGACAAGGTCAAGATCACGATCATGTTCCGTGGTCGCGAGCAGTCCCGGCCGGAGCTCGGCTACCGACTGCTGCAGCGTCTCGCCACGGACGTCGAGGACCTCGGGTTCATCGAGTCGAACCCGAAGCAGGACGGCCGAAACATGATCATGGTTCTCGGTCCGCACAAGAAGAAGACCGAGGCGATGGCCGAGGCCCGTGAGGCTCAGGCGGCTCGCAAGGCAGAAGCGAAGGCCAACCCCGGTCGTTCGCAGAACGCCGCCGACGACGACATCGAGGGTGAAGCCGTCGAGGGCGAGACCACCGAGGCCGAGCCCGCCGAGGCTCCGGCCGAGGCATCCGCCGAGGCCTGATCCCAGGGCTGATGCCCCGGGATGTCAATCCATACATATGACGTTCCATCGTGCCCGGTCCAGCGACCGGGCACCGGAACGCCACTGACGAGGAGAGAACGGCGCTATGCCGAAGAACAAGTCGCACAGCGGTGCCAGCAAGCGCTTCAAGATCACCGGCTCCGGCAAGGTGCTCCGTGAGCGCGCCGGCAAGCGCCACCTGCTCGAGCACAAGTCGTCCCGCGTGACGCGTCGTCTCACCGGCACCGCCGAGATGGCCCCGGGCGACGCCAAGAAGATCAAGAAGCTTCTCGGCAAGTGACGTACGGCGCCCAGCGCCGCACGTCTGAACCGGGACCCCATCGATTTCGGGTCGTGTGAGTCCAACCACGGCCCCGCTACAAGGAGTAAAAAGTGGCACGCGTCAAGCGGGCAGTCAACGCCCACAAGAAGCGCCGGGCAATCCTCGAGGCGGCCTCCGGCTACCGCGGTCAGCGTTCGCGCCTGTACCGCAAGGCCAAGGAGCAGGTCACCCACTCGCTGGTCTACAACTACAACGACCGCAAGAAGCGCAAGGGCGACTTCCGTCGGCTGTGGATCCAGCGCATCAACGCTGCGGCCCGCCAGAACGGCATGACGTACAACCGCCTCATCCAGGGTCTGAACGCCGCCAACATCGAGGTGGACCGCAAGATCCTCGCGGAGCTGGCCGTCAACGACGCCAACGCGTTCGCCGCCCTCGTCGAGGTCGCGCAGAAGGCGCTGCCGTCGGACGTCAACGCGCCGAAGGCCGCGTGACGCTGCGCTGGCTCTGAGCCGATGTGACGAAAGGACCCGCAGGTTTTCAGACCTGCGGGTCCTTTGTCGCTGAACCCCACGGGCAGTCGTCCGGGTGCGGGCCGTCGGGGGCTGGTCGCGCCCACGCGGCGGAGCCGCAGATCGACAGAGCCCCGCGCTCCTGGGGGGTCGGAGTCGCCCCCGCTGCCATGTGAGCTGCACAGATACCGAAGGTGAACCAGAACATGCCCCCCGCCGCCCCCGAGCTGATCTCCCCGCGCTCGCCGCGTGTCCAGGCCGCCCGGCGGCTCGCCCGGCGGAACTTCCGGGGCAAGGAGCGGCTGTTCCTCGCCGAGGGGCCCCAGTCCGTTCGGGAGGCCGCGGCGCACCGCGCCGACGGCTCCGCCACGCTCGTGGAACTGTTCGCCACCGTCGAGGCCGCCGAGCGGTACGCCGACATCGTCGGCGACGCCCGAAGTGCCGGCGCCCGGGTGCACCTCGCCGAAGAGCAGGTCATCGCCGACATCTCCACCACCGTCACCCCACAGGGCCTCGTCGGGATCTGCCGCTTCCTCGACACCCCCTTCGAGGACATCCTCAAGGCCCGCCCCCGGCTCGTCGCCGTACTCGCGCACGTCCGCGACCCCGGGAACGCCGGAACCGTGCTGCGCTGCGCGGACGCCGCGGGCGCCGAGGCCGTCGTCCTCACCGACGCCTCCGTCGACCTCTACAACCCCAAGGCCGTACGCGCCTCCGTCGGCTCCCTGTTCCATCTGCCCGTCGCCGTCGGCGTGCCCGTCGAGCAGGCCGTGGCCGGACTCAAGGACGCGGGCGTCCGCATCCTCGCCGCCGACGGCGCGGGCGAGGACGATCTCGACGACGAACTCGACAAGGGGACCATGGGCGGACCCACCGCCTGGGTGTTCGGCAACGAGGCCTGGGGGCTTCCGGAGGAGACCCGCGCGCTGGCCGATGCCGTCGTGCGCGTTCCGATCCACGGGAAGGCCGAGAGCCTGAACCTCGCCACGGCCGCGGCCGTATGTCTCTACGCGTCAGCCCGTGCACAGCGCGCCCCCACAGGGTGCCGTTCCGTGACCGGCAGCTAGTAGGGTGACGGGCTCGGGGGCCCTCTGCGCCAGACGAGAGGTGGGGTACGGGGATGAGTGTCGGCACGGGCGGGGCGCAGAGCGCGCTACGAGCACGGGACGTGCGCGGCACATCCGCGTCCCGGCACGATGACCCCGCCGGAGACGGCCCCGGAGCCGGGCTCGGCATCGACCCCGACGACCTGCCCGACGGAATCGTCGTCGCCGACGAACAGGGCCGGGTGATCTGCTTCAACGCCGCCGCGGCCCGGATCACGGCGGTCCCCGCGGCCGAGGCCCTCGGCCGGCGGCTCGAGTCGGCGCTCCCCCTGGAGGACCTGGAGGGCCGCCGATGGTGGCAGATGACCGACCCGTACGGCGGTCTCGCCATCCGCAACGGCCAGCCCGAGCGCAATCTGCTGCTCCCCGGCGGCCGTGAGGTCCTCGTCTCCGCGCGCTATGTGCGGACCCGGCCCACCGGACCGGTCCGCCGGGTCGTCGTCTCCCTGCGCGACACCGAGGCCCGCCGCCGCACCGAGCGCAGCCACGCCGAGCTGATCGCCACGGTCGCCCACGAGCTGCGCTCGCCGCTCACCTCCGTCAAGGGCTTCACGGCGACCCTGCTCGCCAAGTGGGAACGCTTCACCGACGACCAGAAGAAGCTGATGCTGGAGACCGTCGACGCCGACGCGAACCGTGTCACCCGGCTCATCGCCGAGCTCCTCGACATCTCCCGCATCGACTCGGGGCGCCTCGAATTGCGCCGCCAGCCCGTCGACATAGGCGCCGCCGTCGGCCGGCACATCCAGGCGTACGTCGCCTCGGGCCAGCCCGCCGACCGCTTCCTGCTGCGCATCGAACAGCCCCTGCCCGCCCTCTGGGCCGACCCCGACAAGATCGACCAGGTGCTCAGCAACCTGATCGAAAATGCGGTGCGGCACGGCGAGGGAACCGTCACCATTGACGTGGCACCCTCGGTCTCCCCGCGTGAGCGGCCGGACGACGAGGGCACGGCGAACGCCGCCACGTCGGTCACCGTGAGCGACGAGGGCACCGGAATCCCGGAGGAGTCCATGAACCGCGTCTTCACCCGCTTCTGGCGGGGCAGCAAGCGCGGCGGCACCGGCCTCGGGCTCTACATCGTCAAGGGCATCGTCGAAGTCCACGGCGGCACCATCACGGTCGGCCGCGCCCCCGGCGGGGGCGCGGAGTTCCGATTTACGTTGCCCGTGGGCACCCCGGCGTACCTTCTGTAACGCCGCAGCGGCCCCCACGGGCGCATCCGCACGGGAGCATCGCGAGGACGCCCAGTCCTGGGCAGGCCCCCACCCCCGTTAGACTCGGCCTTTGGCACCTTTGCGTCCTCTCATCTGCGGACGATTCGTCTCCGAGTCGATGACGGGGACCCTCAGCCAGCCAACCGGAAGCACGGGAAGAGATGTCGGCACCTAATAAGTCGTACGACCCTGTAGAGGTCGAGGCCTTGAAACCGGAAGAGATCGAGCGCATGCGGGACGAGGCGCTCGCCGCCTTCGCGGCCGCCGGTGACCTCGACGCGCTCCAGGAGGCCAAGGTCGCCCACACCGGCGGCACCTCGCCGCTGGCCCTCGCCAACCGCGAGATCGGCGCACTGCCCCCGCAGGCCAAGGCAGCGGCCGGAAAGCTCGTCGGCCAGGCCCGCGGCGCCGTGAACAAGGCCCTCGCCGCCCGCCAGACCGAGCTGGAGGCCGAGCGCGACGCCCGCGTACTCGTCGAGGAGGCGGTGGACGTCACGCTGCCGTACGACCGTGTACCGGCCGGCGCCCGGCATCCGCTGACCACCATGATGGAGCGGGTCGCGGACGTCTTCGTGTCCATGGGATACGAGGTCGCCGAGGGCCCCGAGGTCGAGGCGGAGTGGTTCAACTTCGACGCCCTCAACTTCACGCCCGACCACCCGGCCCGGCAGATGCAGGACACCTTCTTCGTCCAGGGCCCCAAGGGCACTGAGGGCGACGAGTCCGGTGTCGTGCTGCGCACCCACACCTCGCCGGTGCAGGCCCGCGCCCTGCTCGACCGGGAGCCGCCCGTCTACGTCGTGTGCCCCGGCCGCGTCTACCGCACGGACGAACTCGACGCCACGCACACCCCGGTCTTCCACCAGATCGAGCTGCTGGCCGTCGACGAGGGCCTGACCATGGCCGACCTCAAGGGCACCCTGGACCACATGGTCCAGTCGCTCTTCGGCTCGGACATGAAGACCCGGCTGCGCCCGAACTACTTCCCCTTCACCGAGCCGTCCGCCGAGATGGACATGCTCTGCTACGTCTGCAAGGGCGAGTCCGTCGGCAACCCCGACCGCCCCTGCCGGACCTGCTCCTCCGAGGGCTGGATCGAGCTCGGCGGCTGCGGCATGGTCAACCCGCGGGTGCTGGTCGCCTGCGGTGTGGACCCGGAGAAGTACAGCGGATTCGCGTTCGGGTTCGGCATCGAGCGGATGCTGATGTTCCGTCACAACGTGGAAGACATGCGAGACATGGTCGAGGGTGACGTCCGGTTCACCCGGCCGTTCGGGATGGAGATCTGATGCGGGTCCCGCTTTCTTGGCTGCGGGAGTACGTCGACCTGCCGGCGACGGAGACCGGGCGCGACGTCCAGGCCAAGCTCATTTCGGCCGGGCTCGAGGTCGAGACCGTCGAGCCGCTCGGCGCCGACCTCAAGGGTCCCCTGGTCGTCGGCCAGGTGCTCACCATCGAGGAACTGACGGAGTTCAAGAAGCCCATCCGCTTCTGCACCGTCGACGTCGGCACCGCCAACGGCACCGGTGAGCCCCAGGAGATCGTCTGCGGCGCCCGCAACTTCGCCGTCGGCGACAAGGTCGTCGTGGTGCTGCCCGGCGCCGTCCTGCCCGGCAACTTCGCGATCGCCGCGCGCAAGACGTACGGCAAGACCTCGCACGGCATGATCTGCTCCGGCGACGAGCTGGGCATGGGCGACGACGGCTGGGGGTCCCCCCGGACGGAGTCTGGGGGAGGCATCATCGTGCTGCCGCCAGAGGTCGAGGTCGGGACCGACGCGATCGAGCTGCTCCAGCTCGTCGACGAGGTCCTCGACATCGCCGTCACGCCCGACCGCGGCTACGCCCTGTCGCTGCGCGGCGTGGCCCGCGAGGCCGCCATCGCGTACGGCCTGCCGCTGCGCGACCCCGCGCTGCTCGACGTACCGGCCCCGAACGCGTTCGGCTACCCGGTGCAGGTCTCCGACCCGATGGGCTGCGACCGCTTCACCGCGCGTACGGTGACCGGCCTCGACCCCGACGCGCACTCTCCGATCTGGCTGCGGCGCCGTCTGCAGAAGGCCGGGATGCGCCCGATCTCGCTGGCCGTCGACGTCACCAACTACGTGATGCTGGAGCTCGGCCAGCCCCTGCACGCCTACGACCGCGGCCGTGTCCAGGGCACGATCGGTGTGCGCCGGGCCGAGCAGGGCGAGAAGCTCACCACCCTCGACGGCGTCAAGCGCACGCTGGACGCCGGAGACCTGGTGATCACCGACGACCGCGGCCCCATCGGCCTCGCGGGCGTCATGGGCGGCGCCCACACCGAGATCGACGACACCGAGGGCACCACGACCGAGGTCGTCATCGAGGCCGCGCACTTCGACGCGATCTCGATCGCGCGCACGGCCCGCCGTCACAAGCTGGCCTCCGAGGCGTCCAAGCGCTTCGAGCGCGGCGTCGACCCGCAGGCCGCGTCCGCCGCGGCCCAGCGGACCGTCGACCTGCTCGTGCTCCTCGCGGGCGGCACCGCCGACGCCGGGGTCACCGAGGTGATCGCGCCCTCCGCGCCGCACACCATCACCATCCCGGCGAACCACCCGGACAAGGTGGCCGGAGTCGACTACGGCCGCGAGACCGTCGTCCGCCGCCTCCAGGAGGTCGGCTGCGACGTCTTTGGAAATTCTGCCGCGTGGAACGCGTCGTTGGGGGGCGGTGGTCGGGCGGCGGGCGGGCAGGACGAGCTGATCGTCACCGTGCCGTCCTGGCGGCCCGACCTGACGGACCCGAACGACCTCGCGGAGGAGGTCATCCGGCTCGAGGGCTACGAGAACCTGCCCTCCACGCTGCCCAAGCCCCCGGCGGGCCTCGGCCTCACCGGCCGGCAGCGGCTGCACCGCCGGATCGGCCGCGCGCTGGCCGGTGCCGGATACGTGGAGGCGCTGAACTACCCGTTCATCGGCGAGCACGTCTTCGACCAGTTCGGCCTGGCCGACGACGACCCGAAGCGCAAGGTCGTCAAGCTGGTCAACCCGCTCTCCGACGAGGAGCCCGCGCTTCGTACGACGCTGCTGCCGGGTCTGCTCCAGAGCCTGCGCCGCAACGACGGCCGAGGCAGCCACGACCTGGCGCTCTTCGAGACGGGCCTGGTCTTCCACCCGCAGGAGGAACTGCGCGTCGCCGGGCGGCTGCCCGTCGACCGCCGTCCCACCGACGAGGAGGTCGCGTCCCTGACCGCCGCGCTTCCCGTCCAGCCCCGGTACGCCGCCGTCGTCCTCGCGGGCGCCCGCGAGCAGGCCGGCTGGTGGGGCAAGGGCCGTCCGGCCGACTGGGCCGACGCGGTCGAGGCCGCGCGCACCCTGGCCCGCGAGTCGGGGACCGAACTCCTCGTCCGCTCCGGCCAGTACGGGCCGTGGCACCCGGGCCGCTGCGCCGAGCTCGCGGTCGTCGTGGACGGTGCGGAGCAGATCATCGGGTACGCCGGTGAGCTGCACCCCGGTGTACTGAAGACGCTGGGCCTGCCCGCGCGCACCTGCGCGATGGAGCTGGACCTGGACGTGCTGGAGCGGGCGAGCTCGGGTCACCCCAAGGGCCCGAAGATCTCGACCTTCCCGGTCGCCACGCAGGATGTCGCGCTGGTCGTCGCCAGGACGGTCCCGCACACGGACGTCGAGGCGGCGCTGCGCGACGGCGCGGGTGAACTCCTCGAGTCCATCCGGCTGTTCGACGAGTACGAGAGCGAGCAGCTCGGCGAGGACAAGAAGTCCCTCGCCTACGCGCTGCGGTTCCGTGCCGCCGATCGCACGCTGACCGTCGACGAGGCGTCCGCGGCGCGCGACGCGGCGGTGGCGCTGGCCGCCGAGCGCACGGGGGCCGTGCTGCGCGGAGCCTAGGGGCTCCACCGGTTGTGCCGGGGAGCTGTGCGCCGATGGGTGGCCGCGGATGTCCGTGGCCGGGCGCGCAGTTCCCCGCTCCCGTTTCCAGGCCTTCCGTGGCTCCTGCCTGCATAAATGCGCATGTCCGAAGACACCTCACTCATTCGGGTGACATGGCCGGGCGATCCCGCCCGGCCGGGCCGGGCGGTCGACAGAATCGGACCGGTCTCTCCGAGGCCGTCCGCGCTGTCAGTGCAGTCAGTGCCTATTGGGGGGCCAATCGGCATGATCCGTATCAAGGCCGGGGCTCCCCGCAGGGCGACGCTCCGGACGCATTCGCGGGACCCGGCCGGGGCGGTGCCCGGGCGTCGGCACCGGGGTGGCCGGCTGAGAGCCGGATTCGCCCGTGCGGTGCGCGGCGGCAGGCCCCGGATCGGGGTCGGTCGTGGGGACTGCGGACCCGACCGACGCGGCGACCTAGGCCATCGGGTCCGCCGCTCCGCCGACCGGCCGCCACTGCGCCGGGCGCTGAGCCTCGGGCTGCCCGCGGTCTGGGGCGCGCTGGCGATCTCGTACAAGATGGCCTGTCCGCTCGCGCAGCAGAACGGCATCGGGGCCCGCATCGTCACCAGCGCCGTCTTCTTCGTGGTCGGTGCCGGTCTGATACTCCACGTCAGAGGGGCGCTGCTGCGTGAGCTGCGGCAGGTCCGCAAGGTCGCGGGGGCCGCGCAGGACGCCCTGCTCCGCCCGCTGCCGCCGTCCATCGACGGGCTGAACATCGCCGCGGCCCAGCTCTCCGCGGACCGGGGCGCGGGCGTCGGTGGCGATCTGTACGAGGCGATCGCCACCGAACACGGAGTGCGGGTCGTGATGGGCGATGTCCGTGGGCACGGACTCGGCGCCATCGGAACCGTCGCCGCCGTCCTGGGCAGCTTCCGCGAGGCCGCGCACGACGAACCCGAACTCGGCGGCGTTCTCAGAAGACTCGAGCGGGCGCTGGCCCGGCACCTGCGCCAGGGGGACCGGGCCGATCACGCCTCGACCGGGTTCGACCCCGACAGTGCGGCCGCCGAGGAGTTCGTCACCGTCCTGCTGCTGGAGATCCGCCGCGACGGCGAGGTACACGCCCTCAACTGCGGCCATCCCTGGCCCTATCTGCTCGGCAGGGGCCGTGTCCTCCCACTCGTCCGAGCCGAACCACTGCCCCCGCTCGGGCCGTTCCCGCTCCCGGCCGCCCTCGTGGCCGAGCCCTGCGGACGACTCCTGCCCGGCGACGGACTCTTCCTGCACACGGACGGTGTCGAGGATGCCCGGGACACCCAGGGGCGGTTCTTTCCGCTGCTCCCGGCGCTCGCGGAGGCCGTCCGTGACCGGCCCGTCGTGCCGCAGGCCGTGCTGCGCACGGTCTTCGCCGGAGTGCTGCGCCACACCGGCGGCCGGCCCGCCGACGACGTGGCCCTCCTGGTGCTGCGCAACGACCGTCGACGCGTTCCCCTGAAACAGAGCCGCGTGTCCCATCATGTGCCGCGCTAGGGGCTGTTGTCCGGATGCGGGTCGCGGACGTGCGTGCCGGACCCCGCGTCCGCGGCGCGCTCCGAACGGCCGCGTCTAGGGGCGGCGGCATGCGGTTCCGCCGCCCCGGACGCGACCGGCCACGGGACCCGCCCGGACGACCGGAGTCCCGCGGTCGCCCCGGCCGATCCGGCATCGGCCGTCCGCCCCGCCACGGAGTGTCGGGCAGGCAGCTGGGCGGACGGCGCGAGACGGGCCGCCGCACTGTACGAGGGGGAGCCGGCGGCCCGGCCGGCCTCTTGCGAGGCATTTCAGTCAACCGGTCCGAAACTCTCTGCGACAGCGCGCGTACAGCGCGGATACGGGCATTCCCTTCACACCCCGTGTGAAAGGGGACGCACTACTGTGACGGGCACGGTCTGGTGCGGTCCGGCGCCCTCGGGCGCGATCGGCGCCGTCGGCAACGAGCCACTCGGGGGGCCCGCCATGCAGCCCAACACTTTGCTCGACGCGATCCTCGACGAGGCCGGCATCTCGCACGCGGGACTCGCCGCCCACGTCAACCAGGCCGGGCGGGCGCGCGGTCTCGCACTCCGCTACGAACACACCGCCGTGGCACGGTGGCTGAAGGGCCAGCGGCCGCGCGGCCAGGTGCCCGACCTGATCTGCGAGGTGCTCGCGGGACGGCTCCACCGGCCCGTCACGCTCGACGACATCGGCCTCGGGGTCCCCGGCGAACCGTCCACCCCACACGCCGGGTCGCTCTCCGGTTTCGTCGAGCGCGCCACCGCCCTGTGGCGCTCCGACGAACAGCAGCGCCCGCACCTCCTCGGCGCCCCGGCCGTCACCGGAACGCCCGCGGTGATGCCGGTGTGGGAGTGGGAGAACCCACCCGAGGACGTGGACGTCTCCCGCGGCGGCCGCCACCGCGTCAGCATGGCCGACATCGAGATGCTGCGCGCGGCCCGTGCCCACTACGAGCAGATGTACCGCAAGGCCGGCGGCATAGCGACCCGCGCCCGGATCGTCGGCTTTCTCAACGCCGAGACCGCGCCCCTGCTGCGCGGCAGCTACACCGATGCCACCGGCCGCCAACTCCACCGCGCCACGGGTGGGTTGGTGGCCATCGCGGGCATCTGTGCCTACGACTCCGACGCGCACGGACTCGCCCAGCGCTACTTCCACCAGGCGCTGCGTCTGGCGAAGGCCAGTGGGGACAGGGGACTTGGCGCCTACGTCATAGCTCTGCTCGTCAACCAGGCGCTGTTCATGCGTGAGTACCGGCAGGCGGTCGCTTTCGCCGAGGCCGCGCTGCGCGCCGCGGGGCGCCACATCACGCCGGCGCTCGCCTCCGACCTGTACGCGATGCAGGCCAAGGCGTACGCACACCTCGGCGACGGCAGCAGCGCACTGTCCTGCATACGGCGTGCCGAGCAGGCCGCCGAGCGCATCCGGCGCGGTTACGAGCCGGACGAGACCGGCTATGTCCAGCCGGGGCTGGTCAACGTACAGGTGGCGGAGGCGCTGCTCAGTCTCGGTGACCTGGTGGCCGCCGCGGAGCACGCCGCGGCCGCCGTCGACACCCCGGCGCACGACCGGGGGCGCGTGCACCGGCTGGCCATGCTCAGCCAGATCGAGTTGCGCCAGGGCAACGCCGAGAAGGCGGTGGAGACCGCCGTGCAAATGGCGGAACAGGCACGGGGGATGGAGTCCCAGCGGCTGCGTGACAGACTTCGCGCGGTACGCGAGCACCTGGTGCGCAGCGGCTGTGCGGGCACGACCGAGGCCGCGGAACTCATCGACGGCGCACTGCGCGTACCGCTGTAGAGAACACCCCGGAAAGCCACTTCACGACCCCCCACCGGAACGCCGGCCACCGCTTGGGCCCATCGTGTTCACCGCCACTGCGCCGTGCCCCGACCGCTGCGAGCCTGCTGTCGGGACGCTGCTGCTGCGATATTGCCATCTACTCGGCGGAAGGTGGCAGAACCGTGCAGTGGACGAAACAGAACGAACAAACTGTGTATGAAAACCGCTGGTTCAGCGTCAATCTCGCGGATGTGGAGCTGCCGGACGGGCGGCACCTCGATCACTTCCTGATACGGCTGCGGCCCGTCGCCGTGGCCACCGTGGTGAACGAGGCCAACGAGGTACTGCTCCTGTGGCGGCACCGCTTCATCACCGACAGCTGGGGATGGGAGCTCGCGGCGGGCGTCGTGGAGGACGGCGAGGACATCGCCGTCGCGGCGGCCCGTGAACTGGAGGAGGAGACCGGGTGGCGGCCGGGACCCCTGCGGCATCTGATGAGTGTCGAGCCCTCCAACGGGCTCACCGACGCCCGGCATCACATCTACTGGGCCGACGACGGCGCGTACATCGGACACCCCGTGGACGACTTCGAGTCCGACCGTCGGGAATGGGTTCCCCTCAAGCTCGTTCCCGACATGGTCGCCCGCGGTGAGGTCCCGGCCGCCAACATGGCTGCCGCACTGCTCCTTCTGCACCATCTCAGGCTCGGGCAGGACGCGTTGCCCTGATCGGTGCCCCCTCGGCGTCCTGGGACCTAGTGGCCCAGAGCCTGCCAGACCGCCACGGCCAGCGCGCCCACGGCCGCGACGACGGCGACGGTGGGCAGTGGCCAGCGGGTGTGTTCGAGCGCGACGATCCGCGTACTGAGATCGTCGAGATCCTTGGCGGTCTGGTCGTCGCGCTGAGTGAGCAGTGCCAGTCCTCCCTCGATGCGGGTCAACCCCACTTCGAGAGACCGGCGTAACTCCGCGAGTTCCCTGGGTGCCGGGGGATGCTCGGGGTCGGCGGTCACGGGTCCGCTCCTTTCCGTGGTCGGCACATCCCTTGTGTGCGCATGGAAAGTCAACTCGCCTGGTGGACGCGTGGGGAGCGTGTGCGCCGGGCATATGCGGGCCCGGCGCGCACACGGCGTGTGAACGGCGCGGGCCCGGCACCCCGAAGGGTGCCGGGCCCGCGCCCGCCCCAGCTCTACGGAACGTGGTCAGCGCTCCGCTGTCACTGGCCGTAGGTGTAGAACCCCGAGCCGGACTTCCGGCCGAGGCGTCCCGCGTCCACCATGCGCTGGAGCAGCGGGGGAGCGGCGTACAGCGGCTCCTTGTACTCCTCGTACATCGAGTACGCGACCGACGCCACCGTGTCGAGACCGATCAGGTCGGACAGCTTGAGCGGGCCCATGGGGTGGGCGCAGCCCATCTCCATGCCGTTGTCGATGTCCTCGCGGCTCGCGATGCCCGACTCGAACATCCGGATCGCGGACAGGAGATAGGGGATCAGCAGGGCGTTGACGACGAAGCCCGAGCGGTCCTGGGCGCGGATCGCGTGCTTGCCGAGCGCCTTCTCGGCGAACAGCTGGGCGCGGCCGATGGTGCCCTCGGACGTGGTCAGCGCCGGGATCAGCTCCACGAGCTGCTGCACCGGGGCCGGGTTGAAGAAGTGGATGCCGATGACCTGGTCGGGACGCGAGGTCGCGACGGCCAGCTTCACCAGCGGGATCGAGGAGGTGTTGGAGGCGAGGATCGCGTCCGGCCTGGTCACCACCTGATCGAGTACCTGGAAGATCTCGGTCTTGACCTGCTCGTTCTCGACGACGGCCTCGATCACGAGGTCGCGGTCGGCGAACTCGCCGAGGTCCGTGGTGAAGCTCAGCCGGTCCTGGGTGGCCTTGAGCTCGTCCTCGGAGATCTTTCCGCGCCCGGCCGCCTTGGAGAGGGAGTTGAACAGCCGGGTCCGGCCGATCTCCAGGGCTTCGCCGGTGGTCTCGGCGACCTTGACGTCAAGGCCGGCGCGGGCGCACACCTCGGCAATGCCCGCTCCCATCTGGCCGCAGCCCACCACTCCGACGCGTTCGATGTCGGTCACATCGTCCCCTTCGCTGATCCGCACGGCCTGGCAGGTCCTCCGTTGTTCGGCGCCTGCTCCGAACGTGCACGTTACCCCCAAGTATCGATGATCGATCGTCGGGGTGGGGCATCCTGGACATCGAGACGATCCGTGACCGGTCGGATGCGCTGCGTAGGGGGTAGGGAGATGAGGCGACTGCCACGCCGGGCGTTCGCGGCGGCCGCGCTCGCGACGCTGTCGGGACTCGGCACGGCGGGGGACGCCGCGGCGGCCCGGGGCCCGGCCGCGCCGCACCGGCCGAGAGCCCCGGGTGCCGTGCGGGGCATGTGGCTCGCCACCGCCTCGCACCGCGACTGGCCCTCCCGCACCGGCCTGAGCGCGGCGCGCCAGCGCGCCGAGCTCCTGGCCCATCTCGACACGGCGGTACGCCTGCGCCTGAACACGGTGATCTTCCAGGTACGCCCCGCCGCCGACGCGTTGTGGCCCTCGCCGTACGAGCCGTGGTCCCAGTACCTGACCGGTGTCCAGGGCAAGGACCCCGGCTGGGACCCGCTGAGCACCGCGGTGCGGGAGGCCCACGCGCGCGGCCTGGAACTGCACGCCTGGTTCAACCCGTACCGCGTCTCGGGACAGCCGGACCCCGGCAGGCTCGCCCCCTCGCACCCCGCCCGCCTCCACCCGGGCTGGGTCGTGCGGTACGGCGGGAAGCTCTACTACAACCCCGGGCTGCCCCCGGTCCGGACGTTCGTCCGGACCGCGATGCTCGACGCGGTGCGCCGCTACCCGGTCGACGGCGTGCACTGGGACGACTACTTCTACCCGTACCCGGTGGCGGGCGAGGTCTTCGACGACGACGCGGCGTACGCCGAACACGGCGCGGGCTTCGCGGACCGGGCGGCCTGGCGGCGCCACAACATCGACCGGCTGGTGCTGGAGATGGCGGCGGGCATCAAGAAGGTCCGCCCCGGTGTCCGCTTCGGGATCAGCCCCTTCGGGGTCTGGCGCAACGCGTCGAGCGACCCGCTCGGCTCACCGACCCGGGCCGGTGTCGAGACGTACGACGATCTGTACGCCGACACCAGGAAGTGGGTCAGAGAGCACTGGATCGACTACATCTGTCCTCAGCTCTACTGGAACATCGGCTTCGCCGCCGCCGACTACGCCAAGCTGCTGCCCTGGTGGGCCAAGGTCGCGCGGGGGACGGGCGTACAGCTGTACGTGGGGGAGGCGCTGTACAAGGCGGGCGCCCCGGGGCAGCCCGCGGCCTGGCAGGACCCCGCCGAACTCTCCCGGCACCTCACGTTCGCCCGCGGTCACGCGGAGGTGCGAGGCCATGTCTTCTTCTCGGCCGCGGAGGTCGGCGCCGACCGCGTCGGTGCGATGGCACGGGTCGTCGCCGACCACTACCAGCAGCAGTCGGCGAAGCCCCCGCGCTGACGGAGCGCCCGCCTCCCGGCGGTCGTCCCGGTCGTCCTACTGCGGCATGTCCTTGTGACGGATCTCGGTGTCCGGGCCCGGCGAGCACACGGCCTCGTGACCGTCCTCGAACCGCACGCGGTAGGGGGGAGCGCCTTCCGCTCCCATGACCTCGGTGATCTCCGCGACCTTGTCGTGCTGCCCGACAACCCTGCCGTGCTGCACCATTTGGTCGCCTTTGGTTGCGTGCATCTGAACGGTCTCCTCGTCCTGTGCGGGAGTAACGGTTCGTGGCCTCAAGTCTACGGCCGACGGCCCAGGTTGGCCCGGCCCGTGCACGCGGGTCAGCCCCGCGCCCGCTGGGTGAGGGCGATGCAGACGAGCACGGCGGCCGCCGTCAGGGGTGCCGCCGGTGTGAGCTGCTCGCCCAGGAGCAGTACCGACCACACCAGTGTGAGCAGCGGCTGGGCCAGCTGCAACTGGCTCGCCTTCGGGATCCCGATCGACGCCATCCCCCGGTACCAGACGACGAGACCGAGGAACTGCGAACCGACCGCGACCCACAGCAGCCCGGTCACGCTGTGCGCCGTCAAGTGCACCGGCTCGTACGACAGTGCCACCAGCGCGCCCGGCACGCTGAGCGGCAGACACAGGACCAGTGCCCAGCCGATGACCTGCCAGCCCGGCATCACACGGGCGAGCCGGCCGCCCTCGGTGTAGCCCGCCGCGCAGATCAGCAGCGCCCCGAACAGATAGGCGTCCGCGCCGGTCAGCGCGCCACCGCTCTGCTGCACGGTGAACGCGATCACGGCGGCCGCACCCGCGCAGGCCGCCAGCCAGAACATCCGCGAC
Organism: Streptomyces sp. NPDC005141; assembly: GCF_053599975.1. Lineage (NCBI taxonomy): Bacteria > Bacillati > Actinomycetota > Actinomycetes > Kitasatosporales > Streptomycetaceae > Streptomyces > Streptomyces sp. NPDC005141. The sequence goes on along the minus strand of NZ_JBSFYW010000009.1, from coordinate 106,837 downwards.
GGCCGTGCGCCGGTGCGCAGCGCCGAGAACAGCGCCGTCGTCAGCGGCAGCAGCCCGACGACCACGGCGGCGTGGGCGGTGGTCGATGTCTGAAGAGCGAGTGTCGTCAGCAGGGGGAAGCCGAAGACGACCCCCGCGGCGACGACGGCGAGCCCGGCCAGATGCCGCCGGGCCGGTACGGGGACCCGCAGTGCGAGGAGGCAGCCGCCCGCGACGACCGCGGCGAGAACGCAGCGCACGGCCACCAGGGACCAGGGGCCGAAGCCCTCCAGGCCCCAGGCGGTGGCGGGGAAGGTGAGGGAGAAGCCGGTGACGCCGAGGGCCGCCTGGAGGGTGCCGGAACGGCGGTCCGCCGGCGAGGGGTTCCCGTGCCCGGTGCCGGCCGCGGATCCGGGGGTCCGGTGGAGTGAGCCGGCCGGAGTCCCGCCGCTCAGGGCGCGCGCATCGTCCGTGGCCCGGTCGGTCCCCGCGTGCGCGGCGGACGTGAGGCCTGTGTCGGTGCTGACCGCTATCCCGGTCCCGTCGATAGCGCTACTCTCTGCTCTCATGCAAGAGCGTAGCAGTGTGGGTGATCTGGCGGATCAGCTGCGACAGGAGCTGAACCGCTACTCTCCTGGGGGAAAGCTGCCGTCGAGCCGGGCGCTCGTCGAGCGGTTCCGTGTGAGCCCGGTGACCGTGTCCCGGGCGCTGGCGCAGCTCGCCGCCGAGGGGCTCGTGGTCACCCGGCCCGGTGCCGGCGCCTTCCGGGCGCAGCCCCGGGCCGCCATCACGTCCACCGGGGACACGTCCTGGCAGGAGGTCGCGCTCAGCGCGGACGCCGCGACCGAACTCGTCCCGCGGACCGTGGACGCGTCCGGTGTCCTCGCCTCGCTCGCCGCGCCACCGCCCGGTGTCGTCGAGTTCAACGGCGGCTATCTGCACCCCTCGCTCCAGCCGGAACGGGCTATGGGCGCGGCCCTCTCCCGGGCGGGCCGCCGCCCCGGCGCGTGGTCCCGGCCGCCCATGGAAGGCCTGCCGGAGCTGCGCGAGTGGTTCGCGCGGGGAATCGGCGGTGCGATCGGCGCCGCCGAGGTGCTGGTCACGGCAGGCGGCCAGTCCGCCCTGACCACCGCTCTGCGCGCGCTCGCGCCGCCCGGCGCCCCCGTCCTGGTCGAGTCACCCACCTATCCGGGAATGCTGGCCATCGCCCGGGCCGCGGGTCTTCGTCCCGTTCCGGTCCCGGTGGATCCCGACGGGGTGAAGCCCGCGCTCCTCGCGGACGCCTTCCGGGCGACCGGCGCCCGGGTCTTCGTCTGCCAGCCGCTGTTCCAGAATCCGACCGGTGCCGTGCTCGCACCCGAGCGGCGGGGCGAGGTGCTGCGCATCGCGCGCGACGCCGGAGCCTTCGTCGTCGAGGACGATTTCGTACGCCGCCTCGTGCACGAGGACGCGGGTCCGCTCCCGCGCCCCCTGGCCGCCGAGGACCCGGACGGGGTCGTGGTGCACGTCGGTTCCCTGACCAAGGCGACCTCACCGAGCTTCCGGGTGAGCGCACTGGCCGCGCGCGGTCCGGTGCTCGAACGACTGCGTGCCATCCAGGTCGTCGACACCTTCTTCGTGCCGCGTCCGCTCCAGGAGGCCGCGCTGGAACTCGTCGGTTCCCCGGCCTGGCCGCGCCATCTGCGCACGGTTTCCGCCGAGTTGAAGGCCCGGCGCGACACCATGACCGCCGCACTGCGGCTGCGGCTGCCCGAACTCGCCCTGCCCCACATCCCGTTCGGCGGCTACCACCTGTGGGTCCGGCTGCCGGACGGCACCGACGAGTCCGCGCTCGTCGCCGCCGCCCTGCGCGCGGGGGTGGCCGTCACTCCCGGCCGCCCCTACTTCAGCGCCGAACCCCCGGCCGCCCAGCTCCGGTTGAGCTTCGCCGCGGTGGCCGGGACGGAGGAGATCACGGAGGGGGTACGGAGGCTGACGGCGGCGTACGACGAGGTGCGACGCTGACCCGCCCGGAGCCGAACCCGAGACGGGCGAGTCCCGAGCGGAGCCCCGACCACGATCCTCACCCTGGCGTGGACGGAGCCCCGACGTCGGTTCTCGCCTCGCGGCACCCGGAACTCCGGCCTCCGTCCTCACCCCGCGACGGGCGTAGTCCTGACCTCGGATCTATCCGGTCGCGCCGTGTCCCGCGGGTCGCGCTCGCCGTGTCGGCGCCGTCCGTCCGGGAGCGCCCGGGCGAAGGGGCCGGGTCCCGCGAGCCCGCGCAGCCGGAGCGCCGGCCGGAGCCCAAGCGCTGGTGAAACTTTTGGATACCCTGCGTAACCCCCCTTGACCTGCGGAGTCCCGCGCTCCACGATCTGCGCATGCATCGGGTCACGTTCGTCGCAGCCGCGCGCAGCTCCTCGCTGCTCGCGGAGCGCTTCGAGGACGACCGGCCGCTGGACCAGGCGGGCTGGGAAGAAGTGCAGCGCGCCGCCGCCGGCCTGGTGCCGCTGGCGGCGGCCGAGCTGCGCTACTGCTCGCCGACGCCCCGCAGCCGGGCCACCGGTGACGCCCTCGGCTACGCCCCCCTGGTCCAGCTCGCCCTGCGCGACTGCGACATGGGCCGCTGGCGCGGCTTCACCCTGGGTGAGGCCATGGCCCGCGAGCCCGAGGCCGTGGACGCCTGGCTGGCCGACCCGCGCTCCACACCGCACGGTGGCGAATGTCTGCTGTCCTTCATCGCCCGCGTCGGCGGCTGGCTCGACACCCGGCCCGCGGACGAGGGCGGCACCATCGTCGCGGTGGCCGAGCCGTCGGTGGTCCGGGCCGCGCTGGTCTACGCCCTGAAGGCGCCGCCGTCGACGTACTGGAACATCGATGTCCGCCCCCTGTCCGCGATCACCGTGACGGGCCGGGCGGGCCGCTGGAATCTGCGCTTCGACGGGATGTTCACTCAGCCCACGCGCGCGTAGCCGGTGGTGAGCACCAGATCCTTCGCGGGCCCCCGCACGCGCCAGACGGTCCGCCAGTGGTGCTCGTCCCGGACGGTGAACTCGCCCCGGTAGAGGTCGGCCGCGCACGGATGGTCGGCGACATACCGCCCGCTCGTCAGGTCCAGGTCGTGGAACGGGCGGCCGTCGGAGAACCGTACGAGCGCGGTCCCGGGGCCCGGTCCTGGCAGGAAGCGCAGTGTCCGCTCGGCGGTCCGTGGGACGCCCTGCCACACGAACGTGCCCGACTCGTGGTGCAGCAGCCCCGCGCCCTCGAGCGGTCCGAATTCGGTCGTGCCGGTGAAGCGCCCCTCCGCGTCGCTCGCCAGGTCCCGTACGGTGCGCTCCACCCGCCAGTTCCCGGCCAGGTACATCAGCACGTCCCGCACCGGCCAGAGCTCGCCCATACCGTCCCGCTCTCCGTCCCGTCCGGCGGTGCGCGACCCATCGACGCGCTCCCGCACCTTCTATCCTGCCGCTCGAGGTGCACGGAGGCCGCCCCGGTCGGATCAGGCAGCGTCGGAGCCGGCCGTGGGCCGCTGGCCGACCGGCAGCAGTCCACGCTCGCCGAACACCTTCTTCGCGACCAGGGTCGCGTTCATCGCCTTCGGGATGCCGCAGTAGACGGCGGAGTGCAGCAGCGCCTCGACGATCTGCTGCGAGGAGAGTCCCACGTTCAGCGCCGCGTTGACGTGCACCTCCAGCTGGGTCTCGCAGCCGCCGAGCGCGGTGAGCATGCCGAGGGTCACCAACTGGCGGTCGCGCGGGGCGAGTCCGGGCCGGTCGTAGATGTCACCGAAGGCCCAGGCGACGATCTGGTGTCCCAGCTCCGGGTTGATGTCGCCGAGCGCGGCGACCACCCGCCGGCCGGCCTCGCCGTCCACGCCCTCAAGGATCTTCAGGCCGTGCTCGAAACGCTCCTCGCGGGTGGTGGACTCACTGTTCCGTAGGGCGTCGCTCATGTCGGTCCGTCCGATCCCGGCTGGTCGAGCAGCCGTTCGTAGTGGTCGATCTTGCCGTCGAGGGCGGTGGCGTTCCGGCGCAGTGCGCGCATCCGGTCCTCGAGCCCGGCGCGGTGTTCGCGGAGCATCGCCAGCCGGTCGGGGACCGTGACGTCGCCCCGGGAGCGCAGCTCCGCGAACCGCTGCATGTCCGCGATGGACATGCCCGTCTCGCGGAGCCTGATCAGGAACTCCAGCCAGGTCAGGTCCGCCGCGACGTAGCGCCGCTGGTTCCCGGTGGTCCGGCCGACCCGTTCGATCAGGCCGGCCTTCTCGTAGTACCGCAGCGTGTCGTGCGAGAGGCCGGTGCGCTCGACGACCTGGGCGATCGTGAGCGTCGGTTCCGCGGCACGCGGGAGGGGCTGTCCGGCGGTCATGAGAAAACCGTAGAACCTGGAGCGTGCTCCAGGTCAAGCGCTGTCGGAGGGTGCGCTTCGTGGGCCGGTTCGAGGTGAGCCGTGATCAGGGAGCGAGAGGTGCGCCCGAGCTGCGCGAACGCCGCCCTGGACCGGGCGCCCGCCTCGACCCGGCCGGTGCCGGGTCAGCGGTGCCGGATCAGCGGTGCCGGGTCAGGAGCGGCGGCGGGGCTTGCCGCCCTTCGCGCCGCCCTTCGCGCCGCCCTTCGGGCCGCCGGAACCGCTGCTCCGGGGGTTCTTGCCCGTCGCCTTGCCGCCCGCCTTGCCCGCCGCGGGCTTGCGCCGCGCACCGCCCGAGTCCGACTTCCGGGGCGTGGACCCGGCCGTGCCCGAGGCCTTCTGCTGCGCCGCGGCCGGGGCCTGGGAGCGCCCTCGCGTGCTGTTGACCGTCCGGCCGCGCACGATGCCGATGAGATCCTCCACCAGGTCGGTGGTCCGGTCCTCGGGCCAGGCCAGCGCGACGCGTGACTCGGGTGCGTCGGTGACCGTCCGGTAGGTGAGGTCCTTGCGGTGGTGGAGGCGGGCGAGGGACTGCGGAACCACCACGACCCCGATGCCCGCCGCGACGAGCTCGACGGCGTCCTCCGTACCGGCGGGCCGCTCCAGCGCGGGCTTCCCCGGCAGACGCTCCCACTCCAGCGGGTCGTCGAGGGGGTGCAGCACGATGTCGTCGGCGAGGTCCTCACCGGAGACGTGCTCGACCGCCGCCACGATGTGATCCTTCGGGACCACGACGACGGTCGTCTCGGTGTAGAGGGGGATCGCGCTGAGGTCGGCCCGGTCGACCGGCAGCCGGACGAAGCCCGCGTCCGCCTCGCCGCTCCGCAGGATGTCGTACACCTCGGCGGCGGACACCGGGACGAGGGTCAGCGGTACGCCGGGCAGTCGCTCGTTCCAGATCCGCACCCACTTCGAGGGCGTCACCCCCGGAACGTAGGCGAGCCTGAACGAGGGGGATGCTTCGGAACCGGTCACCACGTCAGATTACCCGGCGTGGCCGCGGCCGCCGTACCGGCGATGGTCGGCGGGAGCTCGCGCGCTCGATACCCTTGACCCATGAGTTCGCACCAGACCGCCCAGACGATGAAGCCCGCCACCGCGGCCAAGAAGCTGGGTGTGTACCTCGAGGCCACCCCCGCCGAGTTCCAGGAGGGTGTCGTCTCCCGTGCCGAGCTGAACGCGTTGCAGACCGATCCGCCGGAGTGGCTCCAGGAGCTGCGCCGCAACGGCCCGCACCCGCGGCCGGTCGTCGCGGCCAAGCTCGGTGTCTCCATCGCGGGCCTCGCCCGCGGCGGCGTCAGCGAGGCACTCACCACCGAGCAGATCGAGGCGCTGAAGACCGAGGACCCCGGGTGGCTGCGTCGTGAGCGCGTCACCCAGGCGGAGGTCCGCAAGGAAGCGGCGCGCATCAAGGAGAAGAACGCGGAGCAGGCCGCCAAGCGTTCCTGACCCGAGCCGCACGCCGGGAGGGGCGCCGACCGGGCCCCTCCCGGAGCTCAGCCGTCGGTTCCCGGGGAACGGCGGCCGTCGGGGTCGGTGGTGCCGGGCGGGGCACTCGGGCTCGTGTGGCCGTACGCCTTGACGAGCAGGTAGATCACCGCGCCCGGCGGGATGAGGAAGATGACGACGGGGAAAGTGAACGTGCCCGTGGTCTGGTGGGCGACGTACCACCCGTAACAGACGAAGAAGATCCCGCCCAGGACCGCCCAGGCGCGGTCCTTGACCGACATACCGGGCACGAAGGCCGCTCCGATCAGGATGATTCCCGACAGGACGGCGAAGATCTCGTATGCGCTCCAGTGAGCGGACGACGATGACAAGGGTCGGTCCTCCAGGGGTCTTCGGAAACCGGTCCGTCGCACGTCACGGGCGATGGCTCCCGTCGCACGTCACGGCCTAGGGGTGGGGAAGCCGGGTAACCCCGGTGACGGTCAGGGGATTCGGGAGCGCCCCCGAGTCGAGGGTGACCGCGAGCTGCTCGGCCGACTTCCGGGTGAAGCCGCCGGAGATCTCCGCCTGGCCGCCGGTGAGGCTCTGGTTGACGGACGGGGCGGAGATCACGGCACCGTCCAGCACGATGGCGAACTGGTTCTGCGGCGCCTGCTGCGCGGACAGGTCCGCGGTCACGGCCGCGAACTGCCGGGTGCCGACGGAGTCGAAGTCCAGACGCACGGTCCAGATCCCGATCCCCTTGTCGTAGGCCGCCTCGGCCGAGGCGACGTGCGCCCCGTCCACGGCCGTCGGACCGAGCACGTATTTGGCGGGCGCGGAGCCGGCGCCGCCGCCGTCTCCGCAGGCGACGACGGATTCCCGCGCGCTGTCGTCCGTCTCCGCCGTCGGCTTCTGCCCTTTCGAGCAGTCCAGCGCCGCGAAGCGCGCCTGGAGCGCCGCGTCGTCCGCGCTCCCCTCGTCCGGAGCGGGCGCGGCACTGGCGGACGCCGACCCGGTGGCACGCGGGCGCAGGCCCTCGGTGACAGCGCGTCCTCGCGCCGGGTCGGGGCTGGGGGACGGCTGCGGCGTGAGCGAGGGACTGAGCGCCGCCTCTGCCGCCAGGACGGGCCGGAAGCCGAGCCGGCCGGACGCGCCCAGCTCCGTCAGACGCTTCTCGTCGGCCGTCGGCCCGGTGACGGTGATCGTGCCCTCGCGTGCCTCCACCCGTACATCAGTGAGTTTCAGCGCTTCGGCGCGCGCCCGCATCCGGTCAACGTTGTGGCGCAGCGCCTCGGACCCCAGGGGCGACGACCCGGCGAAGGTCACGACGGACCGCCGGCCGTCCGCCGCGGCCGAGGGAGCCGCGCCGCCGGTACGGGCGGACCCCGCCGAGCCCGATGGGTGGTCTTCGGAGCCGGAGCCGGAGCAGGCGGCGAGCGTCGCCGCGGCGACGCAGATGAGGAGAGCCGTGTGCGGGGCCCGGGGGAGACGCATGCGGGGATGCTTCCAAGCCGGTGGTGCCGGGTGAGGCGGATGCCAGGGTTTGATCGCAATTCATCCGACGGACCCATGCTTTTCTTTCGGGTCCGATCATCTGATGTCCGGATGGAGGAGGTTGCGCCGGTGTGGGGGTGGGGATCGGATCGTTGTGCCGGGGGACGCCCGGGTGTGCACCCGGCTCCCGTCGGTCGGCGGGGTGCGCGGTATGTGCTGTGGTCGAGTGTGACCGAGGACTTTGGTTGGCGGATCATGAATTGAACCGTGGAGGTCGGAAGCACGTCGAGAATGCTTATTGGCGGATCTTGAGAGGGATAGTTGGCGGATCATGATTGTGGACCCTCACGGAGCGTGAGTGTCGTGATGATGTGCTTCGACGTCAGGCAGGAGCGGCTAAGAGGACCGGGGCCGACGCATGCTCGGTGCCAGTGATCGAGCTCCAAGGGACACGGTCAGTGCGAACGTCGCGCGTTGCCCTGCCTCAGAGATCTATGTGGGTGGGGGCGCGTTTCGGGGGAGGCGGACGCGGTGGCCTTCTGCCGTGTCGCCAAAGTCGCGTTCGTCATCTTCGCGGAAGCGTTTGTAGAACCACTCAGGTACTCGGGTGGTGTCCAGGCGGGTGCGGAGTACGCCGTCCTGCACATCCCGTGCGACGTTCCGCAGGCGGTGCCATTCCTCGTCGGGGACGAGGCCCGCGCAACCATGGCGTAGCTCGGCGTCGACAACCTTGGTGAGCCGGTCGCGTTCGTCGGCCACCTTGCGTTGGCCGGACCAGATCTCGTACGTGATCTGGTAGGCCGCCAGGGACGGGACGAAGAAGCTGAGAAGAATGTCGCCCAGAGTGGCGTCAGCGATCACCAGACCGGCGACGAGGCCAACGGTGGCCGATACCATGCCGGTAGCGGCGATGAGGTGGCTGTAGCGGCGGCGGAGCCGAGCGTCCCAGGCGAGGTTCTGCTCCTGGGCGATGAGCACGTCGCAGGGGTGATGGACCCCGTGGGTGGGGTCGTACCAGCCGTTGGTGATTCGCTTGTCCATCGAGCCTCCTCTGGGGAGCTTGCGTGCGAGACGGCGGACGTCGGGTTCGGGGACGGGATCGCCTGCAACGGTGGCGCGCCACGGCATGTGGAACAGAGCGATGTCGAACATCTCCTGGAGCAAGGCGCCCTGGCGGGCGGTGTCCGCGGCAAGGCCCTTGAGTAGGAACGCGGAGATGACGAACCAGAGGAATCCGACGATCGAGATGGTGGTCCGGCCGTGGCCGATCAGCGTCGTCACCGTCCCGTCAGCCACGGCCGCGCGGCAGCATGAGGGCCGCGGCCGTGGTGGCTGTCAGCATCACAGCCGCGACGCACAAGGCGACCCGCAGACCCACAATGAACTCACCCCGGTCCGCGACCAAGGCTCCGAAGACGGCCACGGCGAGCGCGCCGCCCGTCTGCCGGAAGGAATTCAGGATCCCGGCGGCCATTCCGGCCCGATCTGCGGCGATGTCGTTCAGCAGGATGGCGGTCAGGGAAGGTACGAAGAAGCCTAGGCCGAGGCCGACCGGGATGAGCATCGCCGCGATCACTGGTCTGCTGGTGCCCTCGTCGATCCAGAGCAGGCCGAACACCGCCAGCGCGAAGATCGCTTGTCCCATGGCGATCGGCATCCGCGGCCCAAAGCGTGCCGCAGCCCTGGCCGAGGCCAGGTTGGCTCCGGCGATCACGGCCATCATCGGTAGGAACATCAGCCCCGCGGCCATGACGGACAGGTTCAGAACGTCCTGAAAGAACAGGCTCAGCACGAACACCAGCCCGTAGAACGCGGCATTGCCGACGAAGCCGATCGCGACCGAAACCGTCACCGTGCGCGAACGGAAGAGGTCGAGCGGGACCAACGGCGCGGCGGTACGTGCCTCGATCATGATGAACATGGCCGTCGCCACTGCGGCGAGCCCCAGGCAGCCCAGCACCACGGGCTCGCCGAAGCCGTTCTCCCCTCCGTCGATCACCGCGAAGGTGAGCGCCGCGAGCGCGACGATCGCCGTGAGCTGGCCGTACGGATCGAGCGGCGCGGCACGGCGCGGCGAGCGCTCCGCGCGGGTCAACACCGCGAGGGTGGCGATGCCGACGGGCAGGTTGACGACGAAGATCGCCCGCCAGCTCAGAGTGCTGGACAGCACCCCGCCGGCCACCGGGCCGGCGGCAACCGCGACGGCTCCGCCAACGGTCCACAGCGCGATGGCCCGTGTCCGTTCGGCCGCGTCCGGGAAGGCCTGCCGGACGAGGGCCAGCGAGGAGGGCAGCATGATCGCCGCCGCGCTCCCCTGGATCAGGCGGGCGGCGATCAGCTCGCCCAGCCCCGGCGCCAGTCCGCAGGCCGCCGAGGCGACCGTGAAGACCGCGACGCCGGCGCCGAACGCGCGGCTCGCCCCGATGCGGTCGGAGAGCGTGCCCGCGGAAAGCAGGAGTGCGGCGAACATCAGCGTGTAGGCGTCCACGATCCATTGCAGTCCTGCCGTGCTGCCGCCGAAGGTCCGCCCGATCCCGGGCAGCGCCACGTTCATCGCCATGGTGTTGAGGTTGAGCAGAAAGATGCCCATGAACGTGGTCGCCAGGATCAGCTTCGGTGCGGCCGTGCGTTGCCGGGCATCCTGTGACGCGCGGGCTGGTTCAAGAGTGGTCATCCGTCCAGACTGGTGAGGCTCGCGAGGGCGAGGCAGACCGTGATCTTCCGGGGTGCGCCATAGGTGGGTGTAACAGGGCCAGGCTCCGGGCTGGACCCCTGATCACACGCTGGCAGAATGACGACGTGACCGAGTTCGGAAAGTTTCTGCGGGCCCGCCGTGGCGACGTACGCCCGGCAGACGTCGGACTGCCCGCCGGAACCGGAACGCGCCGTACGCCGGGTCTGCGCCGGGAGGAGCTGGCGGCGCTGGCCGGTGTGAGCATCGACTACTACATACGTCTGGAACGCGGTAAGGAGACCCATCCGAGCCCCTCCGTGGTCGAGGCGCTGGCCGACGCGCTCCGCCTCAATCAGGAGGAGAGCGGCTTCCTGCACGAGCTGGCGGCGCGGGCGGCGCGGCGTGGGCCCGAGCCCCGTCCCCTGCCGTCACGGCGGGTCCGTCCGACCGTCACGCAGCTTCTGGAGACGCTCCGGCCCAACCCGGCGTACGTCGTGAGCCGCACCAACGACCTGCTGGCGGCCAATCCCGGCGGGCTGCGGCTGCTCCACGGCATCGCCGACTGGCCGGAGCGGCAGCGGAACACCGTCCGGTACACCTTCCTGCACCCAGCTGCCCGCGAGCTGTGGGCGGACTGGGAACAGAAGGCCAAGGGGTGCGTCGCCCAGTTGCGGGCGATCGCCGGCACCGATCCGGATGCCCCGGATCTCGCCGCACTCGTAGGTGAGCTAATCGTCAAGAGCCCCGACTTCAACCGGCTCTGGGAGCGCTACGAGGTGCACACGATCGGCGACGGCGAGAAGACGCTCCGACACCCGGAGGTCGGCACGATGACGCTCTCGCACGAAGGGCTGTCCCTCAACCGCGCACAAGGCCAGCGCCTCATCATCTACATGGCGCCGCCCGGCAGCCCGGACCACGACAAGATGACTCTCCTCGACCTCGCCGCCTCCGGCCCGTCCGTCGGTTCCGGCGAGACGGCGCCCGTCTCACCCTCCCGGAGACAGGGCTAGGCGCTTACGAAATCCCGATCGACAAAATGTTGTCTATGCGCAGGCGATGCCCAGTTCGGTGAACATGGCCATCATCTCCAAGCGGAGGGTCTGGCAGTGCTGGTCGATGGTGGTCCAGGTGGCGGGGGGGCGTCGGGGTTCGGTGACACCGGCGAGTAGTGGGCTGATGACCTTGTCGCGGAGGGTGGTTAGAGCCGCGATGCTGCGGGCGGCTGCGGGTGGTACGAGGTGGTGCCGGGTTCGGCCGGGTTTGTCGACCAGGTTCTTGCCACGGAGTTTACGCAGGTCGTAGGCGGTCTGGCGGGTGGTGTAGCCGTCCATGCCACGCATCGCGGTGACCTGGGCGGTCAGGTCGGCGGCGGTGAAGCCGCCGGGGGCGGGTGCCAGGGCCGGCCGGGACTCCGGCCAGCACGGCGCGGATCCGGGGCTTGTTCAGATCGATCCCGCCAACGCGGGTGGCGCAGAGTTGGGAGGGCAGCGGCAGCTCATCGAGGGTGCCATCGGGGATGAAGCCAATGTCGACGCAGTCCAGCATGGTGCAGAACCGCTGTGCCATACCCGATAGGGCGGCGATGATCCGGGGGAACCTGTCCAATGCCCGGCCGGTCTTGAAGCCTCAAGATCCGCCAACAAGAACCCTCCGGGTGCCCCTGACCTCCACGGTTCAGATCATGACCCGCCCCCTAGAAGTCTCGGTCACACCAGCCCATCGGTGGCTGACCGTTCCTGGTCTGAACTCACAGAGTGGGCCAGCGGACGCAACTATCTGCAGACCGGCAGGGACCGCCACGCAGCCCATGGCGCGCCCTCCCGGGCGGCGGCCGATCTGGTCGTGGACGGGACCGCGAGCGAGGCGGAGATGCTGGCGGCTGTCATGTCGCGGGCCGGCCCTCGCGCCGTCGCTCGCGGCGCCCTCGCGGGCTCGGGGGGTGTGCGGTGTGACCCGTACCCCGGGGTCCCGGTGTTCGCGCTGTGACGTGCCCCGGGGGCAGCGGCCCCGGCGGGCTCTCAGACGAATCACGACCGATCCAGTTCACCTGCAGCCACGCGAACTGCAGGGGCGACATACCCCCCGGCAGAGGGCGAGCCGGTGCCGGACGCGCCCCGGTGACAGGACTCCAGATGGGCCGTGAACCTCGCCACCGCCCGCCAGTTCCACGCCCGCGAGGGCGTCTGACAAGCCTGTCAGCGGGCTGATCCTGCGAGGCACCGCACGAGCAGCGTGGCCATGGTGAGGTAGACGGCGTTCTCCGAACACACACGCAGGTAACGCTTGGGCAGGCAACTCAACCACTCGAGGACCGGATCGGCTGTTCTTGGCTCCACGGTGTCAACCGTCGCGGCCAGGCGTCGTCAGCCCGGAAGCCTAGCGGTAACGCAGCGTTACACCCCTGGCATCCGCCAACTATCGTTCTCATTCGCCAACTAAAATTCTCGGTCACAGTCGAGCACAGTCGAGCCGTCGTCGAGCCCGCGAACAAGATTGCATAAACGTGCAGCGATACGTATAGTCATGCCATCCAAGAGGAGGGTTCCATGGCGATACGTGCGGCAGTGGCGGGAGCGAGTGGGTACGCGGGCGGGGAACTGCTGCGTCTGCTCCTGGCACACCCCGAGATCGAGATCGGCGCCCTGACCGGCAACTCCAACGCGGGCCAGCGGCTCGGTGCGCTCCAGCCGCATCTGCTGCCCCTCGCCGACCGCGTCCTCGCGGAGACCACCCCCGAGGTGCTGGCCGGACACGACGTGGTGTTCCTGGCGCTGCCTCACGGGCAGTCCGCCGCGGTCGCCGAGCGGCTCGGCCCCGATGTCCTCGTCGTCGACATGGGCGCCGACTTCCGGCTGAAGAACCCGGCCGACTGGGAGCTGTTCTACGCCTCCGCGCACGCCGGGACCTGGCCGTACGGCCTCCCTGAACTGCCGGGCGCCCGCGCCGCGCTGGAGGGGTCCAAGCGCATCGCGGTGCCCGGTTGCTACCCGACGGCCGCCTCACTCGCCCTCTTCCCGGCATACGCGGCCGGGCTGGCCGAGAACGAGGCCGTCATCGTCGCCGCCTCCGGTACCTCGGGTGCCGGCAAGGCGCCCAAGGCGCACCTGCTCGGCAGCGAGGTCATGGGATCGATGACCCCGTACGGCGTCGGCGGCGTCCACCGGCACACCCCCGAGATGATCCAGAACCTCACCGCGGCCGCCGGAGAGCCCGTCACCGTCTCCTTCACGCCCACCCTCGCGCCCATGCCCCGCGGCATCCTCGCCACGTGCAGCGCCAAGGCGAAGCCCGGGGTCACCGCCGAGTCGGTCCGGTCCGCCTACGAGAAGGCCTTCGCCGACGAGCCCTTCGTCCACCTCCTTCCCGAGGGGCAGTGGCCCGCCACGGCGTCCGTCTACGGTTCCAACGCCGTTCAGGTCCAGGTCGCGTACGACGCCGCCGCACATCGCATCATCGCGATCAGTGCCATCGACAACCTGACCAAGGGCACCGCGGGCGGTGCCGTCCAGAGCATGAACCTCGCCCTCGGTCTCCCCGAGGAGCTGGGACTTTCCACGATCGGAGTCGCACCGTGAGCGTCACGGCAGCACAGGGATTCAGCGCGGCCGGGGTCGCCGCGGGGATCAAGCAGAACGGCAACCCGGACCTGGCCCTCGTGGTCAACAACGGGCCCCGCCGCGCCGCCGCGGGCGTCTTCACCTCCAACCGCGTGAAAGCCGCGCCGGTCCTCTGGTCGGAACAGGTCCTCAAGAGCGGTCAGTTGACCGCGGTCGTCCTCAACTCGGGCGGCGCCAACGCCTGTACGGGCCCCAAGGGCTTCCAGGACACCCATGCCACCGCCGAGAAGGTCGCCGAGTCCCTCAACGCGGCCGGACTCGACGAATCGGGCGGGCACGCCCCGGGCCTGATCGCCGTGTGCTCGACCGGTCTCATCGGCGTGCTGCTGCCGATGGACAAGCTGCTCCCCGGCGTCGACAAGGCCGTCGCCCAGCTCGGCCCGCACGGCGGCGAGAAGGCCGCCATCGCCATCAAGACCACCGACACCGTGCACAAGACCTCGGTCGTGACGCGGGGAGGCTGGACCGTCGGCGGCATGGCCAAGGGCGCCGGCATGCTCGCCCCCGGCCTCGCCACCATGCTCGTCGTGCTCACCACCGACGCGGACGTGGACAGCGAGAACCTCGACCGGGCGCTGCGCGACGCCACCCGCACCACCTTCGACCGCGTCGACTCCGACGGCTGCATGTCCACCAACGACACCGTGCTGCTGCTCGCCTCCGGGGCCAGTGAAGTCACCCCGGAGTACGCGGAGTTCGCCGAAGCCGTACGCGCGGTCTGCGACGACCTCGGTCAGCAGCTGATCCGCGACGCCGAGGGCGCCAGCAAGGACATCAAGGTGGAGGTCGTGGGCGCCGCGACCGAGGACGACGCCGTCGAGGTGGGCCGCTCCATCGCCCGCAACAACCTCCTCAAGTGCGCGATCCACGGCGAGGACCCCAACTGGGGCCGTGTGCTGTCCGCGATCGGCACCACCGGGGCCGCCTTCGAGCCGGACCGGCTGAACGTCGCCATCAACGGCGTCTGGGTCTGCAAGAACGGCGGTGTCGGCGAGGACCGCGAACTCGTCGACATGCGCTACCGCGAGGTCCACATCGTCGCGGACCTCGCCGCGGGCGACGCGACCGCCACGATCTGGACCAACGACCTCACCGCCGACTACGTCCACGAGAACAGCGCGTATTCCTCATGAGCAATGTGACCCGCAAGCACACCGCTCTGCCCAAGGCACAGATCCTCATCGAGGCGCTGCCCTGGCTGACCCGGCACCGCGGCAAGACCGTCGTTGTCAAATTCGGCGGCAACGCCATGATCGACACCGAGCTGAAGGCCGCCTTCGCCCAGGACATCGTGTTCCTGCACCACGCGGGCCTCAAGCCGGTCGTCGTGCACGGCGGCGGACCGCAGATCAGCGCCGCCCTCGACCGGCACGGCATCGTCAGCGAGTTCAAGGCGGGCCTGCGCGTCACCACCGAGGACGCGATGGACGTCGTCCGCATGGTGCTGGCCGGACAGGTCCAGCGCGAGCTGGTCGGGCTCCTCAACGAGCACGGACCGCTCGCCGTCGGCCTCACCGGCGAGGACGCGCACACCATCACCGCGACCAAGCACCAGCCCACGATCGACGGCGAGTTGGTCGACATCGGGCGGGTGGGCGAGATCACCGCGATCGACACGGGCGCGATCGGGGCTCTGCTCGCCGACGGCCGGATCCCGGTCGTCTCCTCGATCGCCCGGAGCCAGGACGACGGACATGTCTACAACGTCAATGCTGATACGGCGGCTGCGGCACTCGCTGCCGCGCTGGGCGCCGAGACGCTCATGGTCCTCACGGACGTCGAGGGCCTCTACGAGGACTGGCCGAACAGCGACGAGGTGATCAGCCGCCTCACCGCTTCCCAGCTGGAGAAGCTCCTTCCCGAGCTGGCCAGCGGCATGGTGCCGAAGATGGAGGGCTGTCTGCACGCCGTGCGCAACGGCGTCACCACCGCCCGGGTCATCGACGGCCGGGTCCAGCACTCGATCCTGCTGGAGATCTTCACCGACGAAGGCATCGGCACGATGGTCGTGCCGGACGACGAGGAAGCGGGGAACGCGGCATGACCGGCAACCAAGAGCTCACCCAGCGGTGGCAGGGCGCGCTCATGGACAACTACGGCACCCCGCGACTGCCCCTCGTCCGCGGTGCCGGAACCAAGCTGTGGGACGCCGACGGCAAGGAGTACCTCGACTTCGTCGGCGGCATCGCGGTCAACGCGCTCGGACACGGCCACCCCGCGATCGTCGGGGCCGTGACCCGGCAGATCGGCTCCCTCGGCCATGTCTCGAACCTCTTCGTCGCCGAACCGCCCGTCGCGCTCGCCGAACGGCTGCTCCAGCTCTTCGGGCGCGAGGGCCGGGTGTACTTCTGCAACTCGGGTGCCGAGGCCAACGAGGGCGCCTTCAAGATCGGCCGGCTGACCGGCCGGACCCATATGGTCGCCACCACCGGCGCCTTCCACGGCCGGACCATGGGCGCCCTCGCGCTCACCGGCCAGCCCGGCAAGCAGGAACCCTTCCTGCCGCTGCCCGGCGATGTCACGCATGTCCCGTACGGCGACGCGCAGGCCCTCGCCGAGGCGGTCACCCAGGACACCGCGCTGGTGATCATCGAGCCGATCCAGGGCGAGAACGGCGTGGTCGTGCCGCCCCCCGGCTACCTCAAGGCGGCCCGCGCGATCACCGCGGCCCATGGCGCCCTGCTCGTGCTGGACGAGGTACAGACCGGAATCGGCCGTACCGGTCACTGGTTCGAGTACCAGGCGCACGAGGGCGTCCTGCCCGACATCGTCACGCTCGCCAAGGGTCTCGGCGGCGGACTGCCGCTCGGTGCCACCGTCGCCTTCGGCCGCGCCGCCGGGCTGCTGAAGCCCGGCCACCACGGCACGACCTTCGGCGGGAACCCGGTCGTCTGCGCCGCCGGACTCGCCGTGCTCGACACGATCGAGTCCGAGGGACTCCTGGAGAACGTGAAGCGCGCGAGCGAGAAGCTCCGGGACGGAATCGAGGCCGCCGGCGGCGGTTCCGGCCATCCGTTGATCGACCATGTCCGGGGTGCGGGACTACTCCTGGGTATCGTGCTCACCGAGCCGCTCGCGCCCCAGGTGCAGCAGGTGGCTCAGGACGCCGGTTTCCTGGTGAACGCGCCCGCCCCCGATGTCGTACGGCTGATGCCGCCGCTGAATCTCGGCGATGACGAAGTGGACGCGTTCCTCCGGGCCCTTCCCGGCATCCTCGACGCAGCCAACGGGGACGGATGATCACGGGAAATGGGACGACGACGATGAGTCAGGCGCAGGACCACGAGCACGCAGGGCCTGCCGTGCCGCACACCCGCACCGCACGCCACCGCCGGATCGTGGACATCCTCAACCGGCAACCGGTGCGCTCGCAGAGCCAGTTGGCGAAGCTTCTCGCCGACGACGGGCTGAACGTCACACAGGCGACGCTCTCCCGGGACCTCGACGAGCTGAACGCGGTGAAGATCCGCAACAACGACGGCGACCTCATCTACGCGGTGCCGAGCGAGGGCGGGTTCCGCACCCCGCGCGCGCCGCTGGGGGAGTCGGCGAAGGAGGAGCGGATGCGGAGGCTGTCCTCGGAGCTGCTGATCTCCGCGGAGGCCTCGGCGAATCTCGTGGTCCTGCGCACCCCGCCGGGGGCCGCCCAGTTCCTCGCCTCGGCGATCGACCAGGCGGAGCTGCACGACATTCTCGGGACGATCGCGGGTGACGACACCCTGCTGCTGATCAGCCGTGGTCCGACGGGCGGGCAGGCACTGGCCGATCACCTGCTGCGGCTGGCCCAGAACGATCACTGACAGGTACGACGGCGGAGGCGCGCCCCGAAGGGGGTGCGCCTCGGCCTGTGCGTGCCTGTGACACGGGGGCGGGCGCGGCCGACCGTACGGGCGCCCTCGCTCCTGCACCTGAAGGGACCCCGGTCACCCCAGGCGCTGGGCGAGTCCGCCCGTGCATCTGACCTCGTCGCCCGCCGTGATCAGCAGGGCCTCCACGTCCGGTAGCGACTCCAGCCAGTCGAGGCCCGCCCGCGAGCCCATCGCGAAGGCCGCCGTCGCCCAGGCGTCCACCCAGGTCAGACGGGGACCCACCACGGTCACGGCCAGCAGGTCGGTGACCGCCGACCTGCCGGTGCGGGGATCGACGATGTGGGCGCCGCGTTCGGCGGTGCCGGAGGTCGCCACGGCCAGCTCGTCGACACCGGCCGCGGAGACCACGGCGGCGAGCGAACCCGGGCGGAGCGGATCCGACACGCCCACCCGCCAGGGCCGGTGCGGCCCGGGGACGCCGCACAGCTGGACGTCGCCGCCGCCGTTGACGCTCACCCCGCTCGCCCCGGCCGCGACGAGGTGCAGGGCCGCACGTTCGGCCGCCCAGCCCTTGACGATCCCCGTCGGATCGAGCCGGCCCTCGTACCGCGTGCTGAACCAGCCGTCGCTGACCCGTTCCGCCTCCGCGCCCAGCGCGAGCACTTCGGCGACCTCCGGGTCGCACTCCTCGACGGTGAGTTCTCCGCGTACCAGCCGGGAGATCTGACTGTCCTCGCGGTAGGTGCTGAACACCTCGTCCACATGGTGGAGTCGGGCGATCGCCTCCTGCAACGCCGCCTGCACGGCGTCCGGTTCCCCGCCGCGCACGTCGAAGGAGAAGACGGTGCCCATCACTTCCTCGGCATGGCGCAGCGCCGGCGGTGCCTCCTCCGCGGGTTCAGCCACCGGCCTTGTCCAGGGCCGACTGCAGCGACTTCTTGTATCCGCCGGAGGTGTAGGTGGCGCCGGAGACGGCGTCGATGTCGGCGCTGCCACCCGCCGCGACGGCCTCCTGGTTGAGCTTCGGTACCGCGTTGTCGCTGACCTCCGTGCTGCGTCCGCCGCTCGGAGCCTGGACCGCCTCGGCCTTGGTGACCTTGGTGCCGGCGAACGTGAGACGGACCTGGACCGGGCCGTACTGGGTCTGGGCGATCTTTCCGGTGATGATCCGGGTCTGCGTGGCCGGCGCCTTCGGTGACGGGGACGCCCCGGCCGCTCCCGAGGACTGCGACGTACCGCCGGCGGTCTTCGCCTTGTCCAGGGCCGACTGCAGGGACTGCTTGTAGCCGCTGCTGGTGTAGGTGGCGCCGGAGACGGCGTCGATGTCGGCGCTCTGTTTGGTGAGCGTCGCCTTGTTGAGTTCGGGTATCGCGAGGGCGGTCTTCTGATCGCTGGTTCCGCCCGCGGGGGCCTGGACCGCGTCCGCCTTGGTGATCTTGCCGCCGCTCATGGTCAGCCGCACCTGGACCGGCCCGTACTGGGTCTTCACCACGTCACCGGTGACGGTCTGGGTCCCCGACTGCTGAGCGCTGCCGCCCTGTGGCGACTCCTGCCCGGCGGCCGTCTGCTGGGGCGCCGCTTCGCCCTGCGCCGACGCGGCGGCCGGATCGGACGCCGGTTTGAGCGCGAGAAGCAGCACGATTCCGGACACGGTGGCGGCGGTCGCGAGCATGAACCGCCGAATGGGGTGACTCTTCTTCATCGCTCCTGGCTCCCGTCGCTCACATCTCGAACGACTCGTGATGGATGCGGCGGGCGGGGACCCCCGCGCCGCGCAGTGCGTCGTACACCTGCTGCGCGAAGCCGGGCGGCCCGCACATGAAGACGTCGTGGCTGTCGATGTCGGGCAGCTTGCGGCGCAGGGACTCCGCCGAGATGTCCGGGCGCTCCCCGTCGGGGCTGTTCACCGCGTACATCAGACGCGCCCCGCGCTCCTTGGAGATGGCGGCGAGCTCGTCCCACAGGGCCAGGTCCTGGGTGGTGTTGGCGCGGTAGAGCAGTGTGAGGTCGCCGGACGCGCCGGGGAGGGTCTCGAACAGGGCCCGCATCGGGGTGATGCCGACGCCACCCGCCACCAGCAGCACCTTGCCGCGACTGCGCTTGCCGGCCGTCAGGGCGCCGTACGGGCCCTCGGCCCACACCCGGGTGCCCGGCTCCAGATCCCGCAGGGCGGCGCTGTGGTCACCGATCGCCTTCACGGTGATGCGCAGCATGTTGGGGCGGGGCGCCGCCGAGAGCGAGTACGGGTGGGAGCTGAAACGCATCCCGGGCGCCAGGAAGCGCCAGCGGAAGAACTGCCCTGCCTCCGCGCCCATCCGGTGCAGCTTGCGCCCGCTGATCAGTACCGACACGATGCCGGGCGTCTCCTCGATGACCGCCTCGACCCGCATCCGGTGCTTCAGGTTCAGCCGGACAGGAGAAAGGATTCGGTACCAGAGGACCAGCGCCGTCACCGACCCGTACAGCCCGTACCAGACGGTCTTGGCGACGGGTTCCACCGCGAAGTCGTTGCCGGTGGACAGCTGGTGCCAGAACGTCAGGAACACCGCGGCGTACGTCAGCAGGTGGACGTGGTACCAGGTGTCGTACGGGATCAGCCGGCGCAGCCAGCCCATGGAGATGAACCCGATGAGCACGAGCAGGCCCGTGCCGATCGCGGCCTTGCCCATGTCGGGCAGCTGGTTGACCGAGTCGACGGTCTGCTGCACGATCCCGCCGAGCCCCTTGCCGGACTGCAGGGCGTAGCCCCACATGGTCAGGAACAGGTGGGCGAGGACCAGACAGATCGTGTAGCGGCCGGTCATCGCGTGCCAGCGCGCCACCCGGTCGGATCCCACCCTGCGCTCCAGGGCGGGAACGCGGGCCATCTGCAGCACCACGAGTGCCATCAGATATCCGGCGAGCAGCCCGGTGATGCGGCCCGCGTTGAGGATCCTGCCGTTGTTGTCCGCGATGGACGGGGTGTTGTTCCACCACAGCCAGATGACTCCCGCCGCGCCCGCCCAGACGGCGATCAGCAGCGGGACGGCGGGCGAGCGGCGAGGGCGGATTCGGCGCATGGTCTGGCGCCGCGCGGCGCGACCACCGGCGATCGTGGACACGGTTCCTCCGTGTTCGTCCTGGAGACGGGGCGAGGGGAGTGGCCCCCTGGCCCAGAGATACGGTCCACAACGCCCGTGCGTTCAGAGGCCGGCGGAGTCGAGTGCCGACTGGAGGGACCTCTTGTATCCGTCGCTGGTGTAGGTGGCCCCCGAGACCGAGTCGAACCCCGCGCTCTGCGCGGCCAGTGCCTCACGCCTGAGCTGGGGAATCGCGTAGCTGTTGATCTCCTGGTCCCTGGGATTCTCCGAGGGGTAGGCGACCGCCGTCACCTCGGTGATCCTGCCGTTCTTCAGCGTGATCCGTACCTGGACCGGGCCCCAACGGGTCTGCACGGTGTCGCCGGTGACGGTCCTGGTCCCCGTGCTCTTCGTGCCGGACGATCCGGAGGAGCCGCCCGAGGAGTCTTGGGACGAGCCTCCCGGGGACGAGGACGAGGAATGCCCCGCGGACGAGGACGCCTCGGCCGGGGTGGGCGGCGTGTGCGGCTTCAGCGAGAGCAGCAGGACGACACCGGTGACCGTGGTGGCGGCCGCCAGCGTCACCCGGCGCAGCGGACGGTTCTTCTTCAGCGCGTGCACGGCGGCCTCACAGCTCGAACGACTCGTGGTGGATACGGCGGTCGGGGACACCCGCTGCGAGCAGCGCCCCGTAAAGATCCCGTGCCATCGCGGGAGGTCCGCAGAGATAGACGTCGTGCTCGGCGATGTCCGGCACGCTCTCGCGGAGCGACTCGGCGGTGAGTCGCGGGCGGGTGCCGTCGGCGGCGTTGACGGCGTACAGGACGCGGGCCCCGCGCCACCGTGCGATGGCCTCCAGCTCGCCGCCCAGCGCCAGGTCCTCGGCCGTGCGCGCCCGGTAGAGCAGCGTGACCCGGCCCGGCAGCGTCTCGAACAGGGCGCGCAGCGGCGTGATGCCGACGCCGCCCGCGATCAGCAGGGCCTTGGACGACGTGCTCCGGTCGGCGGTCAGCGAGCCGTACGGGCCCTCGGCCCACACCCGGGTGCCGGGCCGCAGCAGCCCCACGGCCGCGCTGTGGTCGCCGAGCGCCTTGACCGTGATCCGCATCCGGTCCGGCCGGGGCGGCGCCGACAGCGAGTACGGCGTCGAGGTCCACCGCATCCCGTCCGCGAGGAACCTCCAGCGGAAGAACTGGCCCGGCCGGGCGTCCAGTTCGTCCAGACGCTCACCGCGGATCACGACGGAGAAGACTCCGGGGGACTCCCGGTGCACGGCGTCCACGCGCAGCCGGTGGCGCAGGTTGAGCCGCACCGGCGCGAGCAGCCGGAACCCTACGACGAGCGCGGCCGTACCGAGGTAGAGCGCGTACCAGGCGGCCCGCGCGGCCTGATCGCCGACGAAGTCGGAGCCGAGCGCGAGCTGGTGGAAGAAGGCCAGGAAGACCGCCGCGTACGTCAGCAGGTGCACGTAGTACCAGAACTCGTGGCTGATCCGGCGGCGGGCCAGGTGCGCCGACGTGATCCCGACGGCGAACAGGATCACCGTGCCGATCGTCGCTTCGAGCATGTCCGGGTAGTCGAACACCACGCTCAGCGTCTCGTGCGCGATGTCCGCCCCGTCCTGGGCGGCGTAGCCGAAGAGGATCAGCGTGACATGCGCGACCAGCAGGCAGACCGTGTAGCGGCCCGCCATGGCGTGCCAGCGGGCGACCCGGTCGGAGCCGATGCGCCGCTCCAGGAGCGGGACCCTGGCCATCAGCGCCACCAGGACGGCGCAGCTGTAGCCGCACAGCAGCCCGGCGATCCGTCCTGCGTCCGTCAGCCATCCGGCCGTACCCACCACCGACCCGGTGTCCCTCCACCACAGGGCGAGGACCGCGGCCGCTCCCGCCCACAGCAGGGCCAGCAGCGGCCCCGCGGGCGAGGGCCGTGGTCGCCCGCGTCCTCGTGTCGGGCGCGGGTCCGCCGCCCGCTCGTGCACCGTGGTCATGTTTCCGTCCTTCTTCCGGCAGTCCGGGAGGAAACTGTGCGTCCGGAACCTCTGAGGAGGCTCTGAACGGGCCGGTTCCGCGCGGACTCACAGCAAACTGAGAGCCCGGGGAGGCGGAGAACGGAGGGGAGGACGGCGGCCTCGAGCGGGAGGTGACTCAGAGGAAACTCAGAGGCCACGAGGCACGGCGCGACCGTATGGAGGGGCGATGCTGGAAGGCGACATGAACACTCCCTCCCCCGACCCCGAGGCTCCTGGCACCCCGCATCCCGAGGCTCCTCGCGCCCCAGACCCCGAGGCTCCTCGCGCCCCAGGCACCGGCGCTGCCCGAGTCCCGGAGCCCGGCGCTGCCCGAGTCCCGGAATCCGGAGCCGTCCGCTCCCGGGGTGTCGCCAGGCCGCCCTCGCTGACCCGGCCCGACGGGACGCCCGTACGCGTTCTCGTCGTCGACGACGATCCGGACCTGGCCGAGGTCCTGTCCGGCGCCCTGCGCTACGAGGGCTGGGAGGTCCGTACCGCGGGCGACGGTGCCTCGGCCGCCGTCGAGGCGCGCGCACTGCTGCCCGACGCCGTCGTCCTCGACGTGATGCTCCCGGACACCGACGGCTTCACCGTGCTGCGCGACCTCCACACCGTGCTGCCGGGCGTCTGCGTCCTCTTTCTCACCGCCCGGGACGCCGTGGAGGACCGCATCGCCGGTATCACCGCGGGCGGCGACGACTACGTCACCAAGCCGTTCAGCCTGGAGGAGGTCGTCGCCCGGCTGCGCGGACTGCTGCGCCGCGCGGGCATGGCCCGCCGGAGCGACGAGGGCCCGAGGCTCGTCGTCGGGGACCTGGCGATGGACGAGGAGGCGCGTGAGGTCACCCGGGGCGGCGACCTGATCGAGCTGTCGCCCACCGAGTTCGAGCTGCTCCGTTTCCTGATGCGCAACCCGCGCCGCGTGCTCAGCAAGACCCGGATCCTCGACCGTGTCTGGTCCTACGACTTCGGAGGCCAGGCCCATGTCGTCGAGCTCTACATCTCCTACCTGCGCAAGAAGGTCGACGCGGGCCGCGAGCCCATGATCCACACGGTCCGGGGCGCCGGGTACGTCATCAAACCCGCGGCCGGCCGGTGAGGGCGACCAGGTGGGCCCGGGGCAGGCGATGGAAGCTCCGCCTGAGGCCGGCCCTGCGCGCTCTGCCGCGCCCGCGCACGATGCGCGCCCGCCTCACCGCCGGGCTCGTGGTGCTGCTCGCCGTCAGCTGCGCCGCCGTCGGCGTGGCTGCGGTGTACGAACTGAACGGCTTCCTCACCGGCCGTCTCGATCAGCAGCTGCAGGAAGCCGGCGCGCGGTTCCCGGCAAGCCTGGAGCACAGCTCGGTGAAGCCGTCCGACCACGACGGTGACGAACACGGCGACACCCGCCGGCAGAGCGCCGGCACTTTCGGAGCGCGCCTGGTGGGCGAGGACGTCACCAACGCCGCGGTCGTGCCGTCCGGCACCACCACTGCCGTCCGGAACGTGGATCCCACCGCCCGCGACGAGGCGGTACTTGCCGGGGTCCCGGTGGACGGCCGCGCCCACACCGTCTGCCTTTCGGGGCTGGGGGACTACCGCGTGCTGGCGGCCTCCGGCCAGGACGGCGACGTACTGATCACCGGGCTGCCCACGGAGCCGGTCGACGCGGCCGTCCACCGGCTGGAACTCGTCGCCTCCCTGGTCCTCGGCATGGCCCTCGTGGTCGCCGGAGTCGCCGGGGCCCTGTGGGTGCGCTGGTCGCTCCGCCCGCTGAACCGGGTCGCCGCGACCGCCACCCGGGTCAGCGAACTCCCGCTCGCCAGCGGAGAGGTGGCGCTGCCCCCACGTGCGCCCGAGTCCGACCCGCGCAGCGAGGTGGGCCGCGTCGCCAGTGCCTTCAACCGCATGCTCGGCCATGTCGAGGACGCACTCACCAAGCGGCACGCGAGCGAGGAACGGCTGCGCACCTTCGCCGCCGACGCCAGCCACGAGCTGCGCACCCCGGTCGCCTCGGTCCGCGGCCACGCCGAGCTCGCACTGCTGCACCCCGGCCCGGTGCCCCCGAAGGTGACCCGCGCCCTCGAACGGATCGCCGCCGAGTCGACGCGCATGGGGGAGATGGTCGACGACCTGCTTCTGCTCGCCCGCCTCGACGCCGGACGCCCCCTGGAGCGGCTTCCCGTCGACCTCACCCACCTCGTCCTCGACGCGGTCACCGATGCCCGCGCGACGGGCCCCGGCCACCGGTGGGTGCTGGAGCTGGCGGAGGAGCCGGTGACCGTGACGGGCGATGCCCACCGGCTCCAACAGGTGTTGGCCAATCTGTTGGCCAACGCCCGTGTGCACACGCCTGTCGGCACCGGCGTGACGGTGTCCTTGGAGGGTGCCGGCACGGAGGCCGTGCTGAAGGTCCACGACGACGGACCGGGGGTTGCCGAGGACGTCCGCCCCGGCGTCTTCGAACGCTTCACCCGGGCGGACCGCCGCCGCGCGGACGGTGCCGGCACCGGAGCGGGGCTCGGTCTGTCGATCGTGGCGGCCGTGGTCGAGGCGCACGGCGGCACGGTCGGCCTGGAGAGCCGCCCCGGAGCGACGACGTTCACCGTACGACTACCCGTCGCCTGAACCGCGGCCCGAACCGCGCTGTGGCCTGCCGGTCACCCGCGGCCCGAGGCGCGTTCCGGGGTTCTGTCAGTACCGGGAGAGCGCCGTCGCCCCGCTCGCCGTGCCGATGGCGATGTGCGGCCCGCGCGCGGGATCGGCCCACGCGAGGATCCGCCGCATCGCGCCCGCGGGCACGGACACACAACCGGCCGTGGCCCCGCTCCCGTCGACGTGCAGGAAGATCCCCGCGCCGCGGCCGCGCACCGGCCGCTCGTAGTTGAACCCGATGACGACGGCGTGCGCGTACTGCTTCCTGTAGGTGATCAGATGCTCGGACTCGCCGGCCCGGCAGTCCGCGGGGCGCGGCTCGGTCCACCGGTTGTACGAGCGGGACGCGTTGTCCTGGCACCACCAGGAGCCCTCACGCACCCGGCGGTACGGCATCGAGGTCCCCTCCGGCGCCGCCTCGATACCGAACGCGTACGGCAGCTCGTACAGGCCCGTGGGGGTGGTGTTCGTGCCCTGGCGCCGCGACCGGCCCTCGACCAGTCCGCCCGCCCCGAACCGCGCGCGGGCGGATCCGGCCCGCACCCAGCGCCCGCCGTTCCGGTTCCACCAGGTGAGCGTCCCCGACGTTGCCTTCCCGCGAGGTGCCTGAGCGGTGATCAGCTGGGTTCCGCCGCCGGTGTCGGCCATCCGCGCGGGCAGTTCGCGCAGGGGCGGCGGCCCGCCCGGGGCCAGGGTGAGCAGGGACGCGGACGCGAGGGCGGCGGCTCCGAGGCGCATGGCTCAGACGGTACTGGGGGGCAGCGGAAGCGGCAGCCCGGGCAGTCCGTCCAGGCTCGTCGCGATGTGCTCCTTCTTGGTGAAGTACTCGCTCAGCGAGACGTCGTCCTCGCGCGCGAAGCGCCTGCCGTGCAGATCGCGGTCCTCGTCGTAGGACATGCGGGGCACGGCGTAGCCGCAGCTGTCGCGGACCAGCTCGGCGGTCACGACGATGATCGCGCGCAGTCCGTGCGGGGTCGGGTCGATGCCGGCGAAATGGCCGAGGAGTTCCGCGAAGCGCGGGTCGTCGCGGAAGACCGGCTCGCCGTGGCCGTGCACCCGGACGATGTTGGGCGGGCCCTGGAAGGCACACCACATCAGGGTGATCCGGCCGTTCTCACGCAGATGCGCGATCGTCTCGGCGGTGCTCCCGGCGAAGTCCAGGTAGGCCACCGTCCGCTCGTCCAGTACGGCGAAGGAGCCGGTGAGTCCCTTGGGGGAGAGGTTGACCGTGCCGTCCCCCGACAGCGGTGCGGTGGCGGTGAAGAAGAGGGGCTGCGCCTCGATGAACGTGCGGAGGCGGCCGTCGATGTGCTCATAGGTCTTTCCCATGTCTAACGATTATTCGGGAAAGTCTTTCGGCTGTCTAAGGAATTGCGGTTCCGGCGACGCCGTTCAGGGGCATCGCCGGAACCCCGTGGCCGCCCCGGCCGGCGCTGGCGGGGCGGTCACGTCGCCTGTCACGTCACGGGGTGACCGTGCAGGCGGCGAGGGAGTCCAGTCCCGTCGGCTTGGCGGCGGTGCGGCCGATGGAGATCGCGATGCGGTCGATCGTGGAGGTCCGCTTGTCCTTCAGGGGGCCGAGGATCGCGTTCTGGACGAAGTTGGGCCCGCCCTGCCCGACGGTGGCGGCCAGGCGGGTGTTGGCCTCGGCGATCTGGGTGTTCAGCAGGGCGAGGTTACGGTCGACCTCGGCCTTCGCGGAGGCCGGGACGGCGGGCAGCTTCGACGCGACGTCCGGGCAGGCGATGGTTCCCGCGGCGGTGGCGGCACCCGTGTCACCGGCGGCCCCGCCCGCCTGCGCGGTGGCCGGCGCGCTGGGCGCGGCGCTGCCGGTGGCCGCGCCCCCCGCGCCGTTGAGGGTGCACGGCGCCAGCGCGTCCAGGCCCTGCGGCTTGGCGGCCGTACGGCCGATGGCCGTCGCTATGCGGTTGACGGTGGCGACGCGCTTGTCCTTGAGGGGGCCGAGGATCGCGTTCTGGACGAAGTTCGGGCCGCCCTGCCCGGCCGTGTCCACCAGTCTCTTGTTCGCCTCGGCGATCTGGGTGTTCAGCAGGGCGAGGTTACGGTCGACCTCGGCCTTCGCGGACGCGGGCACCGCGGGCAGGCTCGGTGCCACGGCCGGGCAGTTCACGGTGTTCGCGGCGGCCTTCGTCGTGGCGTTCCTGGCGCCGCTCCCGGGGGTCTCGCCCGCCAGGGCGCTGCCGGCGATCACCGCGGCGGACAGCACGACGGCGGACGCTCCGCCGATCATCACGACACGCCGCTTGTTGTACTTCGGAAGAGCCCTGGACATGCGGAAGCCTCATTCGGGTCGGGGGTGGGACCGCCCGGTGGTCGTCCGGGCGGTCGTTGTCCGTGGTGCTGCCGTACGCGAACGCGGCGCCTGCGTTCAGCGGGAGATACGCGAAAGCGGTTTCCCGTGTTCAAGCTCCCGGAAGATTCCGTCGCCGGACGGGCCGAGATTGACGAATCATGCAGAGTGCTGCATACTCATGCATGTCAGCGAATGCACTGTGAGGAGAATCCCGTGACCGAGCGCGTCGTACTCGCCTATTCAGGGGGTCTGGACACCTCCGTCGCCATCGGTTGGATCGCCGAGGAGACGGGCGCCGAGGTCATCGCCGTAGCGGTCGACGTCGGCCAGGGTGGCGAGGACCTGGACGTCATCCGCAAGCGCGCCATCGCCTGCGGTGCCGTCGAGGCCGAGGTCGCGGACGCCCGGGACGAATTCGCCGACGAGTACTGCCTCCCGGCGATCAAGGCCAACGCCCTCTACATGGACCGCTACCCGCTGGTCTCCGCCCTCTCCCGGCCGACGATCGTCAAGCACCTCGTCGCCGCCGCCCAGAAGCACGGCGCCACCACGGTCGCCCACGGCTGCACGGGCAAGGGCAACGACCAGGTGCGGTTCGAGGCCGGCATCGTCGCCCTCGCCCCCGACCTCAAGTGCATCGCCCCGGTCCGTGACTACGCGATGACCCGGGACAAGGCGATCGCCTTCTGCGAGGAGAAGCAGCTCCCGATCGCCACCTCCAAGAAGTCCCCGTACTCCATCGACCAGAACGTCTTCGGACGCGCGGTCGAGACGGGCTTCCTGGAGGACATCTGGAACGCCCCGATCGAGGACATCTACGAGTACACCTCGAACCCGGCCGAGCACCGCGAGGCCGACGAGGTCGTCATCACCTTCAAGCAGGGTGTCCCGGTCGCCATCGACGGCAGGCCCGTCAGCGTGCTCCAGGCCATCCAGCAGCTCAACGAGCGCGCCGGCGCCCAGGGCATCGGCCGGATCGACATGGTCGAGGACCGGCTCGTGGGCATCAAGTCCCGTGAGGTGTACGAGGCTCCGGGCGCGATCGCGCTGATCACCGCCCACCAGGAGCTGGAGAACGTCACCGTCGAGCGTGAACTCGCCCGCTACAAGCGGCAGGTCGAGCAGCGCTGGGGCGAACTGGTCTACGACGGCCAGTGGTTCTCCCCGCTCAAGCGCGCCCTGGACGGATTCATCGACGAGGCCAACCAGCACGTCAACGGCGACATCCGGATGACCCTGCACGGCGGCCGCGCCGTCGTCACCGGCCGGCGCTCCGACACCTCGCTCTACGACTTCGACCTCGCGACGTACGACACGGGTGACACCTTCGACCAGGCCGCGGCCAAGGGCTTCATCGACATCTACAGCCTGTCGTCGAAGATCGCCGCCAAGCGGGACCAGGCGTAAGCCGTACGGGACTTGGCGCGGGCCGTGTCGTGTCCGCCGCCTCGAAGCCTCCCGAGCACTAGCCTGACAGCCGCCTCCTCACTCGCGCGTGGGGAGGCGGTGGCACATCCACACCTTTCGAGGAGTAACGCAAGTGAGCAGCAACAGCGGTGACGTTCGGCTCTGGGGCGGACGTTTCGCCGACGGTCCCGCCGAGGCCCTGGCCAAGCTGTCCGCGTCGGTCCACTTCGACTGGCGCCTCGCGCCCTACGACATCGCCGGTTCGCGTGCCCACGCGCGCGTGCTGCACGGCGCGGGGCTGCTCACCGAGGACGAGCTCACCCGGATGATCGAGGGCCTCGGCCGACTGGAGTCCGATGTCGCCGACGGCTCCTTCGTCGGCACGATCGCCGACGAGGACGTCCACACGGCTCTCGAGCGCGGCCTCCTCGAGCGCCTCGGCCCCGACCTCGGCGGCAAACTGCGCGCCGGCCGCTCCCGCAACGACCAGGTGGCCACGCTCTTCCGGATGTACCTGCGGGACCACGCCCGGATCGTCGGCGGCCTGATCGCCGACCTCCAGGAAGCACTGATCGGCCTGGCGGAGGCCCACCCGGACGTGGCGATGCCCGGCCGCACGCACCTCCAGCACGCCCAGCCGGTGCTGTTCGCCCACCATGTGCTGGCCCATGTCCAGTCCCTGTCCCGGGACGCGGAGCGGCTGCGCCAGTGGGACGAGCGGACGGCCGTCTCGCCGTACGGCTCCGGTGCCCTGGCCGGTTCCTCCCTCGGCCTGGACCCGGAGGCGGTCGCGAAGGACCTCGGCTTCGAGCACGGCAGCGTCGCCAACTCCATCGACGGCACGGCCTCCCGCGACTTCGTGGCGGAGTTCGCCTTCATCACCGCGATGATCGGTGTGAACCTCTCCCGGATCGCCGAGGAGGTCATCATCTGGAACACGAAGGAGTTCTCCTTCGTCACCCTCCATGACGCGTTCTCCACGGGCTCGTCGATCATGCCGCAGAAGAAGAACCCGGACATCGCCGAGCTCGCGCGCGGCAAGTCGGGCCGCCTGATCGGGAATCTGACCGGGCTGATGGCCACGCTCAAGGCCCTGCCCCTCGCGTACAACCGCGACCTCCAGGAGGACAAGGAGCCGGTCTTCGACTCCTGTGACCAGCTGGAGGTCCTGCTCCCCGCCTTCACCGGCATGATGGCCACGCTGACCGTCCACCGCGAGCGCATGGAGGAGCTGGCCCCGGCCGGCTTCTCGCTCGCCACCGACATCGCCGAGTGGCTGGTCAAGCAGGGCGTGCCGTTCCGAGTCGCGCACGAGGTCGCCGGTGAGTGCGTGAAGGTCGCCGAGGCGGACGGCAAGGAACTGGACGAGCTGACCGACGAGCAGTTCGCGAAGATCTCGGCGCATCTGACGCCCGAGGTGCGGTCCGTCCTCAACGTCTCCGGCGCCCTCGCCTCCCGCGACGGCCGCGGCGGTACGGCGCCCAGCGCGGTCGCCGTCCAGCTCGCCGAGATCAAGACGGACGTCGCCGCCCAGCAGGCGTGGGCAGTGGCGAAGCACAAGAAGTAGCCCCCGCGCGAAGGCCCGGGGGAGAGGCGGAGGCCTGACCGGCCTCGGCGGGCATGTGCCGCAGGGCACGGTTCGACGCCGGGGGCGGCTGCCTCTCCCCGGGCGCGGAAGAGCGGAAGCGGTTCGCGTACGGGGCGGGTGCCGTTCGACGGAGGGCGTCGCGGGTTACGTTGGTCGGCAGCCGTAAAGGAGCCGACCGAACGGAGCCGCGATGCCCTTCGCACGTCTCGCCTCAGCCACGACTCCCACCGCCCACATCGGACTGGGGCTCGCCGCCGTCGGCCGCCCCGGCTACATCAATCTCGGCCGCGCGGAGGACCTCCCGCCCGACCGCAGTGTCGACGCCCTGCGCGAGCGCACCCACGAACTCCTCGAAGCCGCCTACGCCCAGGGGGTGCGCTACTTCGACGTGGCCCGTTCCTACGGCCGCTCCGAGGAGTTCCTCGCCGACTGGCTGCGCCGCCGCCCGGACATCGACGACATCGTCATCGGCAGCAAGTGGGGCTACCGGTACACGGCGGACTGGCGCACCGACGCCGAGGCGCACGAGGTCAAGGACCACGGCCTCGCCATGTACGAGCGGCAGCGCGCCGAGACCGCGGAGCTGCTCGGCGACCGGCTGGACCTCTACCAGATCCACTCGGTGACTCCGGAGAGTCCGGCCCTCACCGACAA
This sequence comes from Streptomyces sp. NPDC005141, assembly GCF_053599975.1. Classification (NCBI taxonomy): domain Bacteria; kingdom Bacillati; phylum Actinomycetota; class Actinomycetes; order Kitasatosporales; family Streptomycetaceae; genus Streptomyces; species Streptomyces sp. NPDC005141. The sequence goes on along the minus strand of NZ_JBSFYW010000009.1, from coordinate 75,774 downwards.
GGAGCTGCACGCGGCACTCGCCGAAGCGGCCGCCGGAGGCCTGTCGATCGGCTTCTCCACCAGCGGGCCCGCCCAGGCCGAGGCGATCCGTGCAGCGCTCGCCGTGACGGTCGACGGCGATCCGCTCTTCCGTACCGTCCAGTCCACGTACAACGTCCTGGAGACCTCGGCCGCCCCGGCGCTCGCCGAGGCCCACGACGCCGGCCTCACGGTGATCGTCAAGGAGGGCTTGGCCAACGGCCGGCTCGCGCGGTCGCACGCGCCGGACACGCTGCGGGCCGTCGCCTTGGAGACCTCTCTCGACTGCGACGCGGTCGCGCTCGCGCTGATCCTGCGGCAGCCCTGGGCGGGCGTCGTGCTCTCGGGGGCGGCCACCGCCAGCCAGCTCGCCTCGAACCTGCACGCCCCGGTCGTCGACCTCGACGACGACCAGCTCTCCCGGCTCGCCGCCCTCGTGGAGGAGCCGGGGGCGTACTGGGAGCGGCGCGGGCAGCTGCCCTGGCACTGAGCACCGCGCCCCCGGCGAAGCGTCCGAGGGGCACCCGAACACACTCCGAGTAGCCGGCCCAGGGCGAAGCGTCCACCCCGGCTCACCCGAATACTCCGAGTGCCGCTCGTCCTGTCGTACGCCACACGACTGAGACACGCGTGCCCCCTGTGAGACAGGGATGTCTCATATGCGGTACCGTTGTCTCATGGCTGTCGACCGTGACCACGTGCTGCGCAGCGCAGCCGCCCTGCTCACCCGGAAATCCACCGCGACCATGGACGAGGTCGCCAAGGCCGCCGGGATCAGCCGGGCCACGCTGCACCGCCAGTTCGCCGGCCGTGACGCGCTCGTACGGGCGCTGGAGGCGCTCGGCATCGAGGAGTGCGAGGCCGCTCTGGACGCGGCCCGCCTCGACGACGGCACCGCCCAGGAGGCCGTGCGCCGCCTGGTGCGGGAGCTGGAGAAGGTGGCCGGACTGCTCGCCTTCCTCTACACGGAGAACCAGCTGTTCGAGGGCGACGGCCAGCACGAGGGCTGGGCCCGGCTCGACGCCCGGATGGCCGCGCTGTTCCGGCGCGGACAGCAGAGCGGCGAGTTCCGCATCGATCTCACCCCGGCCTGGCTCACCGAGGCGCTCTACGGGCTGATGGCCTCGGCGGCCTGGGCCGTGACCGAGGGCCGGGTCGCCGCCAACGACTTCCACCACATGATCGTCGAGCTGCTGCTCGGCGGCGCGCTACGGAGAGAGGAATCATGACCAGCACCCTGCAGCCGGCGCTCGCGACGGAGGTGCAGAAGCGCCCCGGTCGTTGGCTCGCGCTCTGCGTCCTCGTCCTCGCCGTGCTGCTGGTGGCCGTGGACGCGACCGTCCTCGGCCTCGCGACGCCGTACATCAGTGAGGACCTGCAGCCCTCCGGCACCCAGCTCCTGTGGATCGGTGACGTCTACTCCTTCGTCATCGCCGGTCTGCTCGTCTCCATGGGCAGCCTCGGCGACCGCATCGGACGCAAGAAGCTGCTGCTCGTCGGCGCGACGGCGTTCGGTCTGATATCCGTGCTCAACGCCTATGCCACGACACCCGAGATGATGATCCTGGCGCGGGCACTGCTCGGTGTCGCGGGCGCGACCCTGATGCCGGCCACCCTCGCCCTGATCCGCAACATCTTCCACGACCCGCGCGAGCGCAGCCTCGCCATCGGCATCTGGGGTGCCACGGCCTCCGCGGGTACGGCGGTCGGTCCCGTCGTCGGCGGCTTCCTGCTCGAACACTTCTGGTGGGGTTCGGTCTTCCTCATCAACCTTCCGGTGATGGTGGTGCTCGTCCTCGTCGGCGGCAGGCTGCTGCCCGAGTCGAAGAGCCCGACCCACGGACCCTGGGACCTGATCAGCGTCACGCTCTCGCTCGTCGGTGTGATCGGTGCGGTGTACGCGGTCAAGGAGGTCGCCGCGCACGGAGCGAGCGGCGAGGCACTCGCCGCGGGTCTGCTGGGCGCCGGTGCGCTCTTCTGGTTCGTGCGCCGCCAACTGACGCTTCCCACACCGCTGCTGGATGTCCGGCTGTTCCGCAACCGGGGATTCTCCGGTGCCGTGCTCGCCGACCTGTTCACCGTGCTCGGCCTGTCCGGACTCGTGTTCTTCCTCTCTCAGTATCTGCAACTCGTTCAGGGCCGGGGGCCGTTCGAGGCGGGGCTGGCCGAAATCCCCGCCGCTGTGGGCGCGGTGGCGGCCGGTCTGGTCGCGGGAAGGTTCGCGCGGCGGTTCTCCGTGCGCACCGTCGTCTCCGCCGGACTCGCCGCGGTGGGTCTCGCGCTCGGCACGCTCACCCTGCTCGACCGCTCCACCGGCTATCCGCTGCTCGGTGCCGCGCTGCTGGTCGTCGGCGTCGGCGCGGGCTTCTCGTTCACCGTCACCGCCGACGTCATCCTCTCCGCCGTACCCAAGGACCAGGCGGGCGCCGCGTCCGCGGTCTCCGAGACGGCGTACGAACTCGGCGCGGCTCTCGGTATCGCCCTGCTCGGCTCGATCGTGACCGGCGTCTACGCGGGCTTCGCCGGACCAGCGGGCACACCGGCCGAGGCGCGCGACTCGCTCGGCGGAGCGGTGGAGGCCGCCGGGAGCCTTCCCGGGCACACCTCCGAGGCGCTGCTGAGCGCGGCCAGGGATTCCTTCGTGGACGGTCTGGCGCTCGCGTCCGGCGCGGGCGCGGTGGTCCTGCTCGCCACCGCGGTGGCGGCGTGGTTCCTGCTGCGCGGCCAGAAGCTCGAGGTGTAGGACGCCGTTCGGACCGCCCCGGGATCTGGGCGCCCGGCACGGGCCGGACCGGCGCGGTTCCGAACGACCTCCTCCCGACCGTACGAAAGCCGCACGAAACGGGTGGGCCCCCGACCGGCAACTGCCGGTCGGGGGCCCACCCGTGTGCGATGTCGCGGGGCCCGGTGAAGGGCTAGGCGGCCTTCGCCTTGGTGGCGTACATGTCGACGTACTCCTGGCCGGACAGCCGCATGACCTCGGTCATCACGGAGTCGGTCACGGCGCGCAGCACATAACGGTCGCGGTCCATGCCCTCGTACCGCGAGAACTCCATGGCCGCGCCGAAGCGGACCGTGACCCGGCCCGGCCGCGGGATCCCCGCGCCGCCCGGCTGGAGCTTGTCCGTGCCGATCATCGCGAACGGGACGACCGGGGCGCCGGTCATCAGGGTGAGCCGGGCCATGCCGGTACGGCCGCGGTACAGGCGGCCGTCGGGGGAGCGGGTGCCCTCGGGGTAGATCCCGAAGACCTTGCCCTCCTCCAGGATGCGGCGGCCGGTCATCAGCGCCGCCACGCCACCGTTGGCGCCGTCCCGGTCCACCGGGATCATGCCGACGCCGGTGAAGAACCACGCCATCAGGCGGCCTTTGAGGCCCTTGCCCGTGACGTACTCGTCCTTGCCGATGAAGAGCACCTGCCGGTCGCAGACCAGCGGAAGGATCATCGAGTCGATGAAGGTGAGGTGGTTGCCGGCCAGGATCACCGGGCCGTCGCCCGGGATGTGCTCCACGCCTTCCACCCGTGGGCGGAACATCAGGCGCATGATCGGTCCGAGCACTGCCTTGATGAGCGCGAAGCGGGACAACGGGCCCTCCGGTGTCAAGGGATCGGTATGGAGTCTGTGCAGGTGAGGACGATACTCGCGGTTCCCGGGTGATTGCACATCGGGTTCATCGACTGGATACGCACTGTTGACGCACGTTTACCTGCGGTGGCGCGCCCGTGAGCCCCCGACATCGGGACGACACGATGTGACGGACATCGCGCGTCGCACCGGCGAACGGGTGACCCCGTCATGGTTCGCCGCTCGTTCGCCGTAGTCCTACGCCTACCCCCGACCGCCGGACCGAAGCCGACGGACCGTCAGGTTCCGGATCCCGTACGACATCCAGGCTCACCCACCTGTTCCGTCGCAGGCCTCCCTCCCGTCACGCGAGGGCACCTACGATCGTCCCGCTTCGACAGGCAGGGCACCTACGGCGGGAGGAGCGCTCATGGGAGCGCAGGAGTCGAACGGTCAGGAGCGGGGCACGGCACGGCGGACGCTGCTGGGAGCCGCGGTGCTCGGGGCGGGCGGAGCCGTCCTCGGCCTGCCCGGCGTGGCGGGAGCGGACGAACGTCACGGGGGCGGCGGCTACCGGAGCCTGCCCAAGCCGACGGTCATCGGCCACCGCGGGGCCAGCGGCTACCGGCCGGAGCACACCTTCGGCTCGTACCAGCTGGCCCTCGACCTGGGCGCCGACGTCGTCGAGGCCGGCGACCTGGTGCCCACCAGGGACGGCCACCTCGTATGCCGTCACGAGCCGGAAATCGGCGGGACGACGGATGTCTCGGCGCACCCCGAGTTCGCCGGCCGCAGGACCACCAAGACGCTCGACGGGGTCGCCACCACCGGCTGGTTCACCGAGGACTTCACTCTCGCCGAGCTGAAGACCCTGCGCGCCGTCGAGCGCATCCCCGCCAACCGCCCGCACAACATCCTCTACAACGGCCGCTGGGAGATCCCCACCTTCGAAGAGGTGCTCCGCTGGCAGGACGAGCAGACCCGCAAGCGCGGCAAGCAGGTCTGGATCTACCCCGAGACCAAGCACCCCACCTACTTCCGGAAGCTCGGCCTCGGCCTGGAGGAGCGGGTCGCCAGGCTGCTGCGCAAGTACGGCAAGGACAGGAAGGACTCGCCGGTCATCCTCCAGTCCTTCGAGCCGAGCAGCATCGAGCGGCTGAACAAGCTCGTCGGCAACCCGCTCGCCGTCCTGCTGTCCGCCGCGAACACCCGTCCCTGGGACTTCGTCGAGGCGGGCGACCCCCGCACGGTCGCCGACCTCGTCACGCCCGAGGGCCTGGAGTGGATCGCCTCGTACGCGCAGGGCATCGGCCCCACGCTCGACCTGGTCATCCCGAAGGACGCGGCCGGCAACCTCACCCAGCCGACCACCCTCGTCGCCGACGCGCACCGGGCGGGCCTGATCCTGCACCCGTACACCATGCGCAACGAGAACCCCTTCCTGCCCGCGAACTTCCGCAAGGGCACCGCCGCGGACGCCTACGGGGACGCCTTCGGCGCCTTCAAGGTGTACTTCGAGACGGGCATCGACGGCGTCTTCTCCGACAACGCGGACACCGCGCTGCTGGCCCGCGCGGACTTCCTCAAGAGATGAGTCCGGTGCCCGGGCCGTCGAGGGGCGCGTCCGGGCGACGAGACCTGTGCCCGGTCGTCAACGGATGACCCGGTCACCCCGGATGGGGTGACAACCGTCCGCCCCGGCAACCTCCCGCCGGGGCGGACGCGTCGTGCCGACCATGACCCACGAGATGGTTTCCACCCTGCGACCGCTCCTCGCCGCCGAGGCATCGGCGGAGGCCCACGCGACCGGTGCCGAGCGCGGAGACCTGGAACAGGCGGTCTGGCTGCGCCTCCTGGAGCGGCTGGACGCGACGGGACCGCCCGACGACCCGCAGCGCTGGGTGCGGCGAGCCGTGCGCTCCGAGGCGCGCCTGAGCCGCCGCAGGGCCCGCGCCGAGCAGCCGTACGCCGTCGAGCCCGCGGACGACAGCGACCCCGGGCCCGAGCAGCGGGCGATGACCGCCGAGCGCCGTCGCGAAGTCCACGACGCCGTGCGCCGGCTGCCCGGCCGCTGCCCGAGCCTGATGGCCGCTCTGCTCTCCCCGGACGACCTCACCTACCGGGAGATCGCAGGTGAGTTGGGTATCTCACAGGGAAGTCTTGGTCCGGAACGTTCCAGATGCCTGGGATGTCTGCGTCGTTTGCTGACGGTGGAGGTTGCGGCCCGCTGACGACGGGGATAGGAGTGAGGGACGACCGGTGGAACAGGTGAGCGGGAGGCATGCACACATGGGCATGAGCGTGACCATCTCGGCGGCGACCGAGCAGGACGCAGAACAGATCCTGAAGCTGCAGTACCTCTGCTACCAGAGCGAGGCCGAGCTGTACGGCGACTACGGCATCGAGCCGCTCACGCAGCCGCTCGACTCGCTCCGGGCGGAACTGGCGGGCGGCACCGTACTGGTGGCCCGGCTCGGCGACGAGGTGGTGGCCTCGGTACGCGGCGCCGTCGACGCCGACGGCACGGCCCGCATCAACAAACTCATCGTGCATCCGCGCATGCAGCGGCACGGCCTCGGCGGGCGCCTGCTCGCCGCGATCGAGACCCGGCTCGGCGCGGACGGAGCGGCCAAGTCCTTCCAGCTCTTCACCGGCCACCGCAGCGAGCGCAACCTGCGCCTCTACCGCAAGCACGGCTACGCGCCCGTCTCCCAGGAGCGGGTGGGCGAGCGCATGACACTGGTGACCCTGGCCAAGGGTGCCGACACCGGCGCGTACGCCACCAGCGCCTAGCGTTCGCCGAAGGCCACGCCCTGGTCGGCGGTCGTACGCGCCTTGCGCAGCCAGTACATCGCCGACAGCGGCAGCAGTACCGGGATGAAGAGATAGCCCATGCCGTAGTCCGACCACACCGTGGCGTCGGGGAAGGCGGACGGCTCGACCAGCGTCCAGGTCCCGACGATCAGCACGCCCGCGAGCTCGGCGGCGCAGCACACCAGCGCCGCCCTGCGCGCCGTCTCGCCGCCGCGCACGAGCGAGTACGTGATGAATCCGTAGACGAGACCGGCGATCGCGGAGAGCGAGTAGGCGAGCGGCGCCTTGTCGAACTCCGTGGAGATCTGCACGGCCGACCGTGAGACGGCGCCGACCACCATCACGCCGTACAGCCACAGCAGCAGCATGCCGGGGCCGCTGATGAGCCGCGTGCGCTTCTTCTCCGCCGGCCGCGCGGTCGGCTCCCCGGTCCGCTCGTCCCGCTCGTCCCGAGGCACGCCCGTGTTCTCCTCCGTGGCCGTCATCTCAGCCTCCCCAGATGTCGTAGAGCCGTACTTCCAGCACGGCGAGGACGACGCCGCCGGCCGCCACCGTGACCGAACCCCAGCGGCTGCGCTCCGCCAGCGACATGAACCCCGCGGCGGGAACGCACGCGAAGGCGCCGAGCAGATATGCCACGAAGATCGTCGTGCCCTGCTCCGGCTTCTCGCCACGTGCCAGCTGGACGACACCGATCACCAGCTGGATCACGGCGAGCAGCGACACCACGGCCATGCCGATGAAGTGCCAGTCCTTGGTGGGCTGATCACGGTAGGCGGCCCAGCCGCACCAGGCGGCGAGCGCGAGCGCGGCGACGGCCGTCGCGACCGTCAGGGCATCAAACATGCCGCGACCCTATTACGGGCCAAAAGGCCCGATGCGCTCGCCCCCGGGGTGCCCCGTAGGGTCGAAGGCATGAAGATCCACGCTGAAGCCCTCCTGTTCGACAACGACGGAACCCTCGTCTCGTCCCTCGAGTCGGTGAACCGCTGCTGGACCCTGTGGGCACACGAGTACGGGATCACCGCCGAGGACTTCGCCCGGATCGGACTGCACGGCCGCCCCGCCGCCGAGATAGCCGCCGACCTGCTGCCCGCCGACCTCGTCCCCGAGGCGCTCGCCCGCATCGAGCAGCTGGAGGTCGAGGACGTGCGGGGCGGGGTCGTGCCGCTGCCCGGCACCCTCGCGCTGCTCGCCGCGCTGCCGCCCGAGCGCTGGGCCGTCGTCACCTCGGCCACCCGCCGGCTCGCCGAGGCCCGGCTCGACGAGGTCGGGATCCGCCCCAAGACGATGATCACCGCCGACGACATCACCCGGGGCAAGCCCGACCCCGAGCCCTACCTGCTCGCCGCCCGCGAACTGGGCGTCGACCCGGCCCGCTGCGTCGTTTTCGAGGACGCCCCCGCCGGGCTCCGGGCGGGCCGCTCCGCCGGTATGACCACCGTGGCGTTGGCCACAACCCACCAGGCCCATGAGCTGGCCGCCGACCTCGTCGTCGAGGACCTCTCGGCCCTGTCCGTACTGGTCACCGACCGGGGAGTGGAGATCTCCGTCCGGGACTGAAAAGTGTCCACGGCTGTCCGCTATACGGACAGCGGTGGCGGCCCCCGGCTCCCGGTCTGCTTTACTTCACTCCATGACCACGACGAGCTCCCGCATCCTTGCGACCGAGGCGACCATGACGCCCGGTGCTCGTTGTATGTGTCGAATGTGCGCCTGTTAGAGGGCCCTCGCACCACCGCCTGATCCCGCGCCCCGAAGCGGGATCGACGCGCCCTGAGTCCGTACCGCGTACGTGACCGGGCTGCCCAGCGCACACGTTCTCCTTCCGGTTCCATCGCCCATCGCGAGAACCGTGCCGCGTTCCCGACCGCATGCACCCGTGCCCGGCGCACACCCACGCCCTGCACTCGACAGTGACGGAAACCCCAGTGATCACGACAACGGGCCTCACCAAGGTCTACCGCTCGCGCGGCCGTGAAGTGACCGCCCTCGACGGCGTCGATCTGCATGTCCGCGAAGGCGAGGTGTACGGCGTCATCGGCCAGTCCGGCGCCGGCAAGTCCTCGCTCATCCGCTGCGTCAACCTCCTGGAGCGTCCCACCTCCGGCACGGTCACCGTCGCCGGCCAGGACCTCACCGCCCTCGTCGGCCGCGGCCCGCGCGCCGGCCGGGAACTGCGCCGGGCGCGCAGCCGGATCGGCATGGTCTTCCAGCACTTCAACCTGCTGTCCTCGCGGACCGTCCAGGACAATGTCGAGCTGCCGCTCGAGATCCTCGGCGTCTCCGGGAAGGAGCGCGGCCGCAAGGCGCTCGAACTGCTCGACCTGGTCGGCCTGTCCGACAAGGCCACGTCCTACCCGGCCCAGCTCTCCGGAGGCCAGAAGCAGCGCGTCGGCATCGCCCGGGCGCTCGCCGGAGACCCGAAGGTGCTGCTCTCCGACGAGGCGACCAGCGCCCTGGACCCGGAGACCACCCGCTCCATCCTCCAGCTGCTGCGCGACCTGAACCGCCAGCTGGGCCTCACCGTCCTGCTCATCACCCACGAGATGGACGTCGTCAAGACGATCTGCGACTCGGCCGCGCTGATGGAAGAGGGCCGCATCGTCGAGTCCGGCACGGTCAGCGAGCTCCTCGCGACGCCCGGCTCCGAGCTGGCCTCCGCGCTCTTCCCGGTCAGCGGCGATGCCTCCGGCGACGACCGCACCGTCATCGACGTCACCTTCCACGGCGAGGCGGCGACCCAGCCCGTCATCTCGCAGCTCTCGCGCACCTACAACATCGACATCTCGATCCTCGGCGCCGCGATGGACACCGTCGCGGGCAAGCAGGTCGGCCGGATGCGCATCGAACTGCCCGGCCGCTACGAGGAGAACGTCGTGCCGATCGGCTTCCTCCGCGAGCAGGGCCTGCAGATCGAAATCCAGGGCCAGGAGCCCGTGCTGGTGAAGGAAGGTGCCCTGTGACCTGGTCGGAGATGCAGCCGCTGCTGTCCGCGGAGTGTTGGAACACGCTCTACATGGTCGGCTGGTCCACCCTCATCGCGATCGTCGGAGGCCTGCCGCTCGGTGTTCTGCTGGTCCTCACGGACCGTGGGGGCCTGCTGCAGAACGTCCTCGCCAACCGGGTGATCGGGCAGATCGTGAACGTCACCCGTTCGATGCCGTTCATCATCCTGATGGTCGCGCTGATGAGCTTCACCCGCTGGGTCACCGGCACCACCATCGGCCGTGACGCGGCCATCGTGCCGCTCGCCATCGGCGCGATCCCGTTCTTCGCGCGCCTGGTCGAGACGGCCGTCCGCGAAGTGGACGGCGGGCTCGTGGAGGCCGTGCACGCGATGGGCGGCAATGTCTGGACCGTCGTCCGCAAGGTGCTCGTCCCAGAGTCCCTGCCGTCGCTGATCTCCAGCACCACCACGACGATCGTCGCGCTCATCGGCTACTCCGCGATGGCCGGCACCGTCGGCGCCGGCGGCCTCGGAGACCTGGCCATCCGCTACGGCTACCAGCGCTTCGAGACCGAGCTGATGTGGATCATCGTGGCCGTCCTGGCCGTGGCCATCTCCGCCATCCAGTTCGCGGGCGACTACGCGGCCCGCACCCTGGACCGCCGCTCCGGCCACTCGGGCCCCGCACCGAAACTCCGGCTGCTGAAGGCGAAGAAGCCCTCGGTCACCGACATCGGCAAGGTCGCCTGAGCGCCCCGCGCGCATCCCCCAAGTTTCCCCGCACACCCTTCGCGGGGCAGCTCCACCCATAAGGAAAGGCACTTTTCGTGCGTAACACCGCCAAGATCACCACCGCCGTCCTCGCCGCCGGAGCCCTCACCCTGGGGCTCTCCGCCTGCGGCTCGGACAAGGACTCGTCGTCCTCCTCCTCGTCGGCCGACACGAGCGGGCCGCTCGTCGTCGCCGCCAGCCCTGTCCCGCACGCCGAGATCCTCAACTACATCAAGGACCACCTGGCGAAGAAGGCGGGCCTCGACCTCGAGGTCAAGGAGTTCCAGGACTACATCGTGCCGAACACGGCGACCGAGGACGGCTCGGTGGACGCCAACTACTTCCAGAACCAGCCGTACCTGGACGACTTCAACCAGAAGCGCGGCACGCACATAGTGCCCGTCGTCACGGTGCACCTGGAGCCGCTCGGCCTTTACTCCCACAAGGTGAAGAGCGCCGACGCCCTGAAGAGCGGTGCGACTGTCGCGGTCCCCAACGACGCGGTGAACGAAGCGCGTGCCCTGAAGCTGCTCGCGTCCAAGGGGCTCATCACCCTCAAGGACGACGCCGGCAACGCGGCGACCCCGCAGGACATCGCGAAGAACCCGAAGAACCTCAAGTTCAAGGAGGTCGAGGCGGCTCAGACCCCGCGCTCCCTGGACGACGTGGACGCGGCGGTCATCAACGGCAACTACGCCATCGCCGCCGACCTCAAGCCCGCCAAGGACGCCCTCGTCCTGGAGTCGGCGACGAACAACCCGTACGGCAACTTCCTCGCCGTCAAGAAGGGCAACGAGGACGACCCGCGCGTGAAGAAGCTCGCGAAGCTCCTCACCTCGCCCGAGGTCAAGAAGTTCATCGAGGACAAGTACGCCGGCTCCGTCATCCCGTCCTTCAAGTAGGCCGGGACCGGGGGAAGAACAGCGACGAGGGCGGCGGCGAGGGCCCGGCCCCGGAGGCCGCCCACGGCCGGCGGCCCCCCTCGTCACCGCACGGGGTCCACTCCATTACCCGGAGTGGACCCCGTTGTGCCGTTCGGTGGTTTCATGCTGCATGCTGGGCAGTTCAGCGGACCCGACGGTACATCAGGTCCGAAGTCCCCGACGGTTACGGAGCGTCGCATGACGAGCACCTTCCCCGACATCTCCATCAGCACGGAGCGGTTGGTCCTGCGTGCGCTCCACGAGGACGACGTGCCCGCGCTGGCCGAGATGATGAACGACGAGATGGTCGCGGCCTGGACGTCGATTCCACAGCCGTTCACGGAGGACGGTGCCCGCGGCTGGGTGGACGACTACGCGCCCACGGAACGCAAGGAGGGCCGCGGACTCGACCTCGCCGTCACGGAGTTCCTCACCCAGCGCCTGGTCGGCGTCATCCAACTCGGCAAGACGAACTGGCGCGTTCGCTCCACCGAACTCTCCTACATCGTCGCCCCCTGGGCGCGCGGCGAGGGCTACGCGTCCGAAGCCGCGCTCGCCACCGCCCGATGGCTCTTCCGCGAGCAGAAGTTCGAGCGCATCGAACTGCGCACGGCCGCCGACAACACCGCCTCGCAGCAGGTCGCCCAGAAGATCGGCTGCATCAGCGAGGGCGTGCTGCGCAACGCCTGCATAGCGCGCACCCGGACCGAGGACGGCACCTGGGTCGAACTGCGCACCGACTTCATCGTGTGGAGCCTGCTGCCGGAGGACCTCGACGGCGTGGGCGAGCACCTCGCCGACAGCGGCGGCTACACATCGTTCAACGACTGGGCCTGACCCGGCCCGGCAGCCGTACGGCATTCCGCGCGCAGGGCCCTCACCGGCGTACCGGAGCGGTCGCGACGGGTCATGTGGATGGACGGGCGTTCCCTCACCGGACCCCGGGGGGCGTGGACCGGGACCACGGTCCGGGGACGGCGGGACCGCTCCCGCGCCACACCGCCCGTTCCGGCACCGCCCGGCCGCACCAGGTACCCTCACGAAGCCCGCCCGGGCTGCACCTGACGACCTGCGAAGACCTTCTGGAGACTGACGACGATGGCCGACCGGGTCACGGTGATCGGCTGGGACGGCTCGCCGCTGACCGCCGCGGCGCGCTCGGCTCTCGGTGCCGCGACGCTGGTGGCCGGCGCGGCCCACCATCTCGCACTCCCCGAAGTGCCCGAGAGCGCCGAACGCATCCGTCTCGGCAGCGTCGGCCTCGCCGCCCGCCGGATCGCGGGCCACCGGGGCACCGCCGTCGTCCTGGCCGACGGGGACCCGGGATTCTTCGGCGTCGTACGCTCCCTGCGCGCACCCGAGTTCGGCCTGGAGGTCGAAGTCGTGCCCGCCGTCTCCTCGGTGGCCGCCGCCTTCGCCCGCGCCGGAATGCCCTGGGACGACGCACAAGTGGTCGTCGCACACAGCCGCACCCTGCGACGCGCGGTGAATGTATGCCGAGCCCACACCAAGGTCGCCGTTCTCACCTCACCCGGCGCCGGACCCGCCGAACTCGGGCTGCTGCTCGAAGGAGTGCACCGCACCTTCGTCATCTGCGAGGAACTCGGCACCGCCCGCGAACAGGTCACGATCCTGACCTCGGACAAGGCGGCCGACCACACCTGGCGCGACCCGAACGTCGTCATCGTCATCGGCGGCTTCGTGGCCGCGGCAGAAGGGGGCGGCTGGATCGCCGGCCGGGAGCCCGGCGGCGGACCACGCGGCTGGGCGCTGCCCGCCGGGGCGTACGGCGGCGCACTCGGCGAGGGGGAGACGGATCTGCTGCGGGCCGCCCAACTCGCCCGCCTGGGGCCCCGCGTCGGCGATCTCGTCTGGGACATCGGCTCCGGCAGCGGCGCCTTCGCCACCGAGGCCGCCCGCACCGGTGCCGCCGTCATCGCGGTCGACCGCAGCCCGGGCGCCTGCACCCGCACCGAACACTCCGCCCGCCGCTTCGGCGTCCAGATGCAGATCGTGCACGGCAGCGCCCCGCACGTGCTCGAAGACCTGCCCGAACCCGATGTCGTCCGCATCGGCGGCGGGGGAGCGGCGGTCGTCTCTGCCGTCGCCGACCGCCGGCCCCAGCGCATCGTCACGCACGCCGCCACCCGTGACGCCGCCGAACTCATCGGCCGCGATCTGACCGAGCACGGCTATGACGTCGAGTGCGCCCTCATTCAGTCCGTCGAACTCGATACACGGGCCTGGACGGAGAAGGAGCGGAGCGTCGCGTTCCTGCTCAGCGGCCGTTTGCCGGATCGCGCCCCGTGATCCTGTTGTCGTACTGCGCGCGGTAGGCTGGCCGATCGTTGTACCGCTCCCGTGGGGTCGGCCTTTCGTAGGCCAATGTCCGGAAAACCCGCCCGTTTTGAGGCGTGTGTGGTACGGCAGAACCGGAGGACGCGCAACGTGGCGCAGTCCACAGCGGGCGCTCGCGGATCAACCTGTCGCGAGGGCGGTACGACCGGGACAATGCCAGTTAATGGCTTTGTCGTCTTTGTTGGCCGGTCGTTCGTGCCGCTGGGCACGCACGCTCGTTCTTCACTGTGGGGCGGTCGGTGCGCCGTTCCGGGCGAGCTGGACTTGGAAGCACTAACCGATGGGCGAGGGGTACGCATGACCGACACCGGCCAGGTCCCGGGCGAGGGATTGCCGGAGAACGCAGGCATGGTGGAGCAGCCGGGCGTCACCACGCCGGGCGCGTACACCTTCCTCGACCCCTCCGAGAACCCCGCCGAGGACGACGACCTGCTTCTGATGCCGGGAGCGCCCGGTGCCCAGGGCGCCTGGGGCAACGAGGTGCCGCCGCCGGCCCCGATGCCCTTCACCGACGAGCCCGGCCCGCACGAGACGGCCGGACGGGACACCGGCGCGGTCGACCTCGGCGCCGTCCGCGCGCCGAACCCGTCGCCCGCCCCGCAGCCCGTGACGCCCCGTCGCCCGCTGCACCTCGGCCCGCCCACGCCGGACGGCTCCTCCAGCCCCGTGCGCTCCCTGGCCGACCGCGGACCCGCGGGCGCGCGTCCGGGCCCCATGGCCGCCCCCGTCACTCCCGTACGGCACGCCGGCCCGCCGACTGTCGGTCCCGAGTACCTGGACGTGGCCCAGCTCGGCGAGGCCTCGCCCCAGGGCGCGGTGCCGTGGGGCACTCCGCCGGTGGGGCTCGAGGCGACGGCCGCAGAAACGGTCGTCCCGGAGGCGGGGGAGCTGCCCGCGGCCGCGGTGGACGTGGCGGCCGGACCGGTTCCCGAGGCGCGGGCGGCGGAGGCCGAGCAGGTGCCGGGGTTCGTGGCGGCGCCCTTCGTCCATGACCAGGCCCTGACGCCGGACGCCGCCCAGACGCCGGACGCCGCCCAGGCGCCGGTGCCGCAGACCCACGAAGCGCCGCTCGACCTCCAGGACCACGCCGACGGACAGGCTCCCGAGGCCGTGCCCGCGACGGACGGCTCGTCGGCCTCCCGGATTCCCGACGCCGCGCAGTTCCCCGACGCCGCGCAGTTCCCGGACGCCCCGCAGTTCCCGGACGCCCCGCACACCCTCGGTGCGCCGGACGCCACCGAGGTCGCCGAGCCGGCCGGATCCGCCGAGCAGGCCGGTGACGACGCGCAGCTGTCCGCGCACGAGTCGGCACCGGTGGGGATCCCCGCCGACGCCGAGCACATCGCGCCCGCGCAGGACCTCGCCCCGGTCGAGGACGCCGCCGCGCAGGCCCCTCGGACGACCCCGCCGCAGATCGCCGGCCAGGAGATGTACGAAGCCGACCCGGCCGGCCTCGTGGCCGGGGATGTCGAGCTCGCCGAACCCGGCGTCCCTGTGCCGGAACCTGCTGTCCGATTCGCGGACGAGGCACCCCGGCCGGAGGCCGAGCAGCCCCTCGCCGCCGCCCCGCACGTCTTCGAGGCCCCGGAGTCCGCGCTGTCGGCGCTCTCCGCGCGCTCGGCGGACGCGTCGCACGGCGGGCCGGGCATCGGCCTCGAAGAGTTCCAGGCCCAGCAGTTCATCGACCAGGCCGCGTTCGCCGGGAACGGAGCCGCCCTCTCCGAGACCGCCGCCGCACTCTCGGAGGACGGTGTCTTCTCCCAGAACGGCGTCGTCTTCCCCGAGCCCGCCACCGACGAGGCCCTGCACGGCGTACCGGTGGGCGTGGCCGCGCACGCGGAGGTCTCGCACCCGGCCGCGGGCCGGTCCCACGGCGACCGGCACCACCCGGGCGCCCTGGACGCGGCGGGTGCTCCCGGACACCCCGGTGCGTCCTTCGTGCCCCAGGGCGACCAGGGCGTCGGCCACTTCGTGCCCGTGGAGGGCACCGTGCCGACCACCCCGCACCTGGCCCCGACCCCGCCGCACGCCATGACGGTGCCGCCCCTCCCCGTCGAGGAGGAGCCGCCGGTGGCCCAGGAGTCCGCCGAGGCCGCGATCGTCGCGGCGCCCGCTCCGGTCGAGGAGACCCCCGAGGGGATCGCGGAGACCCCTGTCGCGGAGGCGGAACCTATCGCTCCGGCGCCCGTGCCCGCCCCCAGGGAGGCGGAGGCCGCGCCCGAGATCACCTCCGAGCCCGTCCCCGTGCCGGAACCGCTCACGGCGGAGCCGGAACCCGTAGCCGCACAGCAAGCGGAGGACCTGCGTACCCAGGTCGCCGACCAGGAAGAGAGCACGGCCGTAGTGGAAGACGTACGAGAGTCCACCGGTCCGGCGGCCCCCGGCTACGACGACGCCGAACGCGAGGCCGTCCTGCGGGTGATGCGCGAACGCCGTGACATCCGCAACGGCTTCCGCAGCGACCCGATCCCGCATGACGTGCTGCTGCGCGTCCTGGAGGCCGCGCACACCGCGCCGTCCGTCGGCCACTCCCAGCCCTGGGACTTCGTCGTCATCCGCTCCGCCGACACCCGGCGCAGCATGCACGAACTCGCCCAGCGCCAGCGCGAGGCCTACGCCAAGTCCCTGCCGAAGGGCCGTGCCAAGCAGTTCAAGGAACTGAAGATCGAGGCCATCCTCGACACCCCGGTCAACATCGTCGTCACCGCCGACCCGACCCGGGGCGGCCGCCACACCCTGGGCCGTCACACCCAGCCGCAGATGGCCCCGTACTCCTCCGCCCTCGCGGTCGAGAACCTGTGGCTCGCGGCCCGCGCCGAAGGCCTCGGCGTCGGCTGGGTCAGTTTCTTCGACGAGCGGGAGATGGTCCGCGCGCTGGGCCTGCCCGACCACCTCGAAGTGGTCGCCTACCTCTGCGTCGGATACGTCGACGAGTTCCCCGACGAGCCCGAGCTGATGCAGGCCGGCTGGTCCAAGCGCCGTCCCCTGTCGTGGGTCGTGCACGAGGAGACGTACGGCCGCCGCGCGCTGCCCGGCGAGGAGCCGCACGACCTGCTCGCCGAGACGGTCTCCAACATCCGCCCCCTGGACGCGAAGGCGCTGGGCGAGGCGTGGGAGCGCCAGAAGCGGATGACCAAGCCCGCGGGCGCCCTCGGCATGCTGGAGATCATCTCCGCGCAGCTGTCGGGCCTGTCCCGGATGTGCCCGCCGCCGATCCCGGAGCCGGCCGCCGTCGCGATCTTCGCGGGCGACCACGGTGTGCACGCCCAGGGCGTCACCCCCTGGCCGCAGGAGGTCACCGGGCAGATGGTGGCCAACTTCCTGGGCGGCGGCGCGGTCTGCAACGCGTTCGCCAACCAGGTGGGCGCCGAGGTCTGCGTCATCGACGTGGGCGTCGCCTCCGACCTGCCGGCCACGCCGGGCCTGCTGCCGCGCAAGGTCCGCGCGGGCACCGCCGACATGACGACGGGTCCCGCCATGACCCGGGAAGAGGTCGTCGCGGCGCTCGAAGTCGGCATCGAGACGGCCCGTGACCTGGTCGCCGCGGGCAACAAGGCGCTGCTGACCGGTGAGATGGGGATCGCCAACACGACCGCCTCGGCGGCCCTGATCTCGGTCTTCACCGGCGCCGACCCCGCCGAGGTGACGGGCCGGGGCACGGGCATCAACGACGAGACCCTGGCCCGCAAGACCGAGGTCGTCCGCCGCGCCATCGACTTCCACCAGCCGGACCCGGCCGACCCGATCGGTGTCCTCGCGGCGATCGGCGGCCTCGAGCACGCCGCCATGGTCGGCCTCCTCCTCGGCGGCGCGTCCCTGCGTACGCCGGTGATCCTGGACGGCGTCAGCGCCGGCGCCGCCGCACTGGTGGCCCGCGCCATCGCCCCCGAGGTCCTGGCCGCCTGCATCGCGGGTCACCGCAGCGCGGAGCCCGGTCATGTGGCGGCCCTGAACAAGCTGGGCCTGCGCCCGCTGATCGACCTCGACCTGCGTCTGGGCGAGGGCACCGGCGCCCTTCTGGCCCTGCCCATCGTCCAGAGCGCCGCGCGGGCGATGCACGAGGTCGCGACGTTCGACTCGGCCGGGGTGACCGAGAAGTAGGCCGACGGCGCCAGGGGGCGGGCAGACGTTCCGCGCTGCCCGCCCGACCCCGCCGTAGTCTGGACCCCTACCGAAAAACCCCACGTCAGGGCCGCTCCAAAGCCGCAGCGCGCCCGCCCGCACCGCCTGCCCGTACGAGGAGCCGCACCTCCATGGCCGAACACCCCGCCTACCCCCTGGGCCTCCGTCTCGCCGGCCGTCGCGTCGTCGTCCTGGGCGGTGGCCAGGTGGCGCAGCGCCGGCTCCCCGCGCTCATCGCGGCGGGCGCGGACATCCACCTCGTGTCACCGCAGGCGACACCGTCCGTCGAGGCGATGGCGGACGCGGGCGAGATCGCCTGGACGCGGCGCCCGTACGAGGAGGGCGACCTCGCCGAAGCCTGGTACGCGCTGATCGCCACGAGCGACTCCCGGGCCAACGCCGACGCCTCGGCCGAGGCGGAGCGCAACCGCGTCTGGTGCGTCCGCTCGGACGACGCCGACGCGGCGACGGCCTGGACCCCGGCCACCGGTCACAGCGAGGGCGTGACCGTCGCCGTCCTCACCACGAACGCCAAGGGCCGCGACCCCCGGCACACCGCCGCGATCCGCGACGCCGTGGTCGAGGGCCTGCGCGACGGCACCCTCGTCGCGCCGCACCACCGCACCCGCACCCCCGGCGTCGCCCTGGTCGGCGGAGGTCCCGGCGACCCCGACCTGATCACGGTCCGCGGCCGCCGGCTGCTCGCCGAGGCCGACGTGGTCATCGCCGACCGCCTCGGTCCCCGTGACCTGCTCGCCGAACTCCCCCCGCACGTCGAGGTGATCGACGCGGCGAAGATCCCGTACGGCCGGTTCATGGCCCAGGAGGCCATCAACAACGCGCTCATCGCGCACGCCAAGCAGGGCAAGTCCGTCGTCCGGCTGAAGGGCGGCGACCCGTTCGTCTTCGGCCGTGGCATGGAGGAGGCCCAGGCGCTCGCCGAGGCGGGCATCGCCTGCACGATCGTCCCCGGCATCTCCAGCTCGATCTCGGTGCCGGGCGCGGCGGGCATCCCGGTCACCCACCGGGGTGTCGCACACGAGTTCACCGTGGTCAGCGGTCATGTCGCGCCCGACGACGAGCGCTCCCTCGTCGACTGGCCCGCGCTCGCCAAGCTGCGCGGCACCCTTGTCGTCCTCATGGGCGTCGACAAGATCGGCAGGATCGCCGACACGCTCGTCGCGCACGGCAAGCCGGCCGACACCCCCGTCGCCCTCGTCCAGGAGGGCACGACCGCGGCGCAGCGCCGCGTCGACGCCACCCTGGCCACCGTCGCCGAGACCGTCCGTACCGAGGATGTGAGGCCGCCCGCGGTCATCGTCATCGGCGAGGTCGTGAACGCAGGCTCCGGACTTCTCGAGTAACCACGGGTAACCCAACCCGTTCCAAGCCGTTGGCACCACACCCAGGACAAGGCAGTATCACCCTGTGGCCGATCTCATCACCGTCGAGAACCCCGACGACCCGCGTCTGAGCGACTACACGGGCCTGACCGACGTGGAGCTGCGCCGTAAGCGCGAACCCGCCGAGGGCCTGTTCATCGCCGAGGGCGAGAAGGTCATCAGACGGGCCAAGGACGCCGGGTACGAGATGCGTTCGATGCTGCTGTCCGCCAAGTGGGTCGACGTCATGCGCGATGTCATGGACGAGCTCCCGGCCCCCGTCTACGCGGTCAGCCCGGAGCTCGCCGAGCAGGTCACCGGCTATCACGTGCACCGGGGAGCGCTCGCCTCCATGCAGCGCAAGCCGCTGCCGACGGCGGAGGAACTGCTGCGGTCCGCGCGCCGGGTCGTCGTCATGGAGGCGGTCAACGACCACACCAACATCGGCGCCATCTTCCGCTCCGCCGCGGCCCTCGGCATGGACGCGGTGCTGCTCTCCCCGGACTGCGCGGACCCCCTCTACCGCCGCTCCGTGAAGGTCTCGATGGGTGCGGTCTTCTCGGTGCCCTACGCCCGTCTCGACGCCTGGCCCAAGAGCCTGGAATCGGTGCGGGACGCCGGGTTCAACCTGCTCGCCCTCACCCCGGACGAGAAGGCCAGGTCGCTCGACGAGGCCGCCCCGCACCGCATGGACCGCGTCGCGCTGATGCTCGGCGCGGAGGGAGACGGCCTGTCCACCCGGGCCCTGATGGCGGCCGACGAGTGGGTCCGCATCCCGATGGCCCACGGCGTCGACTCCCTGAACGTCGGAGCGGCGGCCGCGGTCGCCTTCTACGCGGTGGCGACGGGCCGCCCGGAGAGCTGACGTCCGCGCGGGGGCCCGGCCGCCCCCGCCAGCGGGCGTACGTGCCCGACCCCGCCACCGCGACGTGATCGAAGGGACAGGCTCTAGCCGTCCTGATGGAGCCGGCCGCGGTCCGTCCCGGTCGTCGAAGCGCCGGTGGGCAGCGGCTTGTACGACGACTGCTCCTGGCGTACGTCCTTGCGCGGGGTCCCGTCGTCGAGCCCGCGGGCCGGCCCCTGGCACCCCTGGGCCGCCGCGATGCCGAGCGCGACCAGCAGCGTCACCACCACGAACACGAAGAGCCGCTGGCGCAGCAGCCGCGGATTGGCGGGCCGCCTGCCGGTTCCGGTGGTCCGCGGCCCGGGCCGTCCGGCGCCGCTGCGCGGTGCGGGCCTGCTCCCGGAGCGGCCGGTGTTGCGGGCGGGCGCCGGCCGCGATCCCGACCGTGATCCGCCGTTCGTCCCGCCGGTGCGCGGCGGGGGAGTGGCCCCCGGGCGCCGCTGGGTGCGCTGCTCGACGTAATTCTCGGCCAGGCGCCCCGTCGGCCGGTCCGGATCCGTGCGCGGCGCGGGCGGCCGCACGTCCGCCATGCCCTGGGCCTCGCGGGCCGCGATCTCCTTGAGCCGCAACGACAGTTGGAGCGTGCTGGGCCGCTCCTCGGGGTCCTTCGCCAGACAGGCCCGGACGAGCGGGGCGAGGGCGTCCGGAACCCCGTGCAGGTGCGGCTCCTCGTGCACCACCCGGTAGAGCATCACTTCGGAACTGCCCTGTCCGAAGGGCGAGTCCTGGGTCGCCGCGTACGCGAGCGTGGCCCCGAGCGCGAAGACGTCTGTTGCCGGGGTGACGGCGGCGCCGCGCACCTGCTCGGGCGCCAGGAATCCGGGGGACCCGACCGCGGTGCCGACGTGCGTGAGTGTGCTGGCCCCGGTCGCCCACGCGATGCCGAAGTCGATGATCCGCGGGCCCTTCGGGGACAGCAGGATGTTGGACGGCTTGAGGTCACGGTGGACCACCCCGGCCTCGTGCACCGCGACCAGTCCCTCGGAGAGGGCGGCACCGACGGCGGCCACGTCGGCGGCCGACAGCGGCCCCTCCTCGGCGACCTTGTCGTGCAGGGAGGGGCCGGGCACGTACTGCGTGGCGAACCACGGCCGGTCCGCCTCCAGGTCGGCGGCGACGAGCCGGGCCGTGCAGCCGCCCCTGATCCGCCGTGCCGCCGAGACCTCGCGCGCGAACCGCGAGCGGAACTCCTGATCCTCCGCCAGATCCGGCCGGATCACCTTCAGAGCGACCCGCTGGCCGCGCCGGTCGGAGCCCAGATAGACAACACCCATCCCGCCCGCGCCGAGCCGTCGGTGAAGCCTGAACGAGCCGACGACACGCGGGTCCTCGCGCCTCAGGCGCATCATCGCCATGTCCATCCCCGCTGCCCGGTCCGTTTGACGAGCCACAGCTTACGTTTCCGCGGCCGGGTGCGCGCAGAGGCCGCGCCCTCTCGTTCCGATCGATTGTCAGTGCCGGGTGGGAAACTTGAAAGGTGGTCAGGGAGCCTGCGAACAGTGGCTCTTTGGGCCGCCTGTGATCCCAACCATCCATCGCAGAAGGGGGATTGAGCCCGTGAAGGGTGACCGCGTGGAGATAGTCGTGGACGCAGGGGACACGACGCGTACGTACGAGGTGGTAGCCAGCAGGGCGGGTCGCCGGGTGGAGACGGCGGTGCGCCGAGGTGTCGTGGAAGTGAGCGAAGTCACCCGAAACGGATCAGTGGTACGGACCGCCCGCTTCATGGCGACCCGGGTGCTGGCGCTCGTCGAGCAGCCGGTTCCCCGGGAGGACAGTTCGGAACAGTAGGGGCACATCGGGCGCCCTCTCCGGGAAGACCCTGAGACCTGGGTCCTCGTCTCCACCCAGGGGAGTAGTCCGCAGGTCATCGCTCATCCTCCGGGAGGCCCGGCAATCGGTACGAGGGCATGACGACCCACGGCCGCCGCGCGCCTAGATTTGAGGTCAAGCGGCGGGTGCAGCACTCGTCCCCCGAGGTCAGACACCCGCCGCTGCCAGACACGACAGAAACTCGGTCAGGAGAGGGACCATGGCCCACACGGCACCGCGGACAGCGCTCCGCACGCAGGGACGCAGGGCGTACAGCGCCGCGTTCGGCACCCGCCAGGGTCGGCGCCACCCCTTGGTGGCGACAGCGATGGTCCTTCCCCTGGCGGCCCTGCTCGTAGTCGTCTTCGGCGGCTGGGACGCGGTGGTCACACAGGCGTCGTCCGTGGGCGTGATGCTGGGGCGCTGAGCGGCGCCCCAGGCCCGGAAGAGCGGTCCGGGCGGGGACATCCGGCCATGAAACCCCGTGGGGACGGGGGTGCGGCGGACGGCACGAAGAATGCCCGCGCAGCTGGGGAGCTGCGCGGGCATTCTTCATGCCGGGGGCGGAGTGGCCGCGGTGCCGGGGTCGCCTCCCACCTGCGTACCCTCACCGGCAGACGTCGTACAGCCCCAGGGGGACCCGTGACCGCAGACACCCTGCTGCCCGCACTCACCGCCGCGGTGCGCCGCGCGGCCCACCCGGCGCCGGCCGCGTCCTGCCCCTGCGACGCCGAGGACGGGCTCCTCGCGGACCGCGACGACGGCACCGTCGTGCGCCACGGCGACATCGTCGCCAAGGCCCACGCCCCGGACACGGACCCCGCCGCGCTCGCCCTCCGCCTCTCCGTGGCCGCGAGCCTCCCGGGCATCCTCCTGCCGCCGCTGAACCCCGCCTCCGCCGGTCTCCTCGGCCGCCGGGTGACCTTCTGGCCGTACGGCGGCCCCGTCGACCCCGACACCCCCGACGCGGCCCCCTGGGAGGCGTCCGCGACCCTCCTG
The DNA here is from genome assembly GCF_053599975.1 of Streptomyces sp. NPDC005141. NCBI lineage: Bacteria > Bacillati > Actinomycetota > Actinomycetes > Kitasatosporales > Streptomycetaceae > Streptomyces > Streptomyces sp. NPDC005141. The sequence goes on along the minus strand of NZ_JBSFYW010000009.1, from coordinate 53,155 downwards.
GCCCGCCTGCACCGGGCCCCCGCCCCGGACGGCCTGCCGTCCATGCGGGGCCCCGCCAAGGCCGCCCGCGCGATCGCCCGCCTGCGCGCTGCCGGCCCGCACCCGGCCGCCGCCCCGGTCCTGCGCGCCTGGGCGGCGCTGCCCGGCTGGGCACGGGCCGAGGCCCCGATGCCGGACGCCGCGACCCTGTGCCACGGCGACCTGCACCTCGGCCAGCTCGTACGTCATCCCGCGCCGGACGGTCCCTGGGTCCTCATCGACGTCGACGACCTGGGCGTCGGTGATCCGACCTGGGACCTGGCCCGTCCGGCCGCCTGGTACGCCTGCGGGCTTCTCCCGCCCGACGAGTGGCTCCGCTTCCTGACCGCCTACCGGGCCGCGGGCGGCCCATCCGTTCCCGCGACCGGCGATCCCTGGCCCGCACTGGACGTAGCGGCCCGCGCCCTCACCGTGCAGACCGCGGCCCTGGCCGTCGCCAAGTCCGCCGCCGCGGACCGCCCGTTGGACGAGGTGCAGCAGGCCGTCGTCGACGCCTGCGACCGAATGAGTTCCGCCCCGCCCGAGTTGACGCGAGGTTTCGCGACGTAGGGTGCAACCGACCGAAGCCGGGCAGTGTCTGTCCTGGCGGAAGCAGTACCGACCGGCGAGGAGTTGAGCCGAGCATGCAGTGTCCGAAGTGCCATGCGCAGATGCACACGTACAACCGCAATGGCGTCCAGATCGAGCAGTGCAGCGGCTGCCGCGGGATATTTCTCGACTACGGCGAGCTGGAGTCGCTGACCCGAGTGGAGTCGCAGTGGTCCCAGCCGGCGCCGCCGCCCCAGGGCGCTCCGCAGGCCTACCCGTCCGCCCCGGCGCCGGCCTGGGGCGCCCCGCAGCACGGCGGCGGTCACTACGGCGGCCACGGCGGCCACCACCGGCACAAGAGCTTCGGCCACATGCTCTTCTCGTCCTGAACGACCGAAGGGGCCTCCTCCTGAGCGGAGGGGCCCCTTCGTCGTGTCCGGGACACGGCCGGTCGCGGCGGGCCGCCGTGTCCGGAACACGACGAAGCCCCCGACCGTACGAGACGGCCGGGGGCTTTGCTGGTGCGCGATACTGGGATTGAACCAGTGACCTCTTCCGTGTCAGGGAAGCGCTCTCCCGCTGAGCTAATCGCGCAGGTCACGCGGCCGGAGCCACGCTTGCTGCTGGACTTGCGTGCGCGATACTGGGATTGAACCAGTGACCTCTTCCGTGTCAGGGAAGCGCTCTCCCGCTGAGCTAATCGCGCGGGGATCCTTGCGGACCAGTGGACGATACTGGGATTGAACCAGTGACCTCTTCCGTGTCAGGGAAGCGCTCTCCCGCTGAGCTAATCGTCCTTGGAGGTGGAGACGGGATTTGAACCCGTGTAGACGGCTTTGCAGGCCGTTGCCTCGCCTCTCGGCCACTCCACCAGGAGTGCGGGGGTTCGGGAAGATCCCCCTCATCCTGCGAGCGGACGACCAGGTTCGAACTGGCGACCTCAACCTTGGCAAGGTTGCGCTCTACCAACTGAGCTACGTCCGCTTGTCGTTTCCGTTGCGCTTGCGCGTCCCGGCGACGAGTTGAACTCTAGCGGATTCCCCGGCCAGCACAAAAACGCGTTTGTGCAGCGTGCTGCGGTCTGTCCCCCCGAGGACATGGTCGGGGCACCCGCCGCACACCCGCCCTAGACTCGTCTGCGTGCTCGACCTCCCTCCTCTCGCCCGTTTCGGCGGCCTCGTCGCGACCGGTCTCCTCGACGTCACCAGCGATCCCGCAGCCCTGGACTCGACCGGCTTCTGGGCCGTCTCGGCCGACTTCGAGGGGCGTCTGACCTGTGCCCGCTTCCGGGACGTACGTGAGGAGCCGGTGCCCGCGCCGGTGCCCGGGCGGTGGCGCGGCCCGGCGGCCGGTGACTGGCACACGTCCCTCGACCGCGCCGCCTACACCGCCGGCGTGCGACGCATACGCGAGCACATCGCGGCCGGCGAGGTCTACCAGGCGAACCTCTGCCGCGTGCTCAGCGCACCCGTCCCGCCCGACGCGGACGTGGACGCGCTGACCGCTCTGCTCGCCCGCGGCAACCCGGCACCGTACGCGGGAACGATCCGGCTGCCGGCCCACGGCGTCGAGATCGCCACCGCCTCCCCGGAACTCTTCCTGCGCCGGGCGAGCCGCTCCGTCGAGTCGGGCCCGATCAAGGGCACCGGACGCACCGAGGCGGACCTCCTGGACAAGGACTACGCCGAGAACGTGATGATCGTGGACCTCGTCCGCAACGACATCGGCCAGGTCTGCGCCACCGGCACCGTGACCGTGCCCGACCTGTGCGTCGTCGAGAAGCACCCGGGACTCGTGCACCTCGTCTCCACCGTCCACGGCGAACTGCGCGCGGACGTCGGCTGGCCCGGGCTCCTCGCCGCCGCCTTCCCCCCCGGCTCCGTCACCGGCGCCCCGAAGTCCAGTGCCCTGCGGATCATCGACGCCCTGGAGACCGCGCCGCGCGGCCCGTACTGCGGAGGTGTCGGCTGGGTCGACGCCGACCGCGGCACCGGCGAGCTGGCCGTCGGCATCCGCACCTTCTGGATCGACCGCGCCGACGGCGTCCTGCGCTTCGGCACGGGAGCGGGCATCACCTGGGGATCCGACCCCGAGGGGGAGTGGCGGGAGACCGAGCTGAAGGCGTCCCGGCTGCTCGCGGTAGCGTCGGGAGAGTACGAGGCGGGTGACGGGACTCTCCCGTCCTGAGCCGGTCCCGGGGACCACACCCGGGGCCGCGGCCGAAACGCCACGCCGGGCGGCTCGTCCGGCTCCGGCAGATTCATGCGAGGTAGGGACCAGTGAAGCTTTGGCTCGACGGCGGGCTGCAGGACATCGAGGCCGCCCGCGTCTCCGTCTTCGACCACGGGCTGACCGTGGGTGACGGCATCTTCGAGACCGTGAAGGCGGTCGACGGCCGGCCCTTCGCGATCACCCGCCACCTCGACCGGCTGGCCCGCTCGGCGCGCGGCCTCGGTCTGCCCGAGCCCGACGCCGACGAGGTGCGCCGTGCCTGCGCCGCCGTCCTCGACGCCAACCCGATGCCGCTCGGCCGGCTCCGCATCACCTACACCGGCGGTCACGGCCCGCTCGGCTCCGACCGCGGCGAGCACGGTCCGACCCTCGTCGTCGCGCTCGGCGCCTCCGACCGGCGCCCCGACTCCACCGCGGTCGTCACCGTCCCCTGGACCCGCAACGAACGCGGCGCGCTGACCGGCCTCAAGACCACCTCGTACGCCGAGAACGTCGTCGCCCTGGCCCGCGCGCGTGAACACGGCGCGTCCGAGGCGCTGTTCGCCAACACCGTGGGTCAACTCTGCGAGGGCACCGGGTCCAACGTCTTCGTCGTCCTCGACGGCGAGATCCACACCCCGCCGGTCGCCTCCGGCTGCCTCGCCGGTATCACCCGCGCCCTCACCGTCGAGTGGACCGGCGCCAAGGAGACCGACCTGCCGCTGGACGTCCTCGAGCACGCCGACGAGATCTTCCTGACGTCCACACTGCGCGATGTGCAGGCCGTGCACCGGGTCGACGCCCGTGAACTGCCGGGCGCACCGGGCCCGGTGACCGCCAAGGCGATGCGCGTCTTCGACGAGCGGGCCGCGGACGACCTCGATCCCTGACGGTCCTCAGGGGCCACCGGCCCCTGATCGCGCGGTAATTCGGCTGACCTCGCACGCATCAGGGGGTACAACACCCCTGATGACCACGACACTGCGGCCGACCGAGCCGCTTCAGCGCGCCGCCGACGGAACGCGTTCACGCCGCTACCACGTGTGTGTGAACAGCCGTCCCGTCGGCGCCGTACACCTGGCGACGGACACCTCCTTCGGGCCGGCCGTCGCCAAGATCCACGAGCTTCGCATCGAGGAGCCGGACCGCGGTCGCGGTCGCGGCACCGTGGCCGCGCTGGCCGCCGAGGAAGTGGCGCGCGGCTGGGGCTGCCGGCAGATCGAGGTGACCGTCCCCGGCGCCGCCGCCGCGGCGCTGGAGCTCACCAGGGCACTCGGCTACGTCCTGCGCAACCGCGGGATGGAGAAGGTGCTCGAAGGTCCCCCTCCCGTGCTGCCCGCCGGCAGCGCCGACCGGCCCATGACCCGGGACGAGTACGAGATCTGGGACCGGACGGGCCGGCAGGAGTACGCCGGGGACTGGATCCGGCACGGTGTGCCGGAGGCCGACGCGCTCGCCAAGGCGGACCGGGACTTCGGCGGCGCGCTGCCCCAGGGCCCGGACACCGCGAACATGCGGCTGAGCGTCCTGGAGCACGAGGGTGTCCCCGTGGGCGAGCTCTGGCTGGGCGACCGGGACGGGCGCAGCTTCGTCTACGACGTGGCGGTCCGCGGCGACCGGCGCGGACGCGGTCACGGGCGGACGCTCATGCGGCTTGCCGAGGCACAGGCGATGGCCGTCGGGTCGAGCCGTGTCGGCCTCAACGTCTTCGCTGGGAACACCCCGGCCGAGCGGCTCTACGAGTCACTCGGTTACGAGACGACGGCGTACCACCTGTACAAGAGGCTGCTCTAGCCGTGGTGCGCTCCCCAACGAGCCCCCGTGGCAGGCCGGCCGGGTGGCTCGGCGCGGGGCTCAGGCCCGCTCGGCGAGCAGCCGGTCGGCGATCTCCTCGATCCGCTCGCGCAGTCCTTCCTGGCTCTTGCCGCCGTCCAGACGCTCACCGTCGATGACGTACGTCGGGGTGCCGGTGACACCGATCGCCTTGCCCTCGGCCTGGTCGGCGTCGACGATCAGGATGTGTCGGCCGTCGATCAGGGCCGTGTCGAACTCCTCGGCGTCCAGGCCGAGTTCCCGCGCGATCTCGACCAGGAAGGCCTCGCCCCCGCGGTCCAGCTCCTCCACCCGACCGAGCACGGCCTCGATGTACGGCCAGGCACTGCCCTGCTCGGTGGCCTCCTCGGCGGCCTGCGCCGCGGCGAAGGCGTGCTTGTGCTTCTCCAGGGGGAAGTGCCGCAGCCGCAGCTCGAGACGGTCGCCGTAGCGGGCACGCAGCGCGCGCAGGTCGGCGAGGGCGCCACGGCAGTCGGGGCACTGGAGTTCACACCAGACGTCCAGGACGACGGGGACCGGAGGCACGGGGGAGGAGTCGTTCATGGGACCCAGTCTCCCAGCCCCGGAAGGGGGTGGCCCAACCGGGACCTGGGGAGGACGACTACCCGGAGATCTCCCTGAGGTCTGCCCGGACCATGGCATACCGGGCATGGAGCGGTGCAGGATGGAAGGGACGAACCACTCAGCCCCACCGAGCCCTGCCTGGAGGACCGGAATGATCGCCGAGACCGTCTGTTCCGCCGTCTCCGTCGCCGGCCTGGGCATCGCCGCGGTGACGGCCTACCGCAAGCGTTTCCTGGCGGCCGCCCGGATAGCCGCGTACTCCCTGGTGCCGATCGGCCTGGTCATGACCGGAGTGGTCGGCTGGCTGGCCGACACCGCGTTCAGTCCGACCGCGTGGGCCGGTTTCGTGGTGCTCGGCGGCTCCTGGCTGCTGTTCATGATCACCCGTGCCGTGGAGCGTCGCGGCGGGGGGACGCGGAAGGAGCGCAAGGCGGCGAAGGCCGCCGCTCAGCGCGAGGTGGTGGCTCCCGCGGCCTCGGCCCCCTCGCTGGGCCAGGGCACCGGCACCGTCGCCCGGCCCGCCGCGACACCGCGGGCCAAAGGTTCCGGGGACGACTTCAGCGACATCGAGGCGATCCTGAAGAAGCACGGCATCTGACCGGCTGAGCCGAGACCCAAGATCGCACGCGCGTCGGACGGTGAATGCGCGGAACCGTTCACGTTCGAGCGCGCCCGTCACATGATCCAGCGAACTCCCGTATATTCCGGGCGTGTTGATCGCGGAGGGGGTGCTCCCTGCGTCATCATCGCCCGCGAGATGCTGGACACAACACCGAGCGACACCGCTGCCCCGCCCGAGGAGCGGCGTGGTTGTCTCTTCGCGCTCTCCCAGCCGCCGCTGATGATCTTCCTTGCGGTGATCGGCTGTCTGCTGCTCATGGCTTCGCTGCATGACCTGCTGCTGCTCTGAGCTGTACACGGAGCCCCTGGCGTCACCCGCCGAGGGCTCCGTCAGCCCGGCCCACTCCGGAGCGCCGCCCGGCCATCCCTTCACGCGACCCGCCTGACGCCGGCCGGTGAGCCTGCCCGTCATCCGTGAGCCTTCCGGGCTCTCGGTCGCCTGTCCTGGGCCTGCCGGCCTCTCGGCCGTCCGTCCGTGTCCTGTCGGGCCTCAGCCCGCGGCTTCCTTGCGGCGCGCCCGGTAGGCGGCCACATGGAGCCGGTTCCCGCAGGTGCGGCTGTCGCAGTAGCGGCGGGAGCGGTTGCGGGAGAGGTCGACGAAGGCCCGTCGGCAGTCCGGGGCCTCGCAGCGGAGCAGTCGCTCCTGCTCTCCGGCGACCACGAAGAAGGCCAGCGCCATCCCGCAGTCGGCCGCCAGATGGTCGGCGACCGAGGCGCCTGGCGCGAAGTAGTGGACATGCCAGTCGTAGCCGTCGTGGTCCGTCAGCCGAGGCGTGGTGCCGGCGGCGGCGACCAGCTGGTTGATGAGCGAGGCGGCGACACGCGGATCGTCGGCGGCGAAGATCCCGGCGAAGTGGTCGCGCACCTTGTGCACGGCCGCGAGATCGTGCTCCGACAGCACGCCGACATCGCTGATGTCGTGCTTTCGCACGAAGTCGGCGAGGGACGGGACATCGGCGAGCCCGTCCGCCGTCTCGTCCTCCGGCGCGGTGTTCACCAGATCCACCACGGCGTCGAGCGCACACCGGGTGTCGTGGGTGATCAGCACGATTCGCTCCCTGGCCTGGGGGTCGGGCGAGGGTGCCCGCCCCGATGCTGGCCGATGGTAGTGGCTTCCCGGCGCGGTGGAGACGGGCGGGCGTTCGCGGGGGCGGGAGCCCGTCGCGGGAAGGCCTGCGGGCACGGGGCGGCCGAGCCTCCTGGGGTGCCCCGGAAGGTGACGCCTGAGAGGGAACGGTGTCCGGCGGAGGGGAGCGCCTGAGGGGAAGTGGCAGGTGATGACGGATGGTGACGGGTGGTGACTGCGGGGGAGCGGGAGGCGTGTGCCCGGCGGGGGTGGCCGGGTGGATGCCGGCCCGTGGGGGTGGCCGGGTGGGTCCAGGGCGGTGGACGCGCACCGGCGCCGCCGCCGCGGACTTTCCGCGACGTCGGCGCCGGTGTGTGCCTTATGCGGTTGTCTAGGCCCGAGCCGTCTCCCCGAGTGGACGGCGCCGGGCGGCTCTGGTGACGCGTCAGCTCTCGGCCAGGATGTGTGAGAGCTCCGTGTCGAGATCGAAGTGCCGGTGTTCCGTGCCGGGGGGCACGGCTGCGTCCGTTCGCTTCAGGAATGATTCCAGGGCCCTCGCAGGGGCTTCGAGCAGGGCTTCACCCTCCGGAGAGCTCAGGGCGATGCATACGACGCCCTGGCCGTGGCTTCGGGACGGCCAGACTCGGACGTCGCCGGTACCGGTGGGCCGGTGCAGGCCCTCGGCGAGGAGGTCGCGGGCGAACACCCACTCGACGGTTTCCTCGGCTCCGGTGTGGAAGGTGGCGTGCACGGCGTAGGGATCGGCCGTGTCATACCGCAGTCCTGCGGGTACAGGCAGTGAGGACTCGCTCGACACAACGAGGCGCAGGTGCAGCTCGCAGCTGACCGTGGTGTTCATAAGCGCCAGGGCCTTTCGCTCAGTGTGCGCTCGGGGATTCGCACGTCGGCGAAATCGACATGCCACCTACGGTGCCGTTGTAAACCCCTCTGAGTGTTTTGCGTGTCTTTATGTAACTCATCCGGCCGAGGGCGCCTTCGTCGGATAGGGCCATTCCGGTGACCGGTTTCTCTCGGGTAGGGTTTGGTCGTATGAATACGGGGAGTGACGAGCCGGGCGAGGTCGCCATGGCGGACGACGAGGCGAAGAATGAGCGAGCGCTCGGTTCTCGGGCGCCGGAATTCATCAAGGCGCGCCGCGCGCTGCACGTGAGCTGGCAGGTGGGTGTTTTCATCATCGGGCTCGCGGTCGTCGGCGCGGGCGTGGTGATGCTGCCGCTGCCGGGTCCCGGCTGGCTGGTGATCTTCGGCGGCATGGCGATCTGGGCGACCGAGTTCGTCTGGGCCCAGCTGGTGCTCCGCTGGACGAAGCGCAAGGTCACGGAGGCGACGCAGCGCGCGCTGGATCCCAAGGTCCGGCGCCGCAACATCATCCTCACCACGGTCGGCCTCGTGATCGTGGCCGTCCTCGTCGGCGTGTACCTCTGGAAGTTCGGCTTCGAGATGCCGTGGAACATCAAGGAATGACGAGGTCGGCTCGGGCCTGTTCCGAGCCGACTCCGCTGGTCGGAGCCACCCCCTGACATGGGGTAATGTTCTCCCTGCGCCCGGGCGATTAGCTCAGCGGGAGAGCGCTTCGTTCACACCGAAGAGGTCACTGGTTCGAACCCAGTATCGCCCACACATACGACAGACGGCCCCGCTCCACGGCATCGTGGAGCGGGGCCTTCTTCGTCGTCGCGAGGACGGCCGGGGCGGCCGGGAGGGCCGGGCGTCCGGCACCGGGGGCTCGGGCCTGGCCTCGCCGCCGGGTGCCGCCGGCGCCCTCGCCCCTGCGCGGTCCCCGGCACGGCTCATGCCTGGGTCGTGGCACGTCCGAGGTCGGTCCGTCGAGCGCGTCGTCCTGGTCTCCGGGCTGAACGCGGTGGCCCTCCCGTGTCCGGCGTCCGCTGGAGCACGACCTTCGCCGCCGCTGCCGCCGCGTCGCAGTTGTGGCCGCAGATGCCGGGTCGTGGCGGGTCGCGGTTGCGTGGGTGAGGGCGAGCGGCTCGGGCGGTGCGTGCGGTCCGGGGCGCCGAGGTGGACGCCGTCGCTCCGGGGCTGAGCGCGGAGCCCTCTCATGGCGCGCAGCTGTTGGTGTGGGGCGCAGGTGTTTCGGTATGTCACGCCGGTTGCCGGTTGCCGGTTGCCGGTTGCCGGTGCCGGTGCCGGTGCGGGGAGTGGGCACCTTTGTGCGACATGCGGGCATCGCGGTACGGCGTTCGGGTCCTGCCGTACGGCGAGGGATTCGGGGTCCGGGTGGACGTGTCGGTCGGCCGCCTGACCTGCGTCGATCCACGAGGTCGAGTGCTCGGCTTGCCCTGCCAGGCCGTGTACGCACATCTCGCCGACGGTGCCTGTTGGACGGCCTTTCCGGGCGGCTCGCCATCGCGGAACGGCAGCTCGGTGCCCGCCTCTTGAGGCACTCGCGTCACCCGCGTGGCATCCAGTCGGGCGTCCTGGCACCGAGCCGACATCTCGGCGAACACCCCTCCGGCCCATGTCTCTTGAGCCGGGGCGGACTGTGCCGTCAGGGGCGTACGGCAGGGCTGTGCCGGCGGGGCACGAGTGGTCTGGGCCGAGCCGAGCCGACCTGGTCCGGGTCGAGCCGGCCGTGCCGACTGGTCAGGGCCGAGCCGGCCGAGCCGACCTGGTCCGGGTCGAGCTGAGCCGTGCCGACCTGGTCCGGGTCGAGCTGGCCAATCCCACCTGGTCTGGGCCGAGCTGAGCCGACCTGGTCAGGGCCGAGCTGAGCCAAGCCGACCTGGTCAGGGTCAGGGCCAACCGACCAGGCCGGCCCGAGCCGACCGGATCGACTTGGGCCCACCCGTTCACCCCTGGCCGATCCCCCGTCGCCCGAATCGAGTTGAGCCCGGCCGAGCCGAACCCCACCGCCACGGGCCAACTCGACCGACCCCGATACCGCCCCTCCCGGCGGCCTCCCGGCATCAGCCGACCCGCCATCCCTGCGTCCGCCCCCCTCGCAGCACCACCTCTCCCGGCACCAACGCCCCCGACATCAACCCCCCACCCATCACGCTCCGTTCCCATGCCCGACGCCAACACCCGTGACAGCAGTACCTTTTCGGCCGCGCGTGATGCCCGCCTCATCGCCGGAGAATTGTTCGATCGGTCGATCGCGCGGGCCCGACCTGCGTACTCCTGTTCGCATGCGTCGCTCCCGCCACGGAGCCCGGCGCGACGGGATCGAGGCGCCGCACATCAATTCCTGTCCGAATCATTGACGCGCCCGAAAGCCCTCCGTAGCTTGTGCCAGCAAGCGCTTACTTGAAACGATTCATGCAGGCGGCGGCGACGTTGCGGGGAGGCCCGACAGTGGGAAACAACGGGAGTGTCGAGAGGCGGACGGTCCTCAAGACCGCCGGAGCTTCGCTGGCCACACTGGGGCTGGCCGCGGCGACCGGGTGCGGTGGGGACGGCGGGGGCGCCGGCGACGGGACCGTGACGATCCGCTACGCCTGGTGGGGTGCGGACGAGCGGGCGAAGAGGATCAACCAGTCCATCGCGCTCTTCGAGAAGAAGTATCCGAAGATCAAGGTGAAGACGGACTTCCAGGATTATGTGGCCTTCTGGGAGAAGTTCCAGACCCAGGCCGCCGGCGGAAATCCGCCGGATGTATTCCAGAACGCCGTCGGATTTCTGCGGAAGTACGACAAGCGAGGGATCCTGCTCGACCTCAAGTCCCAGATAGACGCCGGAAATCTCAGCCTGGAAAACTTCCGCTCCGGAGTCGAGAAGGTCGGTCAGGTCGACGGAAAGCAGCTCGGTATTCCCGTCGGATCCAACACCATGTCACTTGTCATCGACGAGAAGGTGTTCGAGACGGCCGGCATCGAGCCGAAGCAGGGATGGACCTGGGACGAGTACTTCGCCGCGCTCAAGAAGATTCACGACCGCCAGAAGACGGCGGGCGACACCGGCTATTTCGGCATCATGTACTTGTACGACCTCTACCTCCGGCAGAACGGCAAGGCGTTCTTCACCAAGGACGGACTCGGTTTCGACGAGGCGGATCTGACGGAGTGGTGGGCCGACGGCTACAACCGCGTCAAGGCCGGCATCATCACCGATCCCAAGCGGGTCGAGCAGGACAAGCCCAAGTCGTCGCTCTCGGCGGGCCACGCCGCCTCCGAGTTCACCTGGGACAACTTCACGGTCCGCTACACGGCCGAGGGCGACAGCAGTTACGGCCTGGCGCCGATCCCGACGACCGACGGCAAGCAGACCGGCCAGTACCTGGCCTCCCTGATGCTCAGCGCCTCCGCACGCACCGAGCACCCCAAGGAAGTCGCCCAGTTCATCAACTTCATGGTCCACGACCCCGAGGTCGGCAAGATCATGGGTTACGACCGCGGCATCCTGGCGACCACCGAGCAGTACGAGGCGTTCAAGCCGTCCGACGCCCCCAGCAAGGCCATCGCGCAGTACGAGCAGGATGTCGCCGCGGCCGGCGTGCTCGGCCCGATCACCCCGCACCCGGCCGGTGCCGACACCGTCGAATCCGCCTTTCTGCGCATCGGCGGTGACATGTCGCAGGGCACTACCAAGGTCTCCGACGCGGTGAAGCAGTTCTTCTCCGAGGCGAAGACAGCCCTCGCCGTCTGATGGGAACCGCCGTGACGCTCGTCAAGGACTCTCCGCCCGACGCGCCGGAGATGCGCCCCGCGGCCCCCGTCGCCGAAAGGCGGCGGGGGCGCCGGGAGAATCTCGCCGGTTATCTCTTCATGTCACCCTGGATCGCGGGCTTCCTGCTCCTGACCGCGGGCCCGATGGCAGCTTCCCTCTACTTCGCCTTCACCGACTACAACCTCTTCAGCTCGCCGAAATGGATCGGCTTCGACAACTTCGCGACGATGTTCGGCGATCCCCGGTGGCAGAAGTCGGTCGAGGTGACGGCCAAGTACGTCGTCATCGGGACGCCGCTCAAGCTGTTGCTGGCGCTCGGGGTGGCCCTGCTCCTCGCGCAGAGCCGCCGCGGGCAGGCTTTCTACCGGGCCGCGTTCTACGCCCCGTCGCTGATCGGCGCGAGCGTCTCGGTCGGCTTCGTGTGGCGCGCGCTGTTCTCCGACGACGCCGCCGTGGACCGTGCCCAGTCGTTCTTCGGCCTGCACACCGGGGGCTGGGTCGGCGACCCGGACTGGGTGCTCTACAGCCTGGTCGCGCTCACCGTCTGGCAGTTCGGCGCCCCCATGGTGATCTTCCTGGCGGGGCTCAAGCAGGTGCCGAAGGAGCTGTACGAGGCTGCCGAGGTGGACGGCGCGGGACCGCTGCGGAGGTTCTGGAGCATCACGCTGCCGATGATCTCGCCGGTGCTGTTCTTCAACGTGCTCCTGGAGACCATCCACTCGTTCCAGATCTTCGGTTCGGCGTACGTGGTGTCCAACACCACCTGCGGTCCGGCCGACGCCACGCTCGTCTACACCTGCTACCTCTACCAGAAGGGCTTCAAGGAGTCCCAGATGGGCTTCGCCTCCGCCATGGCCTGGATGCTGCTGCTCGCCGTCGCGTTGGTGACGGCCGTTCTCTTCTGGTCGCAGAAGCGCTGGGTGCACTACGAGGAGGACGCCCGATGAGCGGCATCACCGGCAAGGCATTCGGCTCCGCCGCCGCGACCGCCTCGGGAAGCCCCGGGAGGTCCGGACGCAGGCGCACCGGCTCGCTCGCCTGGCACATCGGGGCCCTGCTGGTCCTCGCGGTCGTCCTCTATCCCGTGCTGTGGGTGCTCGGTGCCTCGTTCAAGCCGAGCCGCGAGATCATCGGGAGCCTGGATCTCTTTCCGACCAGCCCGATCCTGGCCAACTTCGAGGGGCTGGCCGACGGCATCGCCGACATCTCGATCGCGACCTTCTTCCAGAACTCCCTCTTCTACGCCCTCGGTTCCGTCGTCGGCATCCTGATCTCCTGCTCGCTGACCGCGTACGCCTTCGCCAAGATCCGGTTCGCGGGGCGGAACCTGCTCTTCTCGCTGATGATCGGCACACTCCTGCTGCCGTATCACGTGCTGCTCATCCCGCAGTACGTGATGTTCCAGAAGGTGGAGCTGGTCAACACCTATGTGCCGCTGCTGATCGGCAAGTACCTGGCCACCGAGGCGTTCTTCGTCTTCCTCATGGTGCAGTTCATGCGGAACCTGCCGCGCGAGCTGGACGAGGCGGCGCGGCTCGACGGCTGCGGGCATCTGCGGATCTACTGGTCGATCGTGCTGCCGCTGTGCCGTCCGGCTCTCATCACCAGCGCGATCTTCACCTTCATCAACGCCTGGAACGACTTCATGGGCCCGCTGATCTACCTCAACGAGCCCGGCAAGTACACGGTCTCGCTCGGCATGATGATGTTCCGCGACCAGGAGGGGGTCGCCAACTACGGCGGCATGATCGCGATGTCGCTGGTGGCGCTGCTGCCGGTGCTCCTCTTCTTCCTCGCTTTCCAGCGGTATCTGATCGACGGTATGGCGACGTCGGGATTGAAGGGCTGAGATGGCCGTCACCCGCCCGAGATCGCGTGCTGGAGCCGGGGCGACCGCGCGGGGCAGCGCGCCGCGGCGGAATGGTGCGACGCGTCGCGGAAGGGCGGCCGAGGCCCGCAGGACATCCCGGGAATCCGTCTTCGCCGAGAGGTTCGCCGTCTTCGCGGAGTGTCTGCTCACCGGCGTGTGGATCACGATGGCCGCGCTGCCGCTCGTCACCCTTCCCGCCGCGTTCGCGGCCGGCGCGCGGCATCTGCGTCGGCGTACGGCTCACGACGGCGGCGGATGGCGGGAGTTCGTGGCGGACTTCCTGGCGGCCGTACGGGGCGGCTGGCTGGTCGGAGCAGGCGGATGGGCCCTCGCGGCGGCGGTCTGGGTGGACGTCCAGGCCGTGCGCGCCGGAATCCCCGGTGGTCCGCTCGTCGGGGCCGTCGGGCTGGTCGCCCTGATCGGGGGAGCCGTCGCCGGCCTGCGCGCGGCCGCGGTCTGGGAGCCGGGGGCGGCATGGCGGGACCTGCTCGCGGATGCCGCGCGCCGTACGGTCCTCGATCCCGCCGGGTCCTTCCTGCTCGTCGGCGGGCTGGTCGTGGTGGCCTGCTCCGCCCTGCTCGTCGCGCCGTTGGCGATTCCCGTCCTGGGGGCCGTCGCGGCGGCGGCCGTCGCCGTCGAGGAGCGCCGGCGGCGACGCTGAGCCCTCCTCCCGCGGGCCGGAGCCCCGAGCTCCAGGCCCAAACCTGTCATGCCCCTGACTATCCGTAGGGAAAGGAAAGGCCATGTCCCCCATCCCCCGCAGGTCCCTTCTGAAGGCGGCCGCCGTCGCCGGAGCCGCCGCCCGGTTCAGCTGGGCCCCGGGCGCCACGAACGCGCAGGCCGCCCCCAGCGCCGAGGCCGCGGACGCGGACCCGGTGACGTTGGACTGGCTGGAGGACGGCGGCCTCGGTGCCGCCCCCGGTTCCACCGTCGGCGTTCCCTGGCCGAAGGGCACGTACCAGCCGGACCAGACGTTCGCGCTCGCGGACGCCGACGGCAAGGCCGTCCCCGCGCAGTCCTGGCCGCTCGCCTACTGGCCGGACGGTTCCCTCAAGTGGACCGCCCACGCGGTGAGTTCGGATGCGGGGAAGCTCACGCTGTCCGCGGGGGAGCCCACCGCGCCGGAGCGGAGGGTCACCGTCGGCAAGAGCGGCGGCACCATCGCCGTCTCGACCGGGGTCATCACCGCGAGGATCGGCAAGAGCGGCTCCACGCTGGTCAAGTCAGTGACACGCGGCACGACCGAGGTCGCCAGGAACGGCCGCCTCGTTGTCATCCGCCAGCAGGAGATCGAGGACGAGGACCAGGGTGCCGAGAAGTTCGAGCGCTTCGAGAGCGCGATCTCCGCGGTCGAGGTCGAACAGGAGGGTCCGGTGCGGGCCGTCGTCCGCATCGACGGCAAGCACCGCAAGGGCGAACGGAGTTGGCTGCCCTTCTCGGTCCGCCTGTACTTCTACGCGGGCGCCGACTCCTTCCGCATGGTGCACACGATCACCTTCGACGGAAAGCAGGAGCCCGGGAAGAGCAGCGGCGACTTCGTCCGCGGGCTCGGCGTCCGCTTCACCGTGCCGATGCGCGACGCCGCCTACGACCGGCACATCCGGATCGGCGGCGACGGCACCGGTCTGCTGCGCGAGGCCGTCAAGGGCGTCACCGGGCTGCGCCGCGACCCCGGAGCGGCCGTCCAGGCCGCCCAGTTCGCGGGGGAGAAGCTGCCCGACCCGTCCACCTGGGACCAGCGGGTCACCACCCGGCTCCAGTACATCCCCGAGTGGGGCGACTACACCCTCTCCCAGCTCTCCGCCGACGGCTTCTCCCTGCGCAAGCGCACGAAGAAGGGGTACGGCTGGATCGGTGCCGGCGGCGGCCGGCGCGCCTCCGGGTTCGGTTACGTCGGCGGGCCGAGCGGCGGATTCTCCTTCGGACTGCGGGACTTCTGGGAGAAGTTCCCCGCCCAGCTCGACATCCGGGACGCCCACACCGACGAGGCCGAGGTCACCCTCTGGCTCTGGTCGCCCGAGGCGCAGCCCATGGACCTGCGCTTCTACCACGACGGCATGGGCCAGGACACGTACGCCGAACAGCTCGAAGGCCTCAACATCACCTACGAGGACTACGAGCCGGGCTTCGGCACCCCCTACGGCATCGCCCGGACATCGGAACTCCTCTTCTGGGCCGACGAGTCGACACCCACACCCGAGAAGCTCGCCGAACAGGTCGACGCCGTACGTGTGCTGCCGCAGCTCGCCGTCCCGCCGAAGCAGCTGATCAAGGCGAAGGTCTTCGGTCCCGGCCTCTACTCCGAGCCCGACCGGTCCACGCCCGCCAAGGCGAAGATCGAGGACCACCTCGACTTCCTCTTCACCTATTACAAGGACCAGGTGGAGATGCGCCGTTGGTACGGCTTCTGGGACTACGGCGACATCATGCACTCGTACGACCCGGTCCGGCACCAGTGGCGCTACGACGTCGGCGGCTACGCCTGGGACAACTCCGAACTGTCGCCGGACCTCTGGCTGTGGTTCGCGTACCTCCGCAGCGGCCGGGCGGACATCTTCCGCTTCGCCGAGGCGATGACCCGGCACACCGGCGAGGTCGACGTCTACCACCTCGGCCAGTGGGCCGGCCTCGGCACCCGGCACGGTGTGCAGCACTACGCGGACAGCGCCAAGCAGCAGCGCATCGCCAACACCACCTACCGGCGCTACTACTACTTCCTCACCGCCGACGAGCGGGTCGGCGATCTCATGCACGCCAACGTCGACTCCGACGAGACCTTCCTCGTCCTCGACCCGATCCGCAAGATCCGCACCGAGCCCTACACGCCCGACCGGCACGCGCTGTCGATCGGCTTCGGCACGGACTGGAGCGGGCTCGTCTCGGCGTGGCTGACCGAGTGGGAGCGCAAGGGCCCCAAGTGGGAGAAGGCCAAGGCGCGCGTGCTGTCGACGATGGAGACCATCGCCGCGCAGCCCAACGGATTCGTCCAGGGCACCGGCCTGTACGACCTCGACACCGGCCGGTTCGCCGTCGCCGCGGAGCCCGTGGTCGGCGTCTCGCACCTCTCCGCGGTCTTCGGCCTGAACGAACTGTGCGCCGAGCTCATCGATCTCGTCGACCTGCCCGCCTTCAAGGAGGCGTATCTCGACTACTGCCGCTACTTCAACGCCACCAAGGCCGAGCAGGCCGCCCGCTACGGAACCAACTTCGGCACCCTGCTGCTCTTCCAGGGCCACTCACGCCTCGACGCGTACGCCGCGGTACAGACGGGCGATGCCCAACTCGCCACGCGCGCCTGGACGAAGTTCTACGGCTCCGACGGCTACACCGAGTCCTCGCCCTGGAAGACGGAGAAGCTGAGCGGCCCTGTCACGCCGGTGCCGGGCAGCGAGGCCAACTGGGTCTACACGAACGACACAGCGCTCTACGGCCTCGCCGCCATCGAGAATCTGGCACTCCTCGGCGACAGGATGCCTTCGTGACCGATCCCTAGTCCATCCTCCCCAGCACCTCCCGCACCCGCCGTGCGTCGCGGATCCGCTGCTCGTACGTGGCACCCAGCGCGAGCAGCACCAGACCGGCGAGTGCGGGAGGCATCCAACGGGGGAGCGCGTCCACCACCTGGACGATGTACGGGGCGAGTTCGTGCAGGGCGTCCAGCCCGAGCACGGTGCCGCCCAGCACCAGCGGAGCCTGCAGACGGTGCCGGGCACCCAGCAGGGTGACGGCGAGCGCCGCCGCGCCCAGCAGCAGCGGGCGCGGCCAGTGCGCGTCGCCCCACGCCGCGAGGAGACTCGGCACGAGCGTCACGGACAGCCCCGGAGCGTACGCCGTCCACGACGACACCGCCGTGTCCCGGCGGCGCCTCAGCGCTCCCACCAGCAGCGCCGGAACGGTCACCGGCAGCGTGTACGCCTCCGGGGAGCCGACACCCCAGGCCGCCAGCCGCACCCAGGCGGCCATCACGAACAGCGCGGTGGCCGCGTATCCGACGGGGCGGCGGTCCTCCCGTACGGCCGTGCCCGCGGCGATCACCCCGCACAGGGCCAGGACCGTGGCGAGCATGGCCGGATCGGCGACCGTGAGCGCGATGGCGACCAGCCCCGCGACGGCACCGGTGACCTCGACCGACACCCTCGTCGGCACGTCGTCGACGCGCGCCGCCGAGAGAGCCGCGACCACGGGCACCACCAGCACGAGCAGCGCGATGTGCTGGGGCCGCAGGCCGAGGGAGGCACCCGCCGCGCAGGCGAGGGCGGTGGCGTACCCGAGCGAGGCGGGCGCCGCGACCGGTCCGAGGCCGGGCCGCGGGGCGGCGGCCGCGAACAGGGCGGCCAGGGCGGCGAGCACCGTCAGGGTCGCGGCCTCGGAGGCCAGTGCGAGGAACGCGAGGCTGACCGAGGTGAGGAGCGCGAGCAGCAGTGCCGCCAACGGGGCGTGCGTCCGGCGGGCGTACACGAGCAAGGCCACCGTCATGAGCCCGTGCACGGACAGCGCGGCCAGGTAAGGGAGTTCGAGGGTCGCCGGGAGGACGAACACCGTCGCCCACGTCAGCGTCAGCGCGCAGATCAGGGCCCGGGGGCGCCACTCGGCGGCGCGGACGGCCACGATCAGGACCGCGGCGACGAGCGCGAGGACGAGCGGTGCCGTGACCGCGTCCGAGGGCCAGGGCAGATCGCCGGCCGGCGCGTCGCGCGCGGTCGCCGGAGCACCCGACCAGACCGAACCCAGCAGGCCGACCGGTCCCAGCAGGGTGATCACGACCACGGGCAGCGTCCACGCCACGGCGAGGGCCTGCACACAGCCGGAGGCCAGCGCGACCCCACGGCGTACCGGCTCGGGAAGTCCCGTCCGTACGACGGCCAACAGGGCGATCCCGCACACCAGATGACCGGGAACCGTCCACTCTCCGGGCAGGGACGTGCGCAGCACGCCGCCGAACGCGACGACGGTGATCAGGCCCCCGGCCGTCGCGGTGCCCGTCGCGACGCCCGGCTTCGGGGCGCCCCACGCCGCTGTCAGGGCGATCGACGCGGCAAGGAGGAGGAGCGCCGCCGCACGGGCGGCGGCGCTCGGGCCGGCGGCCGTCCAGGACAGCCAGCCGGCGGCGAAGGTGCCCCAGCCGCCCAGGCCGTACGCCCCGGCGACGGCGACGACGCGGACGGACTTCAGGGGCATGCGCAGCGCGAGCACCGCGTCGAACGCCGCCGTGACCAGCAGGGCGGCGGTGATGGCGTGCGCGCCCGCGGCGGCGGCCACCGCCCACAGGACCAGCGGGAACTGCGCGGCGACCACGGCGGCGGGCAGAGGCAGCCGCAGCGGCACACGCACTCCGGTGCCGGCCGCCAGCTGTCCGGTATCGGCTGCCTGACGTCCGGTGCCGCTCGTGGCCGGCTGCCGTCCGGCGCCCGCGGCGGACGGCTCCGGGGTGCCCGTGGCGGCCGTCCGCGCGTCCGTCGTCCGGTGCGCGGCGCCCACCGCGAGTCCGTACGCCGCCCATACGGCGGCCAGCACCGCCGACGCGATCGCCGCGTAGCCGAGACCGTCCGTACGGGGGAGCGCGACCGCGTACAGCGCGTACGCGTCCAGGACCGTCAGCGCGAGGCCGAGCCCCGCCAGCGACTCGGCGGTGGAGCGCAGCCCGCGCCGCAGCAGGAGCACGGGCGCGCCGAGCGCGGCCAGCGTCACCGCGCCGAGCACCAGCGACCGCCCCGTGATCCCCAGGTGGCCCCATCCGACCAGCGTGAACGCGACGGCGGCGATGGTCAGCAGGATGCCGCCGAGGACCAGCAGCACGTTCTGCACACCGGGTGCCGTGGCCTCCGGCCGACGGGTCGGAGGTGCCGGGGGCGGGGTCCGTACGGGCGGCCGGAGCGCGTGCACCAGCCAGGCGCGGCGGGTCAGCAACACGGTCCGGCGCGCGTCGAGTTGCCGCAGCTCGGCGTCGAGGAGCCGCAACTCCTCGGCCGGGGACGGGATCTGGGTCATACTCCGGAGTGTGGTGCCGGTCACGTCGCCGGGCATGAGTGCGGGTACTCACGCCGTACTCAGATCGGCGGACGGACGCCGTCGGTACATCCGTCCGCCGCTGGGAAGACTCGTTCCATGGACTGGACCCACTACGGTTTTCACAGCGTCTGGGAGCTGCCCGCGCCACCCGCGGACGTGTACACGGTCCTGGAGCGGGCCGAGAACTACCCGCGCTGGTGGCCCCAGGTGCGCGAGGTGACCCGCGTGGACGACGACACCGGCGTCATACGGGTCCGCTCGGTCCTGCCGTACGACATCACCTTCACCGCCGGCGCGGTCCGCCGGGACCCGGCGGCGGGTGTCCTGGAGATCGCGATGTCGGGCGACCTCGACGGCTGGGCGCGCTGGACCTTCGACGCGACCGGCCCGGGAACCCGTGCCCGGTACGACCAGGAAGTGCGCGTGACCACGCCGCTGCTGCGGCGGCTCGCCGTGCCGGGACGCCCCTTCTTCCGCGCCAACCATGCC
Organism: Streptomyces sp. NPDC005141; assembly: GCF_053599975.1. Lineage (NCBI taxonomy): Bacteria > Bacillati > Actinomycetota > Actinomycetes > Kitasatosporales > Streptomycetaceae > Streptomyces > Streptomyces sp. NPDC005141. Next base: position 33,281 of record NZ_JBSFYW010000009.1, on the reverse strand, counting down.
CTGATGATGCGTGCGGGACAGCGCGGACTGAGGGCCCATCTCGAAGCGGTTTGAACCCCACCCGCCGGGACCTGTATTGTTCAGTCCGTTCCCGGGCGATTAGCTCAGTGGGAGAGCGCTTCGTTCACACCGAAGAGGTCACTGGTTCGAACCCAGTATCGCCCACCCGGAGAAGACCGGTCCGTCACCGACGGACCGGTTTTTTGTTTGCTCGCGGGCATCGCCCCTGGTCAGGCCGCCGCCGGCAGTTCCGGGCGCAGAGGCCACGCCGGATCCACCGCCTCCGGAGAGCCGCTGCGCGCGAACCAGGCCTGGAGCCCGCGGGCCTGTGCCGCGTGCCACACCGCCTGGAGCGTGTGCAGCTCGGCCGGCGACAGCCGTTCCAGCCGGGCCGCGAAACGGCGCCCCACCGCACGGACGACCTCCATCGAGGCCAGCGCGTCGGCCGCCGCGTCGTGCGCGCCCTCCAGCACCACGTCGTAGTGCGCGCACAGATCGGTCAGGGTGCGGCGCCCCTTGCGATAGCGGTCCAGGTGCTTGTCGAGGACGCGGGGATCGAGCACGCGCAGCGATGTCGGCTCGAACCAGTGGTCGAGGGACGAGGCGCGATGCCTGCGCAACTCCCGGTCCAGAAGCGTCAGATCGAACGGGGCGTTCATCACCACGAGCGGGCGGCCCGCCGCGGCGTGTTCGCCCAGTTCCCGGGCTATCTCCTCCATCACGGGCGACGGCCAGCGGCCGTTGCGCTGCAGATGCTCGTCCGTGAGCCCGTGCACCGCCGTCGCCCCAGCGGGCACCGGCACTCCCGGGTTCACCAGCCACCGGGTCACCCTCGGACGGGCACCCGCGGCGTCCTGGACGACGACGGCGGCCGACACGATCCTGTCGGTCTCGACGTCCACGCCCGTGGTCTCCGTGTCGAACGCGGCCAAAGGGCCCTCGTACCAGCACGTCATACGCACACAACTCCTCGTTCACCCACGGCAGCTGACGCACCGTCTTCTGCCCGTTTGGTGATACCCGGGCTGTTTGCGCCGTACGCCGGAAGGAGACAACAGAGGTACGGGTCTTTGCAGTTCAGCGACTCGTCGCGGGGATACACCAAGCCTGGAAGGCTGTTGGACTCATGGCACTCGCGCAGCCCGAGCGGGGCGGGCTGCTGCCCCAGCGGACGGCACCCCATCGCGGATCGCTCGCCACCACCGCCTGCATGGAGACCTTGCAGGTGGGCTACTTGCACGCCGTCGCGGCCGCCGCGGGCTGCTCGCTGTCCCAGCCGTTTCCCGACAACGGCATCGACTGGCACGTCAGCCACAGCGCCCCCGGGCACACCGTCGACGACGAGGTCACCATCAAGGTGCAGCTCAAGTGCACGTACCAGATACCGCCCAATCCTCCGGGGCCCGCCTTCTCCTTCACGCTCGACAACGAGCACCTGGCGAAGCTCGCGCGCACCCCGGTCTCGGTGCACAAGATCCTCGTCGTGATGCTCGTGCCCAGATCCCAGGACGACTGGCTGCGCGCCGGCCACGACCGGCTCGACCTGCGGCACTGCTGCTACTGGATCAACCTCGCCGGGCACGCCATCACGGGCCGGAGCCGGACCACCGTCCGCGTCCCGACGGCCCGGATCTTCGACGACCGGGCCCTCTGCGAGATCATGACGAGGGTCGGGACGGGAGGCAGACCATGACACACCGCCCGATCGACGAGGTGCTCCGGCCGGTCAGGCCGCACCCCGCCGAAGCCTTCTGGAACGATCCGCCGACCCCCGACCAGGTCGACCCCGCCGTCCTCGGCGCACTGCTCCGCCGGCACGGCTGGCAGCGCCGCGGGGGAGCGGCCGGACGGTACGGCCGCTGGACCCCACCCGGGCCCGGGGGCGGCGGCACCAGCCTGCTGGTGCCGGAGAACCGGGCCTTCCCCGACAGCGACGACCTCCTTGGCGAGGCCCTCGTAGCGCTCGCCCGCAGCGCCTCCCCGTCCGCCCGCGACGTGCTCGTCGCCCTCGCGGTGCCCAGCGACGAGATCCGCTGGTGGCGGGATGTGCCGACCGGTCCCGTGGGCGCGGCGCCCTGGACCGTCGAGGAGCACCTGCGCGCCGCCGCCCGCCAGATGCTGCTCGCGGGCGCCCTGGCGACGCGCGCGCGTGCCGGCTACTACGGCGCCCGCCACCGCAGGTCCGCAGCGGCCTCCCTGGAGAACCTCCTGGTCGGCGCCGACCCGGGCGGCCGCCGCCTCACCGCCTTCGTGCCCGTGGCCACCGGCCGGCCGCTCGCCGTACGCCTGCACGAGGCCCTGTGCGCCGCCCGCGAGGCCATCGACTACCAGCGGGCCACCGGCGGCATGGAGGCCTTCGACGCGGCCGTCGAGGCGGGCGTCAGCCATGAACTGATGGAAGCCCTGGTGGCCCTCGTCCGCGGCACCGAGGGCGCCCGGATCACCGTCGAGTGGTCGCCCGCCGCAGGCGTCCCCGAGGGCGGCGCGAACCCCGCCGAGCCCGTCGAGTTCTCGCCCGGCGACCTGCCCGTCCTGCGCGAGGCCGGGGCCCGCTATCTGCGCGAGGAGCCGTCCGTGCCCGTGCGCGTCACCGGCGCCGTGGTCCGGATGCGCAGGTCGGGCCCGCGCGGCGCGGGCACCGTACGGCTGCGGGTCCTCGCGGGTGCCGAGGTCCCGCACGTGCGGATGACCCTCGACGAGGAGGCGTACCGGATAGCGGGCCAGGCTCATCTGGTCGGGCTGCCGGTGCGGGTGCACGGGCGGCTGGAGAGCCGCGGTGGTTTCCGCAGGCTCACGGACGCCTCCGGCGTCGTCCCCGTACAGGTCGACGAGGCCGAGCGGGACCGGCTGATGAAGTCGCTCCAGGAGAATCTGGACTTCTTCGAGGAGGCGTGCAGCGAGGACTGAGGCGCGCGTACGGGGAGGACCGAGACCGTACTGTCCACAACCGTTTCGCGGAGGGCACCCCGGGCTCGGTAGGATTCGGGGCATTGCCATGCCATGCCGTATGTGGTGTGGACCCCTTCAGTCAGGAGAGTCCGGTGTCAGACGTCCGTGTGATCATCCAACGCGATTCCGAGCGGGAAGAGCGCGTGGTGACGACGGGCACTACGGCCGCCGACCTCTTCACCGGCGAGCGCACCATCGTCGCGGCCCGTGTGGCCGGCGAGCTGAGGGACCTCGCGTACGAGGTGCAGGACGGCGAGGAGGTCGAGCCCGTCGAGATCTCCTCCGAGGACGGCCTGAACATCCTGCGCCACTCCACCGCGCACGTCATGGCCCAGGCCGTGCAGGAGCTCTTCCCCGACGCCAAGCTGGGCATCGGCCCGCCGGTCAAGGACGGCTTCTACTACGACTTCGACGTCGAGAAGCCCTTCACGCCCGAGGACCTCAAGGCCGTCGAGAAGAAGATGCAGGAGATCCAGAAGCGCGGGCAGCGCTTCTCCCGCCGTGTCGTCACCGACGCGGACGCCCGCGAGGAGCTCGCCGCCGAGCCGTACAAGCTGGAGCTCATCGGCATCAAGGGTTCCGCCTCCTCGGACGACGGCGCGGACGTCGAGGTGGGCGGCGGCGAGCTGACCATCTACGACAACTTCGACGCCAAGACCGGCGAGCTGTGCTGGAAGGACCTCTGCCGCGGTCCCCACCTGCCCACCACCCGCAACATCCCGGCGTTCAAGCTGATGCGCAACGCCGCCGCGTACTGGCGCGGCAGCGAGAAGAACCCCATGCTCCAGCGCATCTACGGCACCGCCTGGCCCTCCAAGGAAGAGCTCAAGGCGCACCTCGAATTCCTCGCCGAGGCCGAGAAGCGCGACCACCGCAAGCTGGGCAACGAGCTGGACCTGTTCTCCATCCCGGACCAGATCGGCTCCGGCCTCGCCGTCTTCCACCCCAAGGGCGGCATCATCCGCCGGGTCATGGAGGACTACTCGCGCCGCCGGCACGAGGAGGAGGGCTACGAGTTCGTCTACACCCCCCACGCCACCAAGGGGAAGCTCTTCGAGACCTCGGGCCACCTGGACTGGTACGCCGACGGCATGTACCCGCCCATGCAGCTCGACGAGGGCGTGGACTACTACCTCAAGCCCATGAACTGCCCGATGCACAACCTGATCTTCGACGCGCGCGGCCGCTCGTACCGCGAACTGCCGCTGCGCCTCTTCGAGTTCGGCACCGTGTACCGGTACGAGAAGTCGGGCGTCGTGCACGGCCTGACCCGTGCCCGGGGCTTCACGCAGGACGACGCGCACATCTACTGCACCAAGGAGCAGATGGCGGACGAGCTCGACAAGACGCTCACCTTCGTCCTGAACCTGCTGCGCGACTACGGCCTCACCGACTTCTACCTGGAGCTGTCCACCAAGGACCCGGAGAAGTTCGTCGGCTCGGACGAGGTCTGGGAAGAGGCCACCGAGACGCTGCGCCAGGTCGCCGAGAAGCAGGGTCTCCCGCTGGTCCCGGACCCGGGCGGCGCCGCCTTCTACGGCCCGAAGATCTCCGTGCAGACCAAGGACGCCATCGGCCGCACCTGGCAGATGTCGACCGTGCAGCTCGACTTCAACCTGCCCGAGCGCTTCGACCTGGAGTACACCGGCCCCGACGGCACCAAGCAGCGCCCGGTCATGATCCACCGTGCGCTCTTCGGCTCCATCGAGCGGTTCTTCGCCGTGCTCCTGGAGCACTACGCGGGCGCGTTCCCGGCCTGGCTGGCGCCCGTCCAGGCGATCGGCATCCCGATCGGCGACGCGCACGTGGAGTACCTCCAGAAGTTCGCCGCCGAGGGCAGGAAGAAGGGTCTGCGGGTCGAGGTCGACGCCTCCTCGGACCGGATGCAGAAGAAGATCCGCAACGCGCAGAAGCAGAAGGTGCCCTTCATGGTCATCGCGGGCGACGAGGACATGGCGGCCGGCGCCGTCTCCTTCCGCTACCGCGACGGCTCCCAGGAGAACGGCATCCCGCTCGACGAGGCCATCGCCAAGATCGCGAAGGTCGTCGAGGAGCGCGCGCAGGTCTGATCGGAGCGGGCCGTGCACCGCTGTCCGCACGCGACGAGAGGCCGCCGGGGAGCTCAGATCCCCGGCGGCCTCTCGTCGCCCTCGCGCGAGAACAACTGCAGCAGCCACGACGAGAACGACCCCGTCACCGCGCCGAGCAGCGCCAGACCGCACGCCATCATGGCGACCGCGATCGTGCGGCCCCGGGGTGTCACCGGCGTCACGTCCCCGTACCCGACGGTCGCCAGCGTGGAGGCGGCCCACCACACCGAGTCGCCGAAGGTGACGATCGTCGCGTGCGGGGCCGCGTACTCCGCCTGGTAGACGGCGAGGGCACCCGCGAAGCCGAGCAGCAGGACCGCGATGCCCGCGTAGAAGATCACCCGGGCGTGCAGCGTGAGACGAGGCTCTCCGCGGCGCCTCAGCACGGCGTCGTAGAGCTTGACGACCCGCAGTGGCCGCAGGAGCGGCAGGACGAGCACCAGGGTGTCCAGCCCGTGTTTCCGGACGAACGGGAGGCCCTGCCCGCTCAGCCGCCAGCGCACCAGGTAGTCGACGAGGAACGCCGCCCAGGTGAGCATGATCACCGAGAGGCAGACGTCCCGCCCCGCGTCGGACATACCGTGCGCCAGCACATGGACCGCGTACGCGGCGAGGAACAGCATCGACGCGACACTCAGTGGTAGATCGGTCCGCTGTTCCCAGCGGGTCATGGGGCTGTCGTCGTCCATGGCCCCAGCTTCGCCGCAGGCCCCTTTGCGTGACACCCGCCGACACGCCGCGAACGGGCGAAGCAATATGCTGCAACACATGACGAGTGAGCCGGAGCAGCAGATCGGAGTGGGAACGCAGGACGCGTTCCAGCGCCTTTGGACGCCCCACCGGATGGCTTACATCCAGGGCGAGAACAAGCCCACCGGTCCGGGGGCCGACGATGGTTGTCCCTTCTGCTCGATTCCGGCCAAGTCCGACGAGGACGGGCTGATCGTGAGGCGCGGGGAGCAGGTCTACGCGGTGCTCAACCTCTACCCGTACAACGGTGGGCACCTGATGGTCGTGCCCTACCGTCACGTCGCCGACTACACGGACCTCACCGTGCCGGAGACCGCCGAACTCGGTGAGCTGACCAAGCAGGCCATGACCGCCCTGCGCACCGCCTCCGGCGCCCACGGGTTCAACATCGGCATGAACCAGGGCACCGTCGCGGGCGCGGGCATCGCCGCCCACCTGCACCAGCACATCGTCCCCCGCTGGGGCGGCGACACCAACTTCATGCCGGTCGTCGGCCACACCAAGGTCCTGCCGCAACTCCTCGCGGACACCCGCAAGATGCTGGCGGAGGCCTGGCCCACCGCGTAGTCCGGCACGGGGCGCCTCCTGCGGGCGCCCCGTCCTTCGCGGGACCGACGGCGTGCGGTCGGCCCGCGGGCCCCGCCGCCCGGTGCCGCGCGCCGTTCCGGCCGGCTCTGCGCGTCGTACGGGCCGGATCTACGCGTCGTACAGGTCGGCCTTGCGCGGCGAGACATCCTGCACCGACGTGCTGAGGAAGGCCGAGCGGTTGCCGAACTTCTCCGTGTCGACGCCGTTCTCCTCGAGGACCTTGATCGCCGCCGAGTGCACCACGCGCAGCACGGGCGTCGCGGCCCGCAGTGCGTCGTCCGCCATGAAACGGTGCCGCCACGGCTGATCGGCCCAGGCGTGCCGCAGTCCGAAGGGCTCGGGCAGCTCCAGACTCCCGCCGAGCCAGTTCAGAAGCGGCGGATACCAGGTCAGGGGGGCCCGCGCCGCGAGCCGCACGACCTCGTCCGCGGTGACCAGCGGCAGGCTCACCTTGCGGGTCTCCCAGAACTTGACGGCCTTCGCGACTTCCTTGGTCGGGGCCTCCGGCTTGGTGGTGAACAGCGAGTTCACCGGCCCCAGCGCATGCCCGGTCACCTCGATGCGCAGCGTCTGGTGCAGCACGGTCACCGTGATCATCATGGTGATGATCAACTGGCCGTCCCACAGCGTCCACTGGACCCCGAGATAGTGCCGGTCGCCGCTGCCGAACTGCTGCTTGTTGCAGATGTCCTGCACGGCGTGCGTCTTGATCGTGTAGGCGTCCACATCCGTGCCGCCCGGCCGGGCCACCGCGTTCGCGTTCTCGCCGATCGGCGTGACGATCCAGTGCTTGATCGAAGGCGCCGGAAAACCACCGGTGTTGAGCGGACCGCGCTCCAGCATGCGCAACTGGTCGTGGATGTTGCGGATGACGTCCCAGCTGCGGAACGGGTGGATCTCCTTGCCCGCGTCCCGCGCCACCAGGTCCTCGGCGAGCTGCCAGCTGCCCCAGCGGGTGCCCATGCCGAGTATGCCCTTGGGGCCCGCGTAGAAGACCGAGTTGGACTGCTGCTCGGCGGTGAGCCGGGCGAGCGCCTGACGCAGCCGCTCCGCCGCCGTCTCACCGGGGCTGCCGGGGACCGCCTCGGGGATCTTGGCGCCGATGCCGCCGCCCGACAGCAGGCTGTCCCAGCGCGCCCGCAGATCCTTCGCCGTGCGCTCGCAGATCTGCTTCGCCCACAGCCAGCCGACGACCGGGAGGACCACCGCGGCGCGCGCGTACCAGGCCCAGAAGCCGGTGAACGGCATGCGGAGGAGGAAGAGGACGGCCAGGGCGCCGACGGCGACGAGGAGCGTGGTGCCGAGCGCGGAGGCGCGCTTGTCCTCGCGCTTGGCGATCTGCGTACGGATCTGGAAGACCAGCAGCCACACCAGCAGTCCGGGCAGGAACAGCAGCCCGCAGAGCACCATGACGGCCGAGAGCCAGTTGTCGCGGTCCCGGCGGATGTTGGTGGCCGCGAGGCAGTGCTCCACGACGACCTGCGGCTCGGTGCCGAAGGACTGGATCAGCGGTTTGCGGCCCGTGCCCAGCATGCGGGCCGTGACGGCCCCCGCGAAGGCCTCGCCGAGATTCGGCGCGAACAGCTTGATCCGGCCGGCCTTGACCGTGGACTTGTGCCATTCGTTGTCGGCCTTGAGGATCTCCTCCACCGGATTGTCGCGGTACGCCGCAGAGGCCAGGGCGAAGCTCGCCGCCGTCTGCCCCGCGGAGCCCGTGAGCGGCACTTGCGCCCCGGGAGTGAAATCGAAACCGTCGAACGCCACTTCCGCCCCCATCGCCGCCGCACCCGCTCCTGCGGCCTTCCCGACTTCGGTGTCCCGCACACCTGTTGATCAGGTCATCGTCTTGATCAGGTTCTCAGGGTAACGGCCGCGACCGACATCCGTCGGCGGACGGCGGAAGCCGCCCGCCGACGGACGAAGCCTCAACCCTCAGGCACCCGGCTCCTGTTCGCGCAGCCGGTCGGCGATCTGCTGCGGCATGGGCTCGTGCCGCGCGTAACGCCGGTCGAAACGCGCGGTGCCGTGCGAGATGGACCGCAGATCCACGGCGTACCGCCCGATCTCGATCTCCGGTACCTCGGCCCGTACGAGCGTGCGCCCGTCGCCCGCCTGCTCGGTGCCGACGACCCGGCCGCGGCGCCCCGACAGGTCGCTCATCACCGCCCCCACGTAGTCGTCGCCGACCATGACGCTCACCTCGGCCACCGGCTCCAGGAGATGGATCTTGGCGTCGCGGGCCGCTTCGCGCAGGGCGAGCGCGCCCGCCGTCTGGAAGGCGGCGTCGGAGGAGTCCACCGAGTGCGCCTTGCCGTCGGTCAGCGTGACCCGTACGTCGATGAGCGGATAGCCCGCGGCCACGCCCTTGGCGGCCTGGGCGCGCACGCCCTTCTCGACGGACGGGATGAACTGCCGCGGCACGGCGCCGCCGACGACCTTGTCCACGAACTCGATGCCCGAGCCGCCGGGCAGCGGTTCGATCTCGATCTCGCAGATCGCGAACTGGCCGTGCCCGCCGGACTGCTTCACATGGCGTCCGCGCCCGGCCGACGAGCCGGCGAACGTCTCCCGCAGGGAGACCCTGTGCGGGACCACGTCGACCTGCACGCCGTACCGGTTGCGCAGCCGTTCCAGGGCGACGTCGGCGTGCGCCTCGCCCAGGCACCACAGGACGACCTGGTGGGTGTTCGGATTCTGCTCCAGGCGCATCGTGGGGTCCTCGGCGACCAGCCGCCCGAGTCCCTGGGAGAGCTTGTCCTCGTCCGCCTTGCTGTGCGCCTCGATGGCGAGCGGGAGCAGCGGATCGGGCATCTGCCACGGCTCCATGAGCAGCGGGTCGTCCTTGGCCGAAAGCGTGTCTCCCGTCTCGGCGCGGTTCAGCTTCGCGACGCAGGCGAGGTCACCCGCGATGCAGTGGCTGAGGACGCGCTGCTGCTTGCCGAACGGCGCGGACAGGGCGCCGATGCGCTCGTCGACGTCGTGGTCCTCGTGTCCGCGGTCGGTCAGCCCGTGCCCGGAGACGTGCACCGTCGCGTCGGGGCGCAGGGTTCCGGAGAAGACCCGGACCAGGGAGACCCGGCCCACGTACGGGTCGGACGCGGTCTTCACGACCTCCGCGACCAGCGGTCCGTCCGGGTCGCAGGCCTTCACCTCGCGCGCGGCGCCGTCCGGCGTGGTCACCGTGGGTGCCGGGCGCTCCAGCGGGGTGGGGAAGCCGCCCGTGACCAGTTCGAGGAGCTCGACCGTGCCGAGCCCCTGCCGGGCGCCCTCGGCGGCCGGAGCCGCGGCCAGCACCGGGAAGAAACTCCCGCGTGCCACGGCCCGTTCCAGGTCCTGCACGAGTGTCCTGAGGTCGATCTCCTCGCCGCCGAGATAGCGGTCCATGAGCGTCTCGTCCTCGCTCTCGGCGATGATCCCCTCGATCAGCCGGTTGCGGGCCTCGTCGATGAGCGGTTGCTGGTCGGGCCCGGGCTCCGCCTCCTTGCGCTCCCCCGAGGAGTAGTCGAAGAGCCGCTGGGTGAGCAGTCCGATCAGGCCGGTCACCGGCGCGTGCCCGTCCGGCGCCTCGGGGCCGCGCAGCGGCAGATATAGCGGCAGTACGGCGTCGGGGTCGTCCCCGCCGAACGCCTCGGCGCAGATCCGGGTCATCTCCTCGAAGTCCGCCCGGGCCGATTCGAGGTGGGTGACCACGATGGCCCGCGGCATTCCGACGGCCGCGCACTCCTCCCACACCATCCGGGTCGAGCCGTCCACGCCGTCCGAGGCCGAGACGACGAAAAGGGCCGCGTCCGCCGCTCGCAGACCGGCCCTCAACTCCCCGACGAAGTCGGCGTACCCGGGAGTGTCCAGAATATTGATCTTGTATCCGTCCCAGTCGACGGGTACCAGGGAGAGCTGCACCGAGCGTTGCTGCCGGTGCTCGATCTCGTCGTAGTCGGAGACGGTGCCGCCGTCCTCCACGCGGCCCGCCCGGTTCACCGCTCCCGCCGTCAGCGCGAGAGCCTCCACCAATGTCGTCTTGCCCGATCCGCTGTGGCCGACCAGCACCACATTCCGTACGGACGCGGGGTGGTCGGCCGCCGTAGCCCTGCCGGCGGCTCCGGGGTGTGCATTCGCCTTGTCGCCCATGGCCTTGCCTCCCGTGCACGGTGAGGTCACTGTGGGCGCGGGACATGCCGAAGCCTCCCCCCGGACTCCGCCCGGGGGCACCCCCAGCGGTGGCGGCTCCGGTGACGCCCCGCGGTGTCTTCGAGCTTTGCACTCGCGTCACGGTGCGTCCATACAGGGGACGCGATCCCGCCGTGACACCGATGGCATCCCGTCGTGACACGGGGTGCGGGTGCCCGACCATCGCACAAGCGCACGCGTGGCTACGATGGGCCAGCCGACGGCCAGCAGGGGCCGCCCGGCGACACCGACCCTCGGGAAGGCCATGCTGAACAAGTACGCGCGTGCATTCTTCACGCGTGTCCTCACACCGTTCGCCGCGTTTCTCATCCGCCGGGGGGTAAGCCCCGACACGGTCACCCTCCTGGGCACGGCCGGAGTCATGGCGGGCGCGCTGGTCTTCTACCCACGGGGAGAGTTCTTCTGGGGCACGATCGTCATCACGCTCTTCGTGTTCTCCGACCTGGTCGACGGGAACATGGCACGCCAGCTCGGCCGCTCCAGCCGCTGGGGCGCCTTCCTGGACTCCACGCTCGACCGGGTCGCCGACGGAGCGATCTTCGGCGGCTTCGCGCTCTGGTACGCGGGCAACGGCGACGACAACGTCCTGTGCGCCGTCTCGATCTTCTGTCTGGCCAGCGGCCAGGTGGTGTCGTACACCAAGGCCCGTGGTGAGTCGATCGGTCTGCCGGTCGCCGTCAACGGTCTCGTCGAGCGCGCCGAGCGACTGGTGATCTCGCTGGTCGCGGCCGGTCTGGCGGGCCTGCACGCGTTCGGCGTGCCCGGCATCCAGGTGCTGCTGCCCATCGCGCTGTGGATCGTCGCCGTCGGCAGCCTCGTCACGCTGATCCAGCGCGTCGTCACCGTCCGCCGGGAGTCCGCCGAGGCGGACGCCGCGGACGCCGCCCAGAACAGCGGGGCCACCTCGTGACCAGCCTCAAGGACAGGCTGGTGGACGGTGCCTACGCCCTGGGCTGGAGCACCGTCAAGAAGCTCCCCGAGCCGGTCGCCGTGCGCCTCGGCCGCGCCATCGCCGACATCGCCTGGAAGAAGCGGGGCAAGGGCGTACAGCGTCTGGAGAGCAACTACGCGCGCGTGGTGCCGGACGCGACGCCGCAGCGGCTGGCCGAGCTCTCCAAGGCCGGCATGCGCTCGTACCTGCGCTACTGGATGGAGTCGTTCCGGCTTCCCGCGTGGAGCGAGGAGCGGGTGCGGAACGGGTTCGAGGTGAAGGACGTGCATCACCTCACCGACGGGCTCGCCTCCGACCGGGGCGTCATCCTGGCCCTTCCGCACATGGCGAACTGGGATCTCGCGGGCGCCTGGGTCACCACCCGGCTGGAGACGCCGTTCACGACCGTCGCCGAGCGCCTCAAGCCCGAGTCCCTGTACGACCGTTTCGTCGCCTATCGCGAAGGTCTCGGCATGGAGGTCCTGCCGCACAGCGGTGGTACCGCGTTCGGCACGCTGGCCCGGCGCCTGCGCGACGGCGGACTGATCTGCCTGGTCGCCGAACGGGACCTGTCCGCCTCGGGCGTCGAGGTGGAGTTCTTCGGCGAGGCGACCCGGATGCCCGCGGGACCGGCCCTGCTCGCCCAGCAGACCGGCGCCATCCTCCTGCCCGTGACGCTCTGGTACGACGACTCGCCCGTGATGCAGGGCCGGGTGCATCCGCCCGTCGAGGTCCCCGAGTCAGGTACCCGGGCCGAGAAGACGTCTGTCATGACACAGGCGCTGGCCGACGCCTTCGGCACGGGCATCGCCGACCACCCGGAGGACTGGCACATGTTGCAGCGTTTGTGGCTCAAGGACCTCGACCCCGGGAAGGGTCCCCAGGAGTCCACCGCGCAGGATCCCGAGAAGAGGACCCCGTGAGGATCGGCATCGTCTGTCCGTACTCCTGGGACGTTCCGGGCGGCGTCCAGTTCCACATCCGCGACCTGGCCGAGCACCTCATCGGCCTCGGGCACGAGGTCTCCGTCCTTGCCCCCGCGGACGACGAGACCCCCCTGCCGCCGTACGTCGTCTCGGCGGGCCGCGCGGTCCCGGTGCCGTACAACGGCTCGGTGGCGCGGCTGAACTTCGGCTTCCTGTCGGCGGCCCGGGTACGGCGCTGGCTGCACGACGGCACCTTCGACGTGGTCCACATCCACGAGCCGTCCTCGCCGTCGCTCGGCCTGCTGACGTGCTGGGCGGCGCAGGGTCCGATCGTCGCGACCTTCCACACCTCGAACCCGCGCTCCCGGGCGATGGTCGCCGCGTACTCGATCCTCCAGGCCGCCCTGGAGAAGATCAGCGCGCGGATCGCCGTGAGCGAGTACGCGCGGCGCACCCTCGTCGAGCATCTCGGCGGCGACGCCGTCGTCATCCCGAACGGCGTCGACGTCGAGTTCTTCGCGCGCGCCAAGCCCCGGCCCGAATGGCAGGGCGACACGATCGGCTTCATCGGCCGCATCGACGAGCCCCGCAAGGGCCTGCCGGTGCTCATGAAGGCGCTGCCGAAGATCCTCGCCGAGCGCCCGCAGACGCGGCTGCTGGTCGCCGGACGCGGCGACGAGAAGGAGGCCGTGGAGTCGCTGCCCGCCGAGATGCGCTCACGCGTCGAGTTCCTCGGCATGATCAGCGACGAGGACAAGGCCCGCTTCCTGCGCAGCCTCGACCTCTACATCGCGCCCAACACGGGCGGCGAGAGCTTCGGGATCATCCTGGTCGAGGCGATGTCCGCCGGAGCACCCGTGCTCGCCGCCGATCTCGACGCGTTCGCCCAGGTCCTCGACCAGGGCGCGGCGGGTGAGCTGTTCGCCAACGAGGACGCGGACGCCCTGGCCACGGCCGCGGTGCGGCTGCTCGGCGACCCGGAGCGCCGGGCCGGACTGCGCGAGCGGGGGAGCGCCCACGTACGGCGCTTCGACTGGTCGACGGTCGGCGCGGACATCCTGTCCGTGTACGAGACGGTCGCGGACGGCGCGGCAGCGGTCGCCACGGACGAACGCACGGGGCTGCGGGCCCGTTTCGGACTGGCCCGGGACTGACCGCACCGGTACACGCGACGCGAAGGGACCCGGCGGCGCGCTCCCGCGGGCCGACCGCCCAGCCCGCCCTTGCCGCGGTGTCCGTGGGTTCGGTCCAGCTTCGCCGCGCGGGTGTGGGCGGCGGCGTCCGGATGGGTCCTGCCGCCCTCGCATGCGGGCCGACGGCGCTCCGCACTGGCTTCGCAGGCCGTCGTGTCGGCGGCTCGGTCCGGCTTCGCCGTGGGGTGTGGGCGGTGGCCGGTCAGGGCAAGGCTTGCCGCTCCCTCGTGCCGGGTGGCCCGGGTGCCCCGGTTTCTCGGGGCTCCCGCGCGCGGGTGCCCCGTTCCGGCTCCGCTGTGCGCGGGAGGGGACGGCCGGACAAGGAAGCTCCCGTGGCCCCTGGGGCCTGAGGGAGTCGTGCTCACGCACCGGTAGCCTTGCCGCCCGTGACCGCAACCCTCATCTGGATCCTCGTCGGACTTGTCGCGATCGGCCTCTACCTGAGCTGGACCGCCGGGCGGCTCGACCGGCTGCACGCCCGCATCGACGCCACCCGCGCCGCCCTCGACGCGCAGCTGCTGCGCCGGGCCTCCGTGGCCCAGGAGCTGGCCACCTCCGGGGTGCTCGACCCGGCCGCCTCGATCGTGCTCTACGAAGCGGCGCACGCGGCCCGGCAGGCCGAGGAGGAGCAGCGCGAGGTGGCCGAGAGCGAGCTGAGCCAGGCCCTGCGGGCGGTGTTCGGGGAGGTGCAGCAGGTCGAGGCGGTACGCGAGGTGCCCGGCGGCGAGGAGGCGGCCGGCGAGCTGGCCCAGGCCGTGCGCCGGGTGCCGATGGCGCGGCGCTTCCACAACGACGCCGTACGCGCGGCCCGCGCCCTGCGCCGCCACCGCAAGGTCCGCTGGTTCCGCCTCGCGGGCCACGCCCCGTTCCCGATGGCCTTCGAGATGGACGACGAGCCCCCGACGGCCCTGGCGGACCGCCCGACGAACTGACGCACGGGGGCGGGCGGAGGGGAAAACGATCCACCGCCTCCCCATTGGCCCTTGCAGTGGCCTGGTCGCCTCGCGTTTCCTCAGAGAGCTCAAATCCTCTTTCACCGAGTGAGGTCAACCCGTGTCCAGCACGCTCTCCAACTCCGCCCAGCCCGCTGAGAACACCGCGATCGGCACCGCCCGCGTCAAGCGCGGCATGGCCGAGCAGCTCAAGGGCGGCGTGATCATGGACGTGGTCAACGCCGAGCAGGCGAAGATCGCCGAGGACGCCGGCGCCGTGGCCGTCATGGCCCTGGAGCGGGTGCCCGCCGACATCCGCAAGGACGGCGGCGTGGCCCGGATGTCGGACCCGAACATGATCGAGGAGATCATCGAAGCGGTCTCCATCCCGGTGATGGCCAAGTCCCGCATCGGCCACTTCGTCGAGGCCCAGGTCCTGCAGTCCCTCGGCGTCGACTACATCGACGAGTCCGAGGTCCTCACCCCGGCCGACGAGGTCAACCACTCCGACAAGTGGGCGTTCACCACCCCCTTCGTCTGTGGCGCCACCAACCTGGGCGAGGCCCTGCGCCGCATCGCCGAGGGCGCGGCCATGATCCGCTCCAAGGGCGAGGCCGGTACCGGCAACGTCGTCGAGGCCGTCCGTCACCTGCGCCAGATCAAGAACGAGATCGCCAGGCTGCGCGGCTTCGACAACAACGAGCTCTACGCCGCCGCCAAGGAGCTGCGCGCCCCGTACGAGATCGTCAAGGAGGTCGCCGAGCTCGGCAAGCTCCCGGTCGTGCTGTTCTCCGCCGGTGGCGTCGCCACCCCCGCCGACGCCGCGCTCATGCGCCAGCTCGGCGCCGAGGGCGTCTTCGTCGGCTCGGGCATCTTCAAGTCCGGCGACCCGGCCAAGCGTGCCGCCGCCATCGTGAAGGCCACCACCTTCTTCGACGACCCGAAGATCATCGCGGACGCCTCCCGCAACCTCGGCGAGGCCATGGTCGGCATCAACTGCGACACCCTCCCCGAGACCGAGCGCTACGCCAACCGTGGCTGGTAGTCACCCATGAACACTCCTGTCATCGGTGTCCTGGCTCTCCAGGGCGACGTACGGGAGCACCTCATCGCCCTGGCCGCGGCGGACGCCGTGGCCAGGCCGGTGCGGCGCCCCGAGGAGCTCGCGGAGGTGGACGGTCTGGTCATCCCGGGCGGCGAGTCCACCACCATCTCCAAGCTGGCCGTCCTCTTCGGAGTGATGGAGCCCCTCCGTGCGCGCGTGCGGGACGGCATGCCCGTCTACGGCACCTGCGCCGGCATGATCATGCTCGCCGACAAGATCCTCGACCCGCGCTCGGGCCAGGAGACCATCGGCGGCATCGACATGATCGTGCGCCGCAACGCCTTCGGACGGCAGAACGAGTCCTTCGAGGCGGCGGTCGACGTCCAGGGTGTCGAGGGGGCTCCCGTGGAGGGCGTCTTCATCCGTGCCCCGTGGGTCGAGTCCGTGGGCGCCGAGGCCGAGGTGCTCGCCGAGCACGGCGGCCACATCGTCGCGGTACGCCAGGGCAACGCGCTCGCCACGTCGTTCCACCCGGAGCTGACCGGCGACCATCGTGTGCACGGCCTGTTCGTCGACATGGTCCGCGCGAACCGGACAGCCACGTCCTTGTAGGATCTGGGGGTCCCCCCAGGCTCGCAACGTCCGGGGGAGTTCGTACCGGTTGGGTAACGCGAAGGAGACAGGCAGATGTCCGGCCACTCTAAATGGGCTACGACGAAGCACAAGAAGGCCGTGATCGACGCCAAGCGCGGCAAGCTCTTCGCGAAGATGATCAAAAACATCGAGGTCGCGGCCCGCACTGGTGGCGCTGACCCGGCCGGAAACCCCACGCTGTTCGACGCCATCCAGAAGGCCAAGAAGAGCTCGGTACCCAACAAGAACATCGACTCCGCGGTCAAGCGCGGCGCCGGCCTCGAGGCCGGTGGCGCGGACTACGAGACGATCATGTACGAAGGCTACGGCCCGAACGGTGTGGCCGTGCTCATCGAGTGCCTCACCGACAACCGCAACCGCGCGGCCTCGGACGTCCGCGTCGCCATGACCCGCAACGGCGGGAACATGGCCGACCCCGGCTCCGTGTCGTACCTCTTCAACCGCAAGGGCGTCGTCATCGTCCCCAAGGGCGAGCTGGCCGAGGACGACGTCCTCGGTGCCGTCCTCGAGGCGGGCGCCGAAGAGGTCAACGACCTCGGCGAGACCTTCGAGGTCGTCTCCGAGGCCACCGACCTGGTCGCGGTGCGCACCGCGCTCCAGGAGGCCGGCATCGACTACGACTCCGCCGACGCCAACTTCGTCCCGACCATGCAGGTCGAGCTCGACGAGGACGGCGCCCGGAAGATCTTCAAGCTGATCGACGCCCTGGAGGACAGCGACGACGTGCAGAACGTCTTCGCCAACTTCGACGTCAGCGACGAAGTCATGGAGAAGGTCGACGCCTGAGGGCTTGCACAGCGCGACGGGCCGACGGGACACACCCGTCGGCCCGTCGCTCTGTCAGTGGCACCCGATAGCCTGCACGAACTGGGGAATCTCCCGGTGGTGGCCGGGGGACGTCGAAGGAGGAGCTCGGGTGCGGGTGCTGGGTGTTGACCCCGGGTTGACCCGGTGCGGTGTCGGGGTGGTCGAAGGAGTCGCCGGCCGGCCCCTGACCATGCGCGGCGTCGGCGTCGTACGCACCCCGGCGGACGCCGAGTTGGGCCTGCGGCTGGTCGCCATCGAGCAGGGCATCGAGCAGTGGCTCGACGAGTACGAGCCCGAATTCGTCGCCGTCGAGCGGGTGTTCAGCCAGCACAACGTCCGTACGGTGATGGGCACCGCCCAGGCCAGCGCCGTCGCCATGCTCTGCGCGGCCCGGCGCGGCATCCCCGTCGCCCTGCACACCCCGAGCGAGGTGAAGGCCGCCGTCACCGGCAGCGGACGCGCGGACAAGGCCCAGGTCGGCGCGATGGTCACCCGGCTGCTCCGGCTCGCCGCGCCCCCCAAGCCCGCAGACGCGGCGGACGCCCTCGCGCTCGCCATCTGCCACATCTGGCGCGCCCCCGCCCAGAACAGACTCCAGCAGGCCGCCGCACAGAACCGGCCCCAGCAGGCCGTCGCGCAGAACAGACTCCAGCAGGCCGCAGCCGCGCACGCCTCGCTCCAGGCATCGAAAGGCCGTACCGCATGATCGCCTTCGTCAGCGGCCCGGTCGCCGCCCTCGCCCCCGACTCCGCGGTCGTCGAGGTCGGCGGCATCGGGATCGCCGTCCAGTGCTCGCCCAATACGCTCGCGGGGCTCCGCACGGGACAGCAGGCCAAGCTCGCCACCTCGCTCGTCGTCCGCGAGGACTCGCTCACCCTCTACGGCTTCGCCGACGACGACGAACGCCAGGTCTTCGAGCTGCTCCAGACCGCGAGCGGAGTCGGCCCGCGCCTGGCCCAGGCGATGCTCGCCGTGCACAGCCCCGACGCGCTGCGCCGTGCCGTGTCCACCGGCGACGAGAAGGCGCTCATCGCCGTCCCCGGCATCGGCAAGAAGGGCGCCCAGAAGCTGCTGCTGGACCTCAAGGACCGGCTCGGCCAGCCCCTCGGCCCCGGTGGCCCGGCCATCGGCACGGCGGCCGGCGCCGGCTGGCGCGACCAGCTGCACGCCGCGCTCATCGGCCTCGGGTACGCGACCCGCGAGGCCGACGAGGCGGTCTCCGCCGTCGCCCCGCAGGCCGAGGCGGCCGAGGGGACTCCGCAGGTCGGCCAGCTCCTCAGGGCAGCTCTGCAGACCCTGAACCGGGCACGCTGAACAGCCCCGGCCCCCGGGGCGGGCGCGCCCCGGTGCGGCCCGCCGACCCGCCGACCGCCCCACCACCACGAGACCGCGAGGCACCACCGATGAACTGGGACGACACGACCGACGAATCCGCCGCCGAGGGGCTCGTCGGCGGCGCCGCGGAGCGGTTGGTGGGATCGGTCGCCGACCGTGAGGACCAGGCCGTCGAGGCCGCGCTGCGCCCCAAGGACCTGGACGAGTTCATCGGCCAGGAGAAGGTCCGCGAGCAGCTCGACCTGGTCCTGCGGGCCGCACGGGCGCGCGGAGCCACCGCCGACCACGTGCTCCTCTCCGGCGCTCCCGGCCTCGGCAAGACCACCCTCTCCATGATCATCGCGGCCGAGATGGGCGCCCCCATCCGCATCACCAGCGGCCCCGCCATCCAGCACGCCGGAGACCTCGCCGCGATCCTCTCCTCGCTCCAGGAGGGCGAGGTCCTGTTCCTCGACGAGATCCACCGCATGTCCCGGCCCGCCGAGGAGATGCTCTACATGGCGATGGAGGACTTCCGCGTCGACGTCATCGTCGGCAAGGGCCCCGGCGCCACCGCCATCCCGCTGGAGCTGCCCCCGTTCACGCTGGTCGGCGCCACCACGCGCGCGGGACTGCTGCCGCCGCCGCTGCGCGACCGC
Source organism: Streptomyces sp. NPDC005141 (assembly GCF_053599975.1). NCBI lineage: Bacteria > Bacillati > Actinomycetota > Actinomycetes > Kitasatosporales > Streptomycetaceae > Streptomyces > Streptomyces sp. NPDC005141. The sequence continues at coordinate 14,255 of NZ_JBSFYW010000009.1, read as the reverse complement.
TTCGGCTTCACCGCGCACATGGAGTTCTACGAGCCCGCCGAGCTGGAGCGCGTCATCCACCGCTCCGCCGGCCTCCTCGACGTCGAGATCGGCACCGAGGGCGCCGCGGAGATCGCCGGCCGCTCCCGCGGCACGCCCCGCATCGCCAACCGCCTGCTGCGCCGCGTCCGCGACTACGCGCAGGTCAGGGCCGACGGGATCATCACCCGGGAGATCGCCGGGGCGGCACTGAAGGTCTACGAGGTCGACGCGCGGGGCCTGGACCGCCTCGACCGCGGTGTCCTCGAGGCGCTGATCAAGCTTTTCGGCGGCGGCCCTGTCGGATTGTCCACACTCGCTGTCGCTGTGGGGGAGGAGCGTGAGACGGTGGAGGAGGTCGCCGAGCCCTTCCTCGTACGAGAGGGACTCCTCGCCCGTACTCCCCGTGGCCGGGTGGCGACACCCGCGGCATGGGCACATCTCGGCCTCACGCCGCCGAGCCGCTCAGCAGGCGGAAACGGACAACAGGACCTGTTCGGGGCGTGACGGCGCGCGTCGGTACCGGGGCAGGAACCCCGGTGCCATGCTGAGCGTTGTTCCCTGAGTGCGGACTCGCTTAGACTCCGCCGATGCCGCCCTTGTCGACGGCTTATATACCCCCATCCAGCAGGCCGCTCACCTTTGCGGTCGAAGAAGGAAGTCCCGACCCGTGAGTCCTCTGACCCTCCTCCCGTTCATCGTGCTCATCGGGGCCATGTTCCTGATGACCCGGTCGGCCAAGAAGAAGCAGCAGCAGGCGGCTTCCATGCGCAACGAGCTGCAGCCCGGCTCCGGCGTGCGCACGATCGGCGGTATGTACGCCACAGTCAAGGAGGTCAACGAGGACACGGTTCTCCTTGACGCTGCCCCGGGTGTGGACCTGCTCTTCGCGAAGAACGCGATCGGCGCCGTCCTCACGGACGACGAGTACAACCGCATCGTCCACGGCATCGAGCACGACCTGAAGGCCGACGGCTCCGTCGTGCCGGACGACGCCTCCTCCCTCACCGAGACCGACGAGCCCGCCGCCGACGCCTCTTCCGACGCCTCCGACGACAAGCCCCTCGACCTCGGGAAGAAGGACACGGCGGACAAGCCGGCCGACGAGGTCGCCGAGCCGAAGGCCGACCAGGTCTCCGACATCGACGCGGCAGAGGCGAAGAAGACCGACGGCGAGGCCGAGGCGAAGTAGCCACGACCCGGGAGCGCGGCGCTACCGATCGCGCCGGCACCTCCCGGGACGTGCTGTTCTCGCACGGAGTCCCGACACCATGGCATGGCCGTCCCGCGCTCACCCGGCGCAGGGCGGCCCGAGAGGGAGTACGAGAAGGTGGCAGCACCGAAGAAGGGCCGGAGCGCGAGCGCCCAGAGCAGGCCGGGGCGCTCGCTGGCCCTGATCCTGATCGCCATCGCGGCGCTCACCGGGGGGATGTTCGCCTCCGGGCACACCACTCCGCGTCTCGGCATCGATCTCGCCGGCGGCACGAGCATCACGCTCACGGCGAAGAACGAGCCGGGCCAGCCCAACGCGATCAACAAGACCAACATGGACACCGCGGTCGACATCATGAACCGCCGTGTCAACGGTCTCGGTGTCTCCGAGGCCGAGGTTCAGACCCAGGGCCGCGACAACATCATTGTCAACATCCCCAAGGGAACGAACTCCAAGCAGGCCCGCGAGCAGGTCGGCACCACCGCCAAGCTCTACTTCCGTCCCGTGCTGGCCACCGAGGTCTCCGGGGCCGACGCGTCGGCCAGCCCGTCGCCGAGCGCCTCCGGCAAGGCCACGGACAAGGCGACCTCGTCCTCCTCGGCCTCCGCGACGCCGTCGGCCACCGCCACCTCCCAGGGCCGCGCGGTCACCGACGCCCTGAAGGCCGACTCCACGCCGTCGTCGAGCGGCTCCCCGAGCTCCTCGGCCTCCTCCAGCGCCTCGCCCTCCGCGAGCGCCAGCGCGGACCCCGCGACCGCCAAGCTGCAGGCCGCGTACGCCGCGCTCGACTGCACGAAGCAGGATGTCCGCGCCAAGGCCGGTGACGGCGCCAAGCCGACCGACCCGACCGTGGCCTGCGGCCAGAACTCCTCGGGCCAGTGGCAGAAGTACGTTCTCGGCCCGGCCGAGGTGGCCGGCACGGACATCAAGAAGGCCGGCGCGGTCTTCGACACGCAGAGCGCCGCGGGCTGGAAGGTCACCATGGACTTCACGTCCGGTGGCTCCAAGAAGTTCGCCGCCATCACCGGCAAGCTCGCGCAGAACCAGCCCCCGCAGAACCAGTTCGCCATCGTCCTCGACGGTGAGGTCGTCTCCGACCCTTCGGTCAGCCAGTCGCTGAGCGGCAGTGCGGAGATCTCCGGAAGCTTCACGCAGACCGAGGCGCAGGACCTGTCCAACATGCTGAAGTACGGCGCGCTGCCGCTCAGCTTCAAGGAGTCCAGCGTCACCACGGTGACCGCCGCGCTCGGCGGCGAGCAGCTGCACGCCGGTCTGATCGCGGGCGCCATCGGCCTCGCCCTGGTCGTCCTCTACCTGGTGATCTACTACCGGGGCCTGTCGGCCATCGCCATCGCCTCCCTGCTGGTCTCCGCCGTCCTCACGTACGTGCTCATGGCGCTGCTCGGCCCTGCCATCGGCTTCGCGCTGAACCTTCCGGCCGTCTGCGGAGCGATCGTCGCGATCGGTATCACAGCGGACTCGTTCATCGTGTTCTTCGAACGCATCCGGGACGAGATCCGCGAGGGACGCTCCCTGCGGCCCGCCGTCGAGCGTGCCTGGCCGCGTGCCCGGCGCACCATCCTGGTCTCCGACTTCGTGTCGTTCCTCGCCGCCGCGGTGCTCTTCATCGTCACCGTCGGCAAGGTCCAGGGCTTCGCGTTCACCCTCGGTCTGACCACGGTCCTCGACGTCGTCGTCGTGTTCTTGTTCACCAAGCCGCTGATGACGCTCCTCGCCCGCAAGAGGTTCTTCGCGGAGGGCCACAGCTGGTCCGGCCTCGACCCGAAGCGACTCGGCGCCAAGCCGCCGCTGCGCCGCACCCGTCGCGCGTCCGCCCCCGTCGACACGAAGGAGGCGTGAGATGTCGAAACTCGGCACCCTCGGCGCCCGGCTCCACCGCGGCGAGATCGGCTACGACTTCGTCGGCAAGCGCAAGATCTGGTACGGCATCTCGATCCTGATCACCATCACGGCCATCCTCGGTCTGACGGTGCGCGGCCTGAACATGGGCATCGAGTTCCAGGGCGGTGCCGTCTTCACCACCGGCAAGACCGGCGTCTCGGTGAGCCAGGCGGAGACGTACGCGGAAGAGGCCTCCAACCACGACGCGGTCGTCCAGAAGCTCGGCAACGGCGGACTGCGCGTCCAGATCGCCGGTATCGACACCGACAAATCGGACACGATCAAGGATCAGCTCGCCAAGGACCTGAAGGTCGACTCCGAGTCGATCAACGCCGACCTGGTGGGCCCCAGCTGGGGTGACCAGATCGCCAACAAGGCCTGGCAGGGCCTGGCGATCTTCATGGTCCTCGTCGTGATCTACCTGGCCATCGCCTTCGAGTGGCGCATGGCCATCGCGGCGCTGGTCGCCCTGATCCACGACATCACCATCACGGTCGGCATCTACGCCCTGGTCGGCTTCGAGGTCACCCCGGGCACCGTGATCGGTCTGCTCACGATCCTCGGTTACTCGCTCTACGACACGGTCGTCGTCTTCGACAGCCTCAAGGAGCAGACCAAGGACATCACCAAGCAGACCCGCTGGACGTACAGCGACGTCGCCGACCGCTCGATCAACAGCACCCTGGTGCGTTCCATCAACACCACGGTGGTCGCGCTCCTGCCGGTCGCCGGCCTGCTGTTCATCGGTGGCGGCGTGCTCGGGGCGGGCATGCTCAACGACATCTCGCTGTCGCTGTTCGTCGGCCTCGCGGCCGGTGCGTACTCCTCGATCTTCATCGCCACGCCGCTCGTCGCCGACCTCAAGGAGGCCGAGCCGCAGATGAAGGCCCTGCGCAAGCGGGTCCTCGCCAAGCGGGCCCAGGCCGCCGCCAAGGGCGAGTCCCTGGAACCGCAGGTCGCGGGCGCCTCGTACGAGGACGACGAGCCGGAGGACGCCACACCGGCGGTCGTCGGCCCCCGCAACCAGCCCGCGTCCCGCACCCGCGGCCGCGGCCGGCCCTCGGGCAAGCGCCGATGACCGGCATCGAAGAGCTGCTGTCCAGCCGTATCCGTGACGTGGCCGACTACCCGGAGCCGGGAGTGATGTTCAAGGACATCACCCCGCTCCTGGCCGACCCGGCCGCGTTCGGCGCGCTGACCGACGCCCTGGCGGACATCGCCGTGAGCACCGGGGCCACCAAGATCGTCGGCCTGGAGGCCCGTGGCTTCATCCTCGGCGCACCGGTCGCCGTTCGCGCCGGGCTCGGCTTCATCCCGGTGCGCAAGGCGGGCAAGCTCCCCGGAGCGACCCTGTCGCAGGCGTACGACCTGGAGTACGGCTCCGCCGAGATCGAGGTGCACGCCGAGGACCTGAACTCGGGCGACCGGGTGCTGGTCGTCGACGACGTCCTCGCCACCGGCGGCACCGCCGAGGCCTCGCTCCAGCTCATCCGCCGGGCGGGCGCCGAGGTCGCGGGCGTCGCCGTACTGATGGAGCTCGGCTTCCTCGGCGGCCGCGGCCGTCTGGAGCCGGCTCTGGCCGGCGCTCCACTGCAGGCGCTCCTCACGATCTGAGGCCCGTCCGCGTACCAACCCGGAGACAGCCCCGGGAAAGGCCCCCGAAAGGCCTGAGACACCCGTAGGACACCGTGGAGGCGGGCCCGGAGGAATCCGGTGCCCGCCTCTGGCGTTCTCCCTGTACGAGGCCGCCCCCGGCGGCCGACAGCGAGTCCGGCGCCCGGGATCGCTACCATGGGGTTTCCGGAGCCTGACCGGGGGACCCGGATCGCGCACGAGGAGCCCTCTTGCCAGACGAGGCCCAGCCACTCGCCCCCAGTGCTGAACGCCTGGGGGGAACCGCCTCCACCAAGCCCGAGCCCGCCTCGGGCCCCGCGGAGACGCCCGCAGGGAACGCCGCGAGCGGGCCGGTGGAGCACGCCCAGTCAGCGCCCGACGACTCGGCGGCCGAGCAGTCACGCCCCAAGCCGGCCCCTCCCGAGCGCCCCGCGAGCACCCCGGCGGTCCGTCCCGCGGCAGGTCAGCCCGCGCGCTCCGGTGGCTCCTCCAACCGCGTCCGCGCCCGCCTCGCCCGTCTCGGCGTCCAGCGCTCGAACCCGTACAACCCGGTTCTGGAGCCGCTGCTGCGGATAGTGCGCAGCAACGACCCCAAGATCGAGACGGCGACGCTCCGGCAGATCGAGAAGGCGTACCAGGTCGCCGAGCGCTGGCACCGAGGCCAGAAGCGCAAGAGCGGCGACCCGTACATCACGCACCCGCTCGCCGTCACGACCATCCTCGCCGAGCTGGGCATGGACCCGGCGACGCTGATGGCCGGTCTCCTGCACGACACGGTCGAGGACACCGAGTACGGCCTCGACACCCTGCGCCGCGACTTCGGCGACCAGGTCGGGCTGCTCGTCGACGGCGTCACCAAGCTGGACAAGGTCAAGTTCGGCGAGGCCGCCCAGGCCGAGACCGTGCGCAAGATGGTCGTCGCCATGGCCAAGGACCCCCGCGTCCTGGTCATCAAGCTCGCCGACCGGCTGCACAACATGCGCACCATGCGTTATCTCAAGCGCGAGAAGCAGGAGAAGAAGGCGCGCGAGACCCTGGAGATCTACGCGCCGCTCGCTCACCGCCTGGGCATGAACACCATCAAGTGGGAGCTGGAGGACCTCGCCTTCGCGATCCTCTACCCCAAGATGTACGACGAGATCGTGCGCCTGGTCGCCGAGCGCGCCCCCAAGCGCGACGAATATCTCGCCATAGTCACCGACGAGGTCCAGTCCGACCTGCGCGCGGCCCGCATCAAGGCGACCGTCACCGGCCGCCCGAAGCACTACTACAGCGTCTACCAGAAGATGATCGTCCGCGGCCGTGACTTCGCGGAGATCTACGACCTGGTGGGCATCCGTGTCCTCGTGGACACCGTCCGCGACTGCTACGCGGCGCTCGGCACCGTGCACGCGCGATGGAACCCGGTCCCCGGCCGGTTCAAGGACTACATCGCGATGCCGAAGTTCAACATGTACCAGTCGCTCCACACGACGGTCATCGGCCCCAACGGCAAGCCCGTCGAACTCCAGATCCGTACGTTCGACATGCACCGCCGCGCCGAGTACGGCATCGCCGCGCACTGGAAGTACAAGCAGGAGACCGTCGCCGGCTCCTCCAAGATCCGTACGGACGTGCCCCGGGCGGCCAAGGGCAGCGCGGGCCAGGACACCGTCAACGACATGGCGTGGCTGCGCCAGTTGCTCGACTGGCAGAAGGAGACCGAGGACCCCAGCGAGTTCCTGGAGTCCCTGCGCTTCGACCTGTCGCGCAACGAGGTCTTCGTCTTCACGCCCAAGGGCGATGTCATAGCGCTTCCGGCCGGTGCGACGTCGGTGGACTTCGCGTACGCGGTTCACACGGAGGTCGGCCACCGGACGATAGGGGCACGGGTCAACGGACGCCTCGTGCCGCTCGAATCCACCCTGGACAACGGTGACTTGGTGGAGGTCTTCACCTCCAAGGCGGCCGGGGCGGGACCCTCCCGCGACTGGCTCGGCTTCGTGAAGTCGCCGCGCGCCCGCAACAAGATCCGCGCCTGGTTCTCCAAGGAACGCCGCGACGAGGCGATCGAGCACGGCAAGGACGCCATCGCCCGCGCGATGCGCAAACAGAACCTGCCGATCCAGCGCATCCTCACCGGCGACTCCCTGGTCACCCTCGCGCACGAGATGCGCTACCCCGACATCTCGTCCCTGTACGCGGCGATCGGCGAGGGCCATGTCACGGCCCAGAGCGTCGTCCAGAAGCTCGTCCAGGCGCTCGGCGGCGAGGAGGCGGCCACCGAGGAGATCGACGAGTCCGTACCGCACGCGCGCGGCCGCGGCCGCAAGCGGCGCAGCAACAACGACCCCGGTGTGGTCGTCAAGGGCGTCGACGACGTGTGGGTCAAGCTCGCCCGGTGCTGTACGCCGGTGCCGGGTGACCCGATCATCGGCTTCGTCACCCGCGGAAGCGGTGTGTCGGTGCACCGCAGCGACTGCGTCAACGTCGACTCGCTGTCGCGCGAACCCGAACGCATCCTCGAGGTCGAGTGGGCGCCCACCCAGTCCTCGGTCTTCCTGGTCGCCATTCAGGTCGAGGCCCTGGACCGGTCCCGGCTCCTGTCGGACGTCACGCGCGTCCTGTCCGACCAGCACGTCAACATCCTGTCCGCGGCCGTCCAGACCTCCCGCGACCGAGTCGCCACCTCCCGCTTCACCTTCGAGATGGGCGACCCCAAGCATCTCGGACACGTCCTGAAGGCCGTACGGGGCGTGGAGGGCGTGTACGACGTGTACCGCGTGACGTCGGCCCGCCGGCCCTCCGAGGCCTGACACCGGCCGGTGCCCGGCCCGGTGGCCGGGCACCACGCGAAGGGGCTCCCGTACGTTGCGTACGGGAGCCCCTTCGTGTGTCGGGCGATGTCAGCCGCCGAACTCCTGAAGACCCTTCAGCGCCTGGTCCAGCAGCGCCTGACGGCCGTCCAGCTCCTTCTGGAGCTTGTCGGCCTTCGCGGTGTTGCCCGCGGAGCGCGCCGCCTCGACCTGGCCCTGGAGCTTGTCCACGGCGGCCTGGAGCTGACCGGTCAGACCCTCGGCACGCGCGCGTGCCTCCGGGTTCGTCCGGCGCCACTCGGTCTCCTCGGACTCCTGGAGGGTCCGCTCGACCGCGTGCATCCTGCCCTCGACCTTCGGGCGGGCGTCGCGCGGCACGTGACCGATGGCCTCCCAGCGCTCGTTGATGGAACGGAAGGCCGCACGGGCCGCCTTCAGGTCCTGCACCGGGACGAGCTTCTCGGCCTCCTCGGCCAGCTCCTCCTTGAGCTTCAGGTTCTCCGACTGCTCCGCGTCACGCTCGGCGAAGACGGAGCTGCGCGCCGCGAAGAACACGTCCTGGGCGCCGCGGAAGCGGTTCCACAGGTCGTCCTCGTGCTCGCGCTGGGCGCGGCCCGCGGCCTTCCAGTCCGCCATCAGCTCGCGGTAGCGGGCCGCCGTCGGGCCCCAGTCCGTCGAGCCGGACAGCGACTCGGCCTCGGCGACCAGCTTCTCCTTGGTCTTGCGGGCCTCCTCGCGCTGCGCGTCCAGCGAGGCGAAGTGCGCCTTGCGCCGCTTGGAGAACGCCGAGCGGGCGTGCGAGAAGCGGTGCCACAGCTCGTCGTCCGACTTGCGGTCGAGTCGCGGCAGCCCCTTCCAGGTGTCCACCAGGGCCCGCAGCCGCTCACCGGCAGCCCGCCACTGGTCGCTCTGGGCCAGCTCCTCGGCCTCGACGACCAGCGCCTCCTTGGCGTGCCGTGCCTCGTCGGACTGCTTGGCCCGCTGGACCTTGCGCTCCTCACGGCGCGCGTCGACCGTTTCCACGAGCTTGTCCAGCCGGACCTTCAGCGTGTTCAGATCGCCGACCGCGTGGTGGGCGTCCACCTGCTCACGGATGTGATCGATGGCGGTCTGGGCGTCCTTCGCCGACAGGTCGGTGGTCTTCACTCGCTTTTCGAGGAGGCCGATCTCGACAACCAGGCCCTCGTACTTGCGCTCGAAGTAGGCCAACGCCTCATCAGGGGAGCCGGCCTGCCAGGAACCGACGACCTGCTCGCCGTCGGCCGTACGCACGTACACGGTCCCCGTCTCGTCGACGCGGCCCCACGGGTCGCTGCTCACAGCGCCTCCTCCACATGATGCCTGTGAGGGGCGTCAGCGCCCCCTGGCATCGTCCACAGTTTCGTCACGGCCAACATAGGCGACCGGCGGGGCGGCTGTCCGCATCCCGCGCGACCGAAATTAAGCAGCTGGCGGTCAGGATTTCGTCACGGTCATCCTGTTGATGACGACCGTCGCGTTGGGTGCTCCGTCGCCCTGGCCCGTACTCTCGCCGGCGGCCGCGATCTTCTTGAGGACCGTCATGCCGGACTTGGAAATAGTTCCGAACGGTGTGTAGCTGGGCGGAAGCTGACTGTCCTGGTAGACGAGGAAGTACTGGCTGCCGCCGGTGTGCTTCTGGCCGGTGTTGGCCATGGCGATCGTGCCCGCCGGGTACACGTTGTTCTTGAGGGTTTTGTCCTTCAGGTTCTCGTCCGGGATCGTGTAGCCGGGACCGCCGGAGCCCTGGGCCGTCGGGTCACCGCACTGCAGCACGAAGATGCCGTTCGTGGTGAGCCGGTGGCACTTGGTGTGGTCGAAGAAGCCCTTGCCCGCGAGGAACGCGAACGAGTTCACCGTGTGCGGGGCGGCGGACGCCTTGAGGGCGATGTCTATGTCGCCGCAGGTCGTCGCCATCTTCATGGTGTAGTCCGCGGCCTTGTCGACGGTGACCGCCGGCTCCTTCTTCCAGCTCAGCGACTTCACCTTGCCCTCGGCCGGCTTCTCGCACGGATCGGGCGCCTTGCTCGGCGTGGCGCTCGGAGTCACCTCGGCGCCCGCGTTGGTCTTCTTGTCGTCGTTCTTGAAGACCCCGGTCACGTACGACAGCGCACCGCCCGCGACGACCACGCCGACGACCGACGCGATCACCGCGTTGCGTGTATGGGTCTTGCGTCGCGAGTTTGTGCGGCGCTGCTGCTGTCGCAAGAACTTCTCCCGGGCGAGCTGACGCCGCCGCTGTTCCTGGCTGACCACCGGGTTTCTCCTCGTGCGTCTCGTACGTCGTGTGGGACGCGTGCGTCTTGTGAGCCGACCGCCTGCGTGTGCCCCGTACCGTATATGGGTTCGCTGAGGAATCGGCAGCGCCGGTAGGCTCTGATCCACAGCCACCCGCCCCGTACGACACCAGCGCGTACGCCACCACGAAGGACGATCGTGCTCATTGCCGGGTTCCCCGCCGGGGCCTGGGGGACCAACTGTTACCTGGTCGCCCCCGCCGCCGGTGAGGAGTGCGTGATCATCGACCCGGGCCATCAGGCCGCCCAGGGAGTCGAGGACGCACTCGAGAAGCATCGGCTCAAGCCCGTCGCGGTCATCCTCACCCATGGCCACATCGACCACGTCGCCTCGGTCGTCCCGGTGTGCGGAGCGCACGACGTGCCGGCCTGGATCCACCCCGAGGACCGGTTCATGATGAGCGACCCCGAGCGGGCGCTCGGCCGCTCCATCGGAATGCCGCTGATGGGTGAACTGACCGTGGGGGAGCCCGACGACGTGCGGACGCTGACCGACGGCGCCGAGCTGAAGCTGGCGGGTCTCGACCTCTCCGTCGCGCACGCGCCGGGCCATACGAAGGGGTCGGTGGCGTTCCGGATGCCCGAGAGCGCGGACATCCCGTCCGTGTTCTTCTCCGGGGATCTGCTCTTCGCCGGCTCCATCGGACGCACCGACCTGCCGGGCGGCGACATGGACGAGATGCTCGACTCGCTGGGCCGTGTGTGCCTGCCGCTCGACGACTCGACCGTGGTGCTGTCCGGCCACGGCCCCCAGACGACCATCGGCCAGGAGCGCGCCACCAACCCGTATCTGCGGCAGGTGGCCGCCGGCCTGGGAGCGGACCCGACCTCCGCTCCTCGACGAGGAATGTGACGAGAGACTTCGTGAGCACCTTCAAGGCCCCCAAGGGCACGTACGACCTGATTCCGCCGGACAGCGCCAAGTACCTCGCGGTCCGCGAGGCGATCGCCGCCCCGCTGCGCAACTCCGGCTACGGCTACATCGAGACGCCCGGTTTCGAGAGCGTCGAACTGTTCGCGCGCGGTGTCGGTGAGTCCACCGACATCGTGACCAAAGAGATGTACGCCTTCGAGACCAAGGGCGGCGACAGGCTGGCGCTGCGCCCCGAGGGCACCGCCTCCGTGCTGCGCGCGGCCCTCGAGGCCAACCTGCACAAGCTGGGCAACCTCCCCGTCAAGCTCTGGTACTCGGGCTCGTACTACCGCTACGAGCGTCCCCAGAAGGGCCGTTACCGCCACTTCTCCCAGGTGGGCGCCGAGGCGATCGGAGCCGAGGACCCGGCGCTCGACGCCGAGCTGATCATCCTGGCGGACCAGGCCTACCGCTCGCTCGGCCTGCGCGACTTCCGGATTCTGCTCAACAGCCTGGGCGACAAGGAGTGCCGTCCCGTCTACCGGGCCGCGCTGCAGGACTTCCTGGGCGGCCTGGACCTCGACGAGGACACCCTCCGCCGTGCGGAGATCAACCCGCTGCGCGTCCTCGACGACAAGCGCGAGGACGTCCAGAAGCAGCTGGGCGGGGCGCCGTTGCTGCGGGACTACCTCTGTGACGCCTGCAAGGCGTACCACGAGGAGGTGCGCGACCTGATCACGGCCGCGGGCGTCTCCTTCGAGGACGACCCGAAGCTGGTGCGCGGACTCGACTACTACACGCGGACCACGTTCGAGTTCGTGCACGACGGTCTCGGTTCGCAGTCCGCGGTGGGCGGCGGTGGCCGTTACGACGGACTGTCCGAGATGATCGGCGGTCCCGCGCTGCCGTCCGTCGGCTGGGCGCTGGGCGTCGACCGTACGGTGCTGGCGCTGGAGGCGGAGGGTGTGGAGCTCGAACTCCCGTCGGCCACCAGTGTGTTCGCGGTGCCGCTCGGGGAGGAGGCCCGCCGGACGCTGTTCGGTGTGGTCACCGAACTGCGCAGGCTCGGTGTCGCCGCCGACTTCTCGTACGGCGCGAAGGGGCTCAAGGGCGCGATGAAGAACGCGAACCGCAGCGGCGCGCGCTTCACGATCGTCGCCGGCGAGCGTGATCTCGCCGAGGGCGTCGTGCAGCTCAAGGACATGGAGTCCGGGGAGCAGGCGGCGGTCGCGGTCGACGCGATCGTGGCCGAACTGCGGTCCCGCCTGGGCTGACGCGGGTCCTCCCGCATCGGCGACCGACCGCCGCCGGCCGGTGCCCCGGCCGGCGGCGGGTCCTCCCGCCTCGGCGACCGCCTCGCCGGGGCACCGGCCCCAGCGGCTCCCGACCCGGCCCCGGCCGCTCCTGGCCCGGCACGGTACGGGCTGATCCCGGCACCGGCCGGCCCCCGCCCGACGCGGGACGCGCGGGAGCCCCGCTCGGCTCCTGTGCCGAACGCACCGCGTCCGGCGCCGAGTCGGGGCGCGCGGCCGGAGTCCTCATCCGTCGCGCCGGTTCTTCCATCGGAAGGTCAGCAGGCACAGCAGCAATCCTCCGACGCACCATGCCCCGAGCACCAGGGCGATCCGCCCGAACTCCCAGCCTCCCGCCTGTTCGAGGACTTTGGCGGACTCGGGCAGGAACACCCCGCGCAGCCCCTGGCACATCCACTTGAGGGGGAACAACGCGCCGATGTTCAGCATCCAGTCCGGGATGGTGTCGATGGCGATGTAGACGCCGGAGATGAACTGGAGGACCAGGAACGGCAGGACGACCACCGACGTGGCACTCTTGCCCGACTTCGGGACCGAACTGATCGCGATGCCCAGCAGGGCGCAGGCCGTGAGCCCCAGGACGAAGATCCAGGCGAAGTCCGCCCACTTGCCCGGGTCCGAGGGCAGGTCGACGTCGTACAGCGTGGTGCCGACGAGGAGCAGGATCGCCGTCTCCAGGGCGCCGGTGACGAGAACCAGCCATATCTTGCCGAGGAAGTACGCGGCGGGCGGCATCGGTGTCCCGCGCAGCCGCCGCAGCACCCTCTCGTCCCGCTCGATCGCGATCGAGATGCCGAGCGACTGGAAACTGGTCGACATGATGCCCGCGGCCATCATCGCCGGGACGTACAGCTGGGAGGCGGTGATGCCCGCGCCCGCCACGTCGTCGCTGAAGATCGACGCGAACAGGAACAGGAAGACGACCGGGAAGGCGAAGGTGAACATCACCTGGTCGCGCTGCCGGAAGAACTGCCTGATCTCCAGGGCGCCGCGCCGCAGCCCCAGCCCCCACGCTCCGGGCAGCCTGCCCGCCGCGGTCCTCGTGCGCACGCGTGCGTCGGTGGTGGTCATCGCGCGTCCTCCAGGCCGGTCAGTCGCAGATAGACGTCCTCCAGGGTGGGGCGGCTCACCCGGAGCCCCGGGATCTCCCCGTCGAAACGGTGCGTGAGCGCGGCGACGGTCCTGGTGGGGGTGTCAGTGCGCTCACTGCGCGGGCTGCCGTCGGCCTCCGTCCACTCGACCGTGGCCCCGGTGCCGAAGCGCTCGCGGAGCGCGGCCGGTTCGCCCTCGGCGACGACACGGCCGCGCGCGACGACCGCCAGCCGGTCCGCCAGGGCTTCCGCCTCCTCCAAGTAGTGCGTGGTCAGGAGGATGGTCGTGCCCTCGTCGGCCAGCTTGCGGATCAGGTCCCAGAACTGCCGTCGTGCCGCCGGGTCGAATCCCGTCGTCGGCTCGTCCAGGAGGAGCAGTTCGGGGCCGCCGATCACGCCGAGGGCCACATCGAGCCGTCGCCGCTGACCGCCCGAGAGCGACTTGATCCTGCTGCCCGCCTTCTCCTGCAGACCGACCAGGCCGATGACCTCCTCGGGATCGCGGGGATTCGGGTAATAGCGGGAGAAATGCCGCACCGTCTCGCCCACCGTCAACTCGGCGGGCGCGGATTCGTCCTGCCAGACGATTCCGACACGGGACCGCCACGCGCGCGTGGCGGTCGCCGGGTCCGAGCCGAGCACGGAGACCTCGCCCGCGTCCCGCCGGCGGTTGCCCTGGAGGATCTCCACGGTGGTGCTCTTGCCCGCTCCGTTCGGCCCGAGCAGGCCGAAGACCTCGCCCTGCCGGATGCCGAGATCGATGCCGTCGACGGCGGTCACGTCCCCGTACTGCTTGCGCAGCCCCCGTACGTCCACCGCGAGCCGGTCCGCGTCTGTAGTCATGACCGCGAGCCTCCCGCGGAACCGAACGCTCCGGGAGGACCGTGCGTACCTTCTTATGTCCACCGAACGGTGGACAAGCGGGCGGGTGCGGCACAATGAGCCTGCCCCGCAGGCCCCTTCGAAGCTACGGAAACGGCGTGATGAGCAAGACGACAGTCAAGGACATCCCGACCGACCAGGAACGCCCCGCCGCGCCGCGGACGGCCGGCGGCAGCCGTGCCCTCGCCCTGCTGCTGGTGATCACGGGTGCGGCCGGTCTCCTTGCCGCGTGGGTCATCACGATCGACAAGTTCAAGCT